>NZ_JBWKKY010000011.1:0-331023 GCF_056430805.1 Streptomyces sp. NPDC045955
GGTTTCCAGGCCATCAGTGCACCGGGGGGCAGCGCCCGCACCGTCTTACCCGAAGGACCACGATAGTGAATCGTCGGCATATCCGCATGAGTGCGCTCGCTGCTCTTGCTGCCCTCACTCTGGGTGTCGCTGGTACCACGGCGGCGCAGGCGACCGAGCAGCGCGAGAGGGCCGCTGCCGCCTCCGTCACCCCGGAGGTCGACCCGGAGTTCGAGTTCTTCTCGCACGAGGCGTTCGTCCGCTACCTGGACTCCGCTGAGGGCCAGCAGCTCCTGAGAGAAGAGGGCCTCACCCAGGCGGAGATCACCGCCGTCTACGCCGGCGACGACGTCGCCGCCAACGGCTTGCTGGACAAGCTGAAGAAGAAGGCCCTGAAGAAGGCCTTCAAGGCGCTGCCCGACTCCTGGCAGAAGAAGCTGACCGACTGGGCGAAGAAGGGCAAGGGCTACTTCAAGGAGAAGTGGAACTCCCTTCCGGGCTGGGTGAAGAAGGCTCTGACCCTGGGCGGCGCGATCTCCGTCAAGACGGCCATCGAGTGGCTCATCGACATCATCCTGTGATGTACCGAGTCACCTGATGCGGCCCCTCCCCGGGGGCTGTAACACCCATGTGCGCCCCACGGTTGTTCCCCCTGCCGTGGGGCGCACGTCCATGCCGACACCTACCACTTCGGAGGCATTCCATGATCGATTCCGGTAGCTCTGAGAGGGTTCGGGAGTTCAGCCCGGCTCAGTACATCGCCCCCTACCTGCTGCTCATCATCGGCAACGCCGGAGTGCAGAAGGCCTCGGTGGATGATCGGCCCGTGCTGTTCTGGGTGTTCACGGCGATCGCCGCGCTCGGTGCCCTTTCCGCCGTCGTGCGCCTCCGGCGCATGTGGAACACCCATCAGCGCCGCACCCTGCCCGCGTGGACGCGATTCCTCGGCGTGCTTCTCGCCTTGTACGGGCTGTACGTCGCCTACCGCGTCATCAACGGCATGGCCGAATAGAACGTCGAGACCCCTGTCGAGATCCTGCGAGCCGGGCATCGCCCGGGCCGAGCAGACTTCTCGCGCGTACCGCCAAGTTGATCGCCGCCAGCCGCTCTACATGATCCTCATCTGGGACGTCAGCCGCACCGGCGCACGGGGCGGCGTCCGTCTCCACTGGGACGAAGCGACCAGCTGGGCCTACGCCAAGCTCGGTCCCAGCCCTAACGCCGTCCTCATCTCCGCCCCCGTCACGCCGCTTCACCGCGTCTTCGCAGCCCGGGCGACGTCGCCCACGTGGCCGAAGGCCTGGTACGCCACTGGCGCACACCAGAAGGCGAGTACGGCGCAGAGTGGGACGGGCATCCGAGTACGGACCGCGTGCGAAGCCTTCCGCCACTACCGCGTGTGTTGAACTGGCCGGAGCTACGCCCTTCCGGCCCAGGGCCGCACTCGTCAGCCGCGCACCTTTCCCTGCATGTTCGACTGGCCTGGAAACTGGCAGCCCGTGAGGCGGAATCGGCGCTGGCCCAATACGAACTTGAACCACTGGATCCGTTCCGAAGCCCAACAGCGGCGTGGAGCGTCCGCTGCTGCCTCTGCCTCGATCTCTTCCGGGTCCGGTTCGGTGACCTGGGCACTGGTTGGGCCGGATGCCCCAACCAGTGCCCCCGTGCACTCGTGCGGTCTGCCGCCGATGCAGTGCCGAGGCAGTTCGATATCCAGCTGTGCCCCCGCTGCGACAGACAGAGCTCAAAGGATCCGGACGCCATCTCGCCGGAAGGCTGCCCCGCCTGCGGCGACGCTCGACGCCCTGAAACCAGGCCCCGACAACAGGGGCCGGGCACGGCGACAGAGCCTCCTACTGAGCCAGCCCCTGGCCGTGGTCTCATGTCCGAGACTCCGCGCATCGCTCGATGACACGTCGTAGCGGACGGTTGTCGTCCAGCCGCCCCTCATGGGAGCAACGACCAACAGGAGGGGTGGCGGCCCACGCCGCTGGCGACGCGGCACCCCCAGACGGCGCAGGAGAGTACTGCAACACTCAGTCGCCTGAGTCGCGCGGAGCGCGTCGCTTTCACCCGCCCGGCGCCGAAAGCAGCCCGAGCCCTGATGAAATTCCTTCGCACGCGCGTAAAGGGCTCCACGGCGGCCGGAGCCGAGGGCCTGGGCGTCTCCCGCCGCACCGTGGAGCGGCTACCGCTCGGGCGCCAGCAAGAGGCCGCAGAAGCGCCTCCGGGCGGCTTTGGTGGAGGAGACCGAGGCGCAGCGGCAACCGCAGGTCAGGGCACAGGCGAGGCAGCGCGCCGCCACGTCCGGAGGGCTCGTCATCTCCTGCCGGGCCTACTTCGGATTCGGCCCGGAAGGATCCTCGGACGCGGGCCCGGTGAGGGACATCAGGACCGCTGTCTCACCCGCGCATGCCGACCTGATCCTTAGGCCTTGGCGTGCACGAGCTGCATCAGGTTGCCGTTCCCACGTGATGTTGCCGTTCCCACGTGGTCACGCATGGTTCCTGCACGAGGATGGGGTCTGAGGCGGTCCGGTCGGGGTATGCCGGATCTCACCTCGACGAGCGCGACGGAGGATGAGCGATGGCACAGCTGCGGCAAGAGGTCGACCCGGGTGAGGCCGGGCTGGATCCCAAGGCGCTGAGCCGCCTGGACCGGCACTTCGCCGGTCTCGTCGAGGAGGGCCGGCTGCCGGGCTTCCTCGTGTCCGTCGCCCGCGGCGGACGCGTCGCCCACCTCACGACGCACGGCCTGCGCGACATCGCGGCCGGGCTCCCCGTCGAGCCGGACACGCTGTGGCGGGTCTACTCCATGACGAAACCGGTCACCGCGGTCGCCGCGCTGCTGCTGGTGGAGGAGGGCCGGCTGTCACTGGACGACCCGGTCGCCGACCACCTGCCGGCCTTCGCGAACCCCCGGGTCTACGTCGAGGGCTCCGGGGCCGACGTCAGAACCCGCCCGGCCACCGGCCCCATACTCGTCCGGCACCTGATGACCCACACCTCGGGCCTGACCTTCGGCTTCTACCACACCCACCCGGTGGACGCCCTGTACCGCGAGGCCGGCCTGGAGTCGTCGGTGCGGCCGGGCGCGGACCTGGCCGAGACGATCGAGTTGTACGCGAGTCTGCCGTTGCAGTTCGAGCCGGGCACGCAGTGGAACTACTCGGTGGCGAGCAACGTCCTGGGCCGGGTCGTCGAGGTCGTGTCGGGGCAGCCCCTCGACGTGTTCTGCGCCGAGCGGATCTTCGGGCCGCTCGGCATGACGGACTCGGGGTTCCACGTCACGGACGAGCAGGCGCCCCGGCTGTCCGAGATGTACGGGGAGAAGGACGGCGGCGGCATCGAGCGGATCGCCGGGCTGCCGCTGCGCGGCGGCCGGCCGCGGTTCCTGTCCGGCAGTGGCGGCATGGTGGCCTCCGCCCACGACTACCACCGCTTCATGGAGGTGCTGCGCCGCCGGGGCGAACTCGACGGCGTCCGGCTGCTCGCCCCTGAGACAGTGGACCTGATGACCCGCAACCACCTGCCCGGCAACGCCGATCTGCGGGCCTTCGGCAGCCGCCCCGCCCACGACGAGCCCGGCAACGCGGGGGTCGGTTTCGGTCTCAACGTCTCCGTGGTGATCGACCCGTCCCGCACCCAGGCGCCCTCCGGGCTCGGCGCCTACGGCTGGAGCGGCGTGGCCACCACGACGTTCTGGGTCGACCCGGGCCGCGACCTGACGGTGCAGTTCATGACACAGGTGCGGCCCAGGACCTCCCACACGGTCTTCCGCGACCTCAAGAGGTTCGTCCACGAGGCCGTGTCGGTCTGACCTGCTCTACCGGTCGACGCGGAGTGTGAACTCGACGCCGTCCCGGGCGAGTTCGCCCAGCCACTGTTCGGAACGTGCCGCCGTCCCGGCAGCCCGGTTCAGGCCCGGCGGGAGGGAGCCGTCCAGGACGTGGCGGACGCCCAGGGCGAGGGTGCCCGAGACACAGCGGGCCATCGCGCTCTCCCGCGCGTCGCCCACCAGGTCCAGGAGGCAGCCGCCCGCCCAGGTCCGCCCGGTCCCGGCCCGCACGTCCAGCGACACGGCGAGGACGACCCGGTCGCGGTCGTCGTCCGTGGTGGGGTACGTGGCGGCCAGCTCCCGGGCCAGGGCGGCGATCCGTGCGTCGTCGCCCCGCTTCAGCTCCTCGAAGACGCCGTCCCAGGCGCGCAACCAGCCCTCCAGGCGCAGGGTGCCGCGTACGAACGTGCGCGGTGTCCAGGCGTCCGGCAGTCCGTACTGCGCGACGAACGGGACGCTGTCGCGGTTGGGATAGACCTCGAAGGTCTCCCCGTCTACAACGTGCCGCCGGGTCGCCTCCCACGGGCGGTCGGCCACCGTCTCGGCGCCGCCCTCGATGTGACGGGCCGGGGAACGCAGGGCGTTGAGGACACCCGCCGGTGCCCAGCTGAACCGGTACGTGAAGTCGTTCGGGACGGCCGGGACGCCGCCGCAGTACGAGGTGAGGCTGTACGAGGCGGGCGTCTCGTCCCCGATGGCCTCCCGCGCGCGGGCGACGAGGGCGTGGGCGAAGAGATGGTCGATGCCCGGGTCGAGCCCCGCCTCGGTCAGGACGACGACCCCGGCCTTCTGCGCGGCGGGCACCTGGTCGAGGACCGCCTGGGACACATAGCTGGAGCAGGCGAAGTGCGCGCGGAGCCGGACGCACTCGGCGAGCAGCGGCGCGTGCTCCGGCGCGGGCAGCATGGACACCACGGCGTCGCCGGGCGCCAGTTCGGCGGCGAGGGCGGGCAGCGAGTACGCGCGGGGCTCGGCCCGGCCGGCGAGGCCCAGCCGGTCGAGGGCGCTGGCCGCGCGGCTCTCGGTGCGGTGCCAGAGCCGTACGCGCGCGGCGGTGTCGCACAGGGCGGCCAGACCGCTGCCCGTGGACAGGCCGGCGCCGATCCAGTGGACGGTGCCGCTCGCGGGGACCGGGTCAGTGGTCAAGGGTCTCCCCCTGGGTGATGCCCTGTTCGCGGCATGCCTGACGGAACCGGTCCAGGCAGCGTCCCCAGGGCCCGGTGACGCCGAAGTCGAGCAGGTGGGGCAGGAGGGCGGCGGAGAAGTCGGAGCTGGACTCCAGCGGCAGCAGGGAGGGCAGGTTGTCGATGGCGATCAGGTCGAGCGGCGGGTCTTCGCGCAGCCGGCGGACGGGCTCGTCCCAGTCGGTGGTCTCGTCGTACACCGGAAGGACGTTGAGCGGGGAGCCGACGTCGCACGTGACGTCGCACAGGGTGCGAAGGCGGCGGCCCGGGGTGCCGAGGTCCTGCTCGCGGAGGAAGGGCGGGACCGGGCTGGTGGCGAGCACCGCGTTCACCATCACGTCGTGCTCCAGCAGGGCGCGGCGGTCCAGGTCGCGGGTCTCGGCGAGGTCCCAGCACGTCGGGTCCGCACCGGCGGTGGCGAAGGCCATCCGGGCACCGCGGCCACTGCGTCCCAGGGCACCGATGACCAGACCGGCGAACTCGGCGTCGTCCGCGGCGGGCTTCAGCGTCTCGTCCAGGGCCTCCTTCGTCGTGGGCGTCAGGGGTGCCCGCAGCCGGCCGCGGTGCTGGAGCACCGCGAGGGCCGCGCCCAGGTAGCCGGCCCAGAACCCGAAGGCGGCCAGGCGCCGTCCGGTGTCGTCGACCAGGTACTCCAGGTCGAACAGCGCCCCGCCCCCGGCGGCGAACCGGCGCAGCAGGCCGGCCGCCCCGGGCTGGCCCTTGTAGGCGTGGCCGAAGAAGATGTGCCGGTGCCTCAGCTCGGCCGGCTCCTCGGGCAGTTCCTTCAGACCGAGCACGACGGCGTCCGGCGGGGCCGACACCCAGGACCCCGCGGGGGCGACACGGCAGCCGGCCGCCTCGTACTCCCCGGTCGGGAAGACCCGCTGCGGGGAGTCCTCGACCGTCAGTGCCACTCCGTGCTCGACGAGCCGCCGGGCGTCGTCGGGCACGACCGGCGTGCGCCGCTCGGTGGTTCGGGCCTCGTGTCGCAGCCACAGATGGAGCTCGGTCATACAGGTGGGCCTCCGTGACGTGAGGCGCCGGCCAGCTGAGGGCCGGCGCTCAAGGGGCGGACGTCCCCGCAGCGTACGCGGCCCGCCCGCGGGTCGCGTACGCATGCCGCCGAGGTCACGTCGAGGGGATCCGCCCCAGCGTCTCAGGAGGAGCTGACCACCGCGTCGAGGTGGGGCAGGTGGTGGTCGAGGCGCTCCCTCTTGGTCCGCAGGTAGGTGATGTTGTTCTCGCACGGCGGGATCAGCAGGGGCACCTGCTCGGCGACCTCGATGCCGTGGTTCACCAGCGCCTCGCGCTTGCGCGGGTTGTTGGACATCAGGCGGACGGACTTCACGCCCAGGTCGTCGAGGATCCGGGCGGCCACGCCGTAGTCACGGGCGTCCACCGGCAGACCGAGGGCGAGGTTGGCCTCGACCGTGTCCAGACCCTCCGCCTGGAGGGCCATCGCGCGCAGCTTGGCGAGCAGACCGATGCCGCGGCCTTCATGCCCTCTGAGGTAGACCACGACACCGGCGCCCTCGGCGACGACCGCGCGCAGGGCGGCGTCGAGCTGGTCTCCGCACTCGCAGTGCTGGGAGCCGAAGGCGTCGCCGGTCAGGCACTCCGAGTGCAGCCGGATGAGCACGTCGTCGGTGCCGAGGTCGCCGTAGACCAGCGCCACCTGTTCGTCACCGCGGTCGTGGTCCAGGTAGCCGACCGCCTGGAATTTCCCGTACACGGTGGGCAAGGGCGCATTCACGACGCGTTCCACGCCGGTCCGCTGCGGTGACTTCTTGCCGAGTACGCCAATTTTTTCTGTCATGATTCTCGAGTTCCTAAGCAGAGACGAAAGGCCGTGACGTTATGAGTGACTTGGTGCCGGCGGACACCACGGAAGACGTACGGACGCGGGGCTCCGGTGTCTCACGGCAGGTCGCGGTGCTTCCCGTGGGCAGCTTCGAGCAGCACGGCCCGTATCTTCCGCTGGCGACCGACACGCTCGTCGCCTGTGCCGTCGCGCGGGAGATAGCCGGCGCGTACCCGGTGCACCTCCTTCCTCCGGTGACGATCTCGTGCTCGCACGAGCACGCGGCCTGGCCGGGGACCGTGAGCATCTCCTCGGTGACCCTTCATGCGGTGGTACGGGACATAGCGGCTTCGCTCCGCCGGTCCGGCGTCGACGCCCTGGTGGTGGTCAACGGGCACGGCGGAAACTACGTACTGGGCAACGTCGTTCAGGAATCCTCCGCCCGCGGCGAGCGGATGGCGCTGTTCCCGGCCCCGGAGGACTGGGAGGCGGCGCGGGAGCGGGCGGGTGTGGTCGCCTCGCTGCTCACCGACATGCACGCGGGGGAAATAGAGACCTCCATCCTTCTGCACGCTCATCCCGAAATGCTCCGACCCGGTTATGAGACTTCCGATTTCGTCGCTGACGACCGGCGTCATCTGCTCACCCTCGGCATGTCCGGTTATACCGATTCCGGTGTCATCGGCCGTCCTTCGCTGGGTTCGGCGGAAAAGGGGAAGGAACTCCTGGCGAGCCTGGCGGATTCCTTCGGGGCGTATTTCTCGCTGCTGACCTCCGACGAGTAGTCAGGCACGGCCGCGGAGCCGGGTCCGGGGGTCGGCGAGGCGGACCGGGATCCGGCCCGCAGGCCCTCGTACCAGCGGGCGACGAGCACGATCAGGCCGGGCAGGCTCGCCACGAGGCTGAGCACCCCGTAGACGACCGCGACGGCGAGTCCCCGGCCGGCGCCCAGGCCCGCGGCGCCGAACGCCCAGGCGGTGACGCCCTCCCTCGGTCCCCAGCCGCCGACGTTCAGCGGCAGGCCCATGGCCAGCAGCGCGAGTACCGCGAGCGGCACCAGGACGGCCACGGAGGCGGCGGCTCCGGCGACGCGGGCGGCGAGGACGAACATGGCGACGTAGCCTGCGAGGACCACCACCGAGGAGACGACGACTCCTGGCCCGTTGCGGCGGGACAGCAGCCCTTCGCGGGCCTCGGCGAGCAGGGCGCGCAGCGCCCGCCCCCGGTGGGAGGGCTCCGGGCGGTTCATGCGCAGGGCGAGGACGACGGCGATCGCGCCGAGTGCGGCCAGGACCGCGAGCGGCGCGATGTGCCGGGCCTGGGCCAGCACCGGGGACGGCATGGTCAGCAGGACCACGGCTCCCAGGGCGAACAACGCGATCTGTCCGGCGGCCCGTTCGAGGACGACGGCTTTCACGCCCCGCCGCACGTCCCCCTCGCTCTGGCCGTGCCGTACCGCCCGGTGCACGTCGCCGAGCACACCGCCGGGCAGCGCCGCGTTCAGGAACAGCGCCCGGTAGTAGTCGGCGACGGCCGGCCCGAACGGCAGCCGGATCCTGAGGCTGCGGGCGACGAGCGCCCAGCGCCAGGCGCTGAACACGGTGGTGACGAGCCCGATCCCGAGCGCGAGCAGCACCGACACGGTGTCGATCCGGCCCAGCCCGTCCAGGAAGACGCCGGTGCCGAGCCGCCAGAGCAGTACGCCGAGGATGACGACCCCGGCAAGGGTGCCGAGATGCGTGCGGACTTGGGGGGAGCCGAGACGGGCGAGGGCGGTACGGATCGGGCGACGGGGCGACGAGGCGGCGCCGGCCCCGTTGCCGCAGGGGGTGGCTGACTCAGTGGACGGAGCCGATTCACCGCCGGTTTCCGGCAGCCATCGCGCATCGACGGTCGCCGGCCGCTCGCACACAGCCGTCAGCGCGCCCTGCGGCACCTGTGTCGTTCCCGTCGCCTGTGGGCTCATGACGCTCCGCCCGCCGGGCGGTTCAGAGCCAGGAGGTCGGTGTGGTGGACGGTGACGCGCAACTGGCCGGCGGCGCAGGCGGCCAGGCGTTCGGCCAGGTAGGCGTCGGCGCGGGCGCGCAGCTCGGGGCGCTGTTCGACGGCTGCGCCGACCCAGCCGCGCAGCCACTGCTCGGTGAGCGCGGCCTGCTCGGGGCCGAGCCGCCAGGGGCTGGGATGCAGCCGCACCGTCGCGCCGTGCTCGGAGAACGCCTCGGTCGCCGCCGTCACCGCGTCGGGACCGAGCAGACCGTCACGGCGCTGGTGGTCGTTGAACGCCTGGACGATCTCCGAGTCCAGCGGGTGGGACGGCGTCAGTTCCACCCGGCCTGCGACCGACAGCGTGAGCAGGGCGGGGCAGCCGGCTCCCGCGCAGGCGGCGGCGAGGGCGTCGATCTCCTCCCGGGTGAGGACGTCCAGCAGCGCGGACGCCGTCACCAGGGACGCGCCGTGCAGGGCGTCCGCGGTGAGGCGGGCGACGTCACCGCGCCGTGTCTCCACGGTGACCCGGCTGCCGTCGGCCGCGGAGCGCGGGGAGGCGACGGCGGCGAAGTGCAGCAGATAGGGGTCGCGGTCGTGCAGGATCCAGTGCTGGGCGCCGTCCAGGCAGGGGGCGAGCCAGCGGCCCATCGAGCCGGTACCGCACCCGAGGTCGTGGATGACGACCCCGCCGGACCTGCCCGGCAGGTTGGCGAGCCGGATCCGCAAGGGGTCGAGCAGATCGTGCGCCCGCGCGGCGGCATCGGCCGGCTCCCGCAACTGCAGCCACTCGGGCGCGTAACGGGGCGGATCGTCCGGGTTGGCCTCACGCAGCTTCACGGTGGGCCGCGCACCGGGATTCCCACTGGGCCCGGCACCGGGGATGACCATGTCCACGGCCTGCCCCGGCCCGGACTGGCCGCTGAGGGCCGAGCCCGCAGCCACGGCGTCCGCCGACCGGGCGGCCTGCCCACCGGAGCCCACGCCCGGCACCGCCGCCCCCGCCGACCAGGCGGACGGCCCGCCGGGGCCCACGCCTGGGAGCGCCGCATCCGCCGACCGGGCCGACGGGTCGGGCCCGGGCTTCCCGTTCGGGCCCGCACCCTGAATCACGCCGCTCATCGCCTCGGCAGCCTCCCTCGGTCCGGGCTGGGCCGGGATCGTCCCGTTCTGCTGGGTCGTCACCGGGTTCGTCATGCGGCCCTCCGGGGGTCGGTCGGGAGCCGGCGCAGTACCGCCGCCAGGCTCTGTGCGGTCGTCGCCCAGCCGCCGAGGGCGGCGCGGCGGCTGCGGGCGGCGCCCCTGAGGCGACGGCGTACGTCCGCCTCGCCGAACCAGCAGCGCAGTTCCGCGGCGATGGCGGCCGGGTTCTCCGGCGGGACGAGGATGCCGGGCACGCCGCCGTCGGGGGCGCGGCCGACCGCCTCGGGGAGTCCGCCGACGTCCGTGGCCATGACCGGGATACCGCGCGCCAGGGCCTCGGTGACGGCCATGCCGTACGTCTCGGCGTAGGAGGTGAGGACCATCAGGTCGGCGGTGGCGTAACTGGCGTCGAGTGCGGCGCCCGTCTGCGCTCCCGCCAGCTCCAGCCGGTCCTGAAGACCGTGCTCGGCGATGAGGGATCGCAGATGGGCGACGTACTCCGGGTCCTGGGTGACACTGCCGACGCACACACAGCTCCACGGCAGGTCGGCCACCGTGGCCAGCGCCTCCACCAGTCGGTGCTGTCCCTTGCGCGGGGTCACGGCGGCCACGCACAGCAGCCGTGAGACACCGTCGGTGCCGGGCGCGAGCGGCGCGATGTCGGCACCGGGGGCGGCGACGTGCACCCGCTCGGGGGGAAGGCCGTGGTGGGCGACCAGACGGCGGACCGCCCAGTCGCTGGTGGCGACCACCGCCGGCACGGCCCGCAGCACCGCCCGCTCCTTGGCGTCGAGTTCCGCGGCCACGGCCGGGGCGAGCCCGGTCTCGTCGCCGAGCGGGAGGTGGACGAGGACGACCATGCGCAACCGTTCCGCCTCCGGCACGACGATCTCCGGGACGCCGCAGGCGACCAGCCCGTCGAGCAGGACGACGGCACCGTCGGGCAGGCCGCTCAGGGTATGGGCGAGTTCCGTACGGGCCGCCGCCCTGGGCCGGGGCCAGTCACCGGCCACGGCGTGCTTGGTGACCTGCCAGCCGAAGCCGGGCAGGTCCAGGCACACGCGCCGGTCGTAGGCGTTGCCGCCGCTGGGCGTCGCCGGGTCGTCGACGCCGCCCGGCAGCACGAAGTGCACGGTGCGCAGGGACATGGGGATGATCTCGGCGTTCTTCAGGGTGGCGTGCTGCACGGGAACATAATTCAGCCGCGCGGGTGCCGGTCCGCTCTGCCCGGGCCGTTCGATCGTCGTGTCGGTCACAGCGCACGCTCGTAACTCGCCCAGGCGATGTGCGACTCGTGCAGGGTGACGGTCAGGCCCGCGATGCCCTTGGCGCCCTCGCCCAGCGCGCCCTTGTGGATGCGCTCGGCGAGCCGGTCGGCGATGACCTTGGCGAGGAACTCCGTGGAGGTGTTGACTCCGGCGAAGTCGGGCTCGTTGTCGAGGTTGCGGTAGTTCAGCTCGCTGACCACCGCCCCCAGTTCCTGGGTCGCCAGGCCGATGTCGACGACGATGTTGTCGTCGTCCAGCTGTTCGCGCCGGAACGTGGCGTCCACGAGGAACGTGGCCCCGTGCAGGCGCTGCGCCGGTCCGAAGACCTCGCCACGGAAGCTGTGGGCGATCATGATGTGATCGCGGACGGTGATGCTGAACAACGGACGACCCTCCAGGTGCGGCGCGTCTGCTCCCCCGCTCCAGCTGCCGGGGATGCCGTGTATTACGGCTCCTTCCCTTCCCCTGTTCAGCCTCCGCCACGTCTTTTCTCAGGTCAGGCGCTCCCGTCCTCTCTCAGGTCAGGCGCTCCCGTCGTAGCGGACGCGGTGGCACAGGGCGGGGATCTCGCCGGAGGCGAGCTTCGGCAGCACGTCCGGCAGGTCCTCGAAGGCGGACTCGCCGGTGACGAGGGCGTCGAGGGCCGGGTCGGCGAGCAGGTCGAGGGCGAGGGCGAGCCGGTCGGCGTAGGTGCGGCCCGGCCGGGCCGGGGAGACCGTGCCGACCTGGCTGGAGCGGATGACGAGCCGCCGGGAGTGGAAGGCCTCGCCGAGCGGCAGGCTCACCTGCCGGTCGCCGTACCAGCTCAGTTCGAGCACGGTCCCTTCGGCGGTGAGGAGTTCCAGGGACCGGGCGAGGCCCTGCTCGGTGGCGCTGGCGTGGACGACCAGGTCGCACTCGCCGAGGGCGTCCTCGGGAGAGGCGAAGCCGACGCCCAGGGCCTTGGCGGTCTCGGCCCGGCCCGGGTCGGCGTCGACCAACTGGACGCGCACGCCGGGGAACCGGGCGAGCAGGGCGGCCACCGAGGAGCCGACCATGCCCCCGCCGACCACGACGATCCGGTCGCCGACCAGGGGCGCGGCGTCCCACAGGGCGTTGACGGCGGTCTCCACGGTCCCCGCGAGCACGGCCCGTTCGGCCGGCACGGTGTCCGGCACGGGCGTGACGGCGCTCGCCGGGACGACGTAGCGGGTCTGGTGCGGGTAGAGGCAGAACACCGTACGGCCGACGAGGGCCTCGGGCCCCTCCTCCACCACGCCGACGTTGAGGTAGCCGTACTTCACCGGGCCCGGGAAGCCGCCCTCCTGGAACGGCGCCCGCATGGCCGTGTGCTGGCTTTCCGGTACGCCGCCGCGGAAGACCAGCGTCTCCGTGCCACGGCTCACGCCGGAGTACAGGGTGCGGACCAGCACCTCGCCCTCGCCGGGGTCCGGCAGACTGACGTCCCGGATGCCGCCTCGCCCAGGCGAGTCGATCCAGAACGCGCGTCCGGTGTGCTTCATCGAAGTCCTCCTGAACGATCGGGAAGCTGCTTGCGTACCGAGGGGTGCACAGGCCGCGCACAAGGTAGCGGCGTTGATCGACTCTGTCACACGGCCGGAGGGTGTTCGGTGGCCCTGAACAACACTTACGACGCGAGGCTCGTACAGCAGGAGACCGCCGTGGGGGCGGGAGCGCAGATCCTGCTGCTGGCCCTGATCGGTACGGCGATCGGGATGGGCCCGGCGGGCTGGCTGACCGGCCTCGCGTTCGCGATCGCCACCTGGGCGGTGCTCTCCCGGGCCCTGCACCGCTCCCGGCTGCGCTCGTTCGGCGCGGCGAACCGGGTCACCCTCGGCCGGGCCACCCTCGTCGGCGGGGTCACCGCGCTGGTCGCGGACTCCTTCCAGAGCTCGCCGCCCGTGTCGCTGCTCGTCGGTCTGACGGCGGTGGCGCTGATCCTCGACGGTGTCGACGGCAAGGTGGCCCGCCGCACCGGCACCTCGACCCCGCTGGGCGCGCGCTTCGACATGGAGGTCGACGCGTTCCTGATCCTGGTGCTGAGCGTGTACGTGTCGATGCAACTGGGCCTTTGGGTCCTGCTGATCGGCGGGATGCGGTACGTATTCGTCGCCGCCGCCCGCGTCTGGCCCTGGCTGACCGCCGCGCTCCCGCCGAGTACGGCCCGCAAGACGGTCGCGGCGCTCCAGGGCGTGCTTCTGCTGCTGGCTGGCGCGGGTCTGCTGCCGTACGCGGCCACCTTCGGGGTCGCGGCCCTGGCTCTGGGCCTGCTGGTGTGGTCGTTCGGACGGGATGTGCTGTGGCTGTACCGGACCTCGCGGGTCGAGAAGGCCCCGGCCCGGCGGCAGGTGCGGGAACTGGTCGCGAGCTGACGCCCCGGCCGGTCAGGCGTCGAACCGGTCGCGGGCCGACTCGATGTGCCCGAGGTACTCATGGGTCCAGCCGCAGATCAGGTCGACGGTGGCGCGCAGGGCCCGGCCCGGTTCGGTGAGCGTGTACTCGACCTTCGGCGGCACGGTGGGGTGCACCTTCCGGACGACGAGGCCGTTGCGCTCCAGCATCCGCAGGTTCTGCGTGAGCATCTTGTGGCTGACGCCCTCGACCTCGTCACGCAACTCGCTGAAGCGCAGGGTGCCGTCACCTAGGGCCTCGATGATCAGCAGCGCCCACTTGTTGGCCACGTCCGAGAAGATCTCCCGTGCCAGGGAGTCGGCGCGCCGCAGGTCCGCGTTCTCCGGCAGGTCCCTCAACTGCTTGGTCACCATCTGGTTCCCCAGTCACTGAAAAGTGCGTTCTTCCAGGTCGGCACAGACTCTCCTACGGTTTCCGAGTAACCGCAAGAGAGCGTGTGTTCGCGCTCGACCAAAGGAACGGAAGGACGGCAACCATGACCACGATCGATGTCTACGACCACGCCATCCCTGCGGAGAGCCACTTCGGCTACGCGCAGGCGATCAGGTCCGGCGATCTGATCCATGTCTCCGGACAGCTCTCGTTCGACGAGGCGGGCGGCTTCGACCCCGAGGACGACGTCGCCACTCAACTCGCGGGGACCTACGCCAACATCGACAAGGTGCTGGCCCACTACGGTGTCACGCGCAACCAGATCGTCTCCCAGACGCTCTACGTGGTGGACCTGGTGAAGAACGCCGGCGTGATCGCGGAGGGCAACCGCGCGTACTTCGGTACCCACCGCCCGGTCAGCACGGCCCTGGGCGTCACCGAACTCACCTTTCGCGGGCAGGCGGTGGAGATCAGCTGCGTGATCGACACGAAGCTGCCCGCCTGAAGCGATCTGCCTGAAGCGATCTGCCCGAACTGATCCGCCTGGACTGATCCGGCTGAACCGATGGGTCAGCGACGCGTCCCGGCGTCCACCAGGGCGCGCTCGTACGGGTCGAGGCGAACGCCCCAGACCTCGGGGGCGACGCCGGCGATGATCTGCTGATGGGCCAGCGGCACGACCGCGTCCGTGCCGAGGACCGCGGCCTCGGCGGCCATGGCGGCGCCCTGTCGCTCGCCCGTGCCGTCGGTCCCGTCGGCCTTCCGCACGGCCCGGTCGACGTCCTTGTCGCACAGCAGGGCCAGGTTGTAGCCGCCGTCGCAGGTGTAGTCACTGGCGAGGATGCCGACGGGGTCGCCGGTGTCGAGCAGACTGTTGCGGGCGCCGATGAACGCGTCGAACTCGCCGGCCAGGGCGTCGCTCTCCAGCCGTGAGTACTCGCGGACTTCCAGTTCGACCGTGAAGCCGGCCTTCTCGAGCTGCTGTTGTACGACCTGGGCGACCTCGGGGAGTTCGGGCCGGTTGTCGTAGGTGGCGAGGGTGATCCGCGTGCCGTCGGGCCGGGCGGCGTCCGCGCGCCCCGTCGGCTTCACCCGCTTGCTCCCGGCCCAGGTGACGGCGGGTCCGTAGATGCCGGCGCCCGGGTCGGCGTACCCCTCGAAGACGCCCTTGACGATGACGGATGAGTCGATCGCCTCCCGGGCGGCGGCACGCAGCTCCGGGTCCTTGAAGGGGCCGGTCCTGGTGTTGAGGTGAAGGCTGGTCGTCCGGGTGGTACCGGCTTCCTTCAGGGTCTCCTTGTCGAGGGTGGCGGCCTGGGCGACGGGGATCGCCTCGGTGATGTCGACGTCCCCGGTGCGCACGGCGTTGGCGCGCGCGGTGCCGTCCTTGACGAAGCGTGCGTCGATGCCGGAGGCGTGGGCGCGGCCGGCCCAGTAGTCGTCGAAGCGGTCGAGGGTGGCGGAGCCGCCGCTGTTGACCTTGGTGATCTCGAAGGGCCCGGTGGCGGTGCCTACGGGCGTGGCGGCGCCCTTCCCCGCGTACGCCTTCGGGGAGAGGATCGCCAGGCTCGGGCTGGACAGGCGCATGGGCAGGACGGGGTCGGCCGCGCCGGTGGTGATCCGGATGACGCGGCTGCCGTCGGCCTCGGCGTCGAGGGCGACACCGGCGAGGGCGGCGGGCACGGGCTTCGCCTTCGTGGCGTGGGTGAGCGCGTCGGCCACGGCGGTGGGGGTGACGTCCGTGCCGTCCTGGAAGGTGGCCTCGCGCAAGGTGAACCGCCAGGTGCGGTCGTCCTCGCGGCGCCAGGACTCGGCGAGCGCGGGGGTCGCGGCACCGTTGGCGTCCAGGGCCGTCAGGCCCTCGGTGACGCCGAGCCGGCTGAGGAGCGTGGCGTCGGCCCCGTAGGGCGAGAAGTTCTCGGCGGGCGGGAAGGCGAGGGCGACGCGCAGCCGCGAACCCGGCTGTCCGCCGTCCGACGGCGACTCCCCCGGCGGGGAGACGAAGCAGCCGGCCAGGCCCGGGACGAGGACGAGGGCTGCGAGGAACCGGAACGAACTCTTGATGCTCACATCACGCACTTGCACAGGATATGCATCAAGGCCGACGTCGGCCGATCGGGGCCCCGATGCTCGGACACCACCGCAAATCCCGAATGGAGCAGGCGATTTGACAGCGGCGACGATCACTCCCTAAACCTAACCACATGACATCCATTTTCAAAAAGGACGAGCGGTCGTGAGGGTCGCGTTCGTCGGCAAGGGCGGCAGCGGCAAGACCACGCTGTCGGCCCTCTTCTCCCGCCACCTGGCGCGCTCCGGCGCCCCGGTCCTCGCCATCGACGGCGACATCAACCAGCACCTGGCCGAGGCGCTCGGCGAGGAGGAGAAGTCCGCTCCGCCCCTGGGCGAGCACCTGGCCGAGATCAAGGACTTCCTGCGCGGCACGAACCCACGCATCACCTCCCGCGAGGCGATGATCAAAACGACTCCCCCGGGACGCGGCTCGCGCCTGCTGCGCCCACTCGGCGACGACGCACTGCACGCGCGGCACGTCGGCCGGGCGGGCGGCGTCCCGCTGATGGTCACGGGCGAGTTCGACGAGTCCGACCTGGGCGTGGCCTGCTACCACTCCAAGCTGGGCGCGGTCGAGCTGTACCTCGGCCACCTGGCCGACGGCCCCGGCGAATACGTCGTGGTCGACATGACGGCGGGCGCGGACGCCTTCGCCTCCGGCCTGTTCACCCGTTTCGACATCACCTTCCTGGTGGCGGAGCCCACCCGCAAGGGCATCTCCGTCTACCGCCAGTACCGCGACCACGCGGAGCAGTTCGGCATCCGCATCGCGGTCATCGGCAACAAGGTGACCGGCGAGGACGACCTCCTCTTCCTCAAGGAACAGGTGGGGGACGACCTCCTGACCCACCTGGTCCACTCCTCCTGGGTCCGCGCGGCCGAACAGGGCCGCACCGAGGGCGGCCTGGACGCGCTGGACTCCCTGGAGCCGCACAACCGCCACGCCCTCACGATCCTGCGCGAGGCCGTCGACTCCCACCCCCGCGACTGGGACCGGCTCCACCGCCACGCCGTCGAGTTCCACCTGCGCAACGCCCGAGCGTGGGCGGACGCCCGCACGGGCGAGGACCTGGCCGCCCAGGTCGACCCGGACTACGTCCCGGGCACCCCGCCCACCACCTGACACCCTCCGGCCCCCACCCCCGACCAGACAGGACGACACTCCCCATGTCTCTCGACGTCTCCCCGAAGCTCCTCGCCGAAGCCGAGCAGGGCGACATCCGCGAGGAGGACTTCGTGGACACGGTCCGCACGTCCCTCCCCTACGCCTACGACCTGATCGCCTCCCTCGCCACCGAACTCCACGACGGCAAAGCCGACTTCACCGACAACCAGACCCCTCCCCCGTCGGAACAGGAGCGCGGCCAACTCCTGCGCGCCCTCGCCAGCGACGCGATCCGCAGCAGCCTGGAACGCCACTTCGGCATCACGCTGGCCTTCCAGAACTGCCACCGCGTGGCGGCGTTCCGCCCGGAGGCGCGGACCGGGGAGAGGTACGCGCGCTTCACCTCCGCACGGTCCCAGATACTGAACCAGTCACCGGAGTTCAGGGACTGCTGACAGCGCTGCCATCCCCATCGCCATCGCCCAGAAAGGCCGCCACGGCCGTCACGAACCGCCCCCGGTCCTCCAGCCACGGAAAGTGCCCCGCCCGGCTCTGCACGACCAGTTCGGCCTTCGGGAACAGCCCCGCGTACTCCTTCATCACGCGCGCGGGCGCGGCCACGTCGTACTCCCCGGCGAGGACGAGCACCGGTGAGGCACTCGCGGCAAGAGCGTTCCGGGTGCCGTCGGGGTCGAAGGCGCCGTCGGAGGCGTACAAGGCGGCGGCTTCGTCGTTGCGCTGTCGCTGCTCCGCCGCGCGGAAGGCCCGGGCCTCGTCGTCCCACCGGCCGTACCAGAACGGGGCGACGGCGTCCCAGTCGCCGGCCGTCGCGCGGCCGGCCGTGATGGCCTCCAGGGACGCGTACGCCGGGGCGAACCACGGTTCTCCCCGGCGCAGGCGTGCCGTCTCCAGGCGGTCCTCGGCGGTGATGCCGAGGCCGACGGCGAAGACGCTGGGCGTGATCAGGGCGAGCCGGCCCACGCGGTCCGGATGACGGGCCGTGTACAGCGCGGCGAGATTCGCACCGGCGGAGTGCGCGAGCAGATCCAGCCGCTCCAGCCCCAGCTCCTCCCGCAGCGCCTCGACATCGTCGACCTGCCGGTCACACCGGTACGACGCCGTGTCCCGCGGCACCGCCGAACTGCCGGTGCCCCGGAGATCCAGCCGGATCAGGCCGCGGTGGGCGGTCAGACCGCCCAGGTCCCCGAGGTAGACCGAGTCCTGCATCGGACCACCGGGGAGACAGACCAGGGGCGGTCCGTCCCCCGTCACGTGGTAGACGAGGGTAGAGCCGTCGGGAGCGGTGAAGGTGGGCATGGGGGCGAGGTTGGCAGGGGGCGCAAGGCGGGGCAAACGAATATCCGCCGGGCGTCAGCCGCCCAGTGTGCCGTCGAGGGTGGAGTCGTACCCGTGAGCGTGTCGGGCCCCTCCTCTTCCGGGGAGGGGCCGACCGCCGTCCCGCTACCGCGCCGGCGTCGCGACCGGCGCCGGCGCGTAGCCGGTGGGCCGGGCCGTGAAGGTGCCACGGCCCTGGGTGCGGCTGCGCAACCGGGTCGCGTAGCCGAAGAGTTCGGCCAGCGGCACGGTGGCCGTGACGACCGCCGCGCCCGCGCGGGTGACCGAGCCGGTCACCCGGCCGCGCCGGGCGGCGAGGTCGCCGAGGACACCGCCCACCGCGTCCTCGGGCACGGTCACCGTGACCTCGACGACCGGCTCCAGCAAGGCCATCGCGCAGGCGCGCAGGGCCTCGCGGAGGCCGAGCCGGCCGGCCGTGCGGAACGCCGTGTCCGAGGAGTCCTTCACATGGGTCGCCCCGTCGGTGAGCGTGACGCGCAGGCCGGTCACCGGATGCCCGCCGAGCGGCCCCTCGGCGAGAGCGTCCCGGCAGCCGGCCTCGACCGCCCGGACGTACTCCTGCGGCACGCGTCCGCCGACGACGGCCGAGCGGAACACGAACCCGCCCTCCTCGTACGGCTCCACGTCGAGCACGACATGGGCGAACTGGCCCGCCCCGCCGTCCTGTTTGACGTGCCGGTAGACCAGAGCGGACACGCCCCGGGCGACGGTCTCGCGGTAACTGACCCGGGGGCGGCCGACGTTGACCTCCAGACCCAGCTCGCGCCGGAGCTTCTCCACCGCCACCTCCAGGTGCAGTTCACCCATGCCCGACAGTACGGTCTGCCCGGTCTCCGGGTCGGTCCGCACGACCAGCGAGGGATCCTCCTCGGTCAGCCGGGCCAGCCCGGACGCGAGCCGGTCGGTGTCGCCGGCCTTTCGGGACTCGACCGCCACCGACACCACCGGCTCGGGCACGCCCGGCGGTTCCAGCACGAGCGGGGCGTCCGGCGCGCACAGGGTCGAGCCGGCGCGGGCCGACTTGAGCCCGGCGACGGCGACGATGTCCCCGGCGACCGCCCGGTCCAGCGGCGTGTGCCGGTCGGCCCGGACGCGCAGGATGCGGCCGATGCGCTCGGTGCGCCGCGCGCTCGCGTCCCACAGGGTGTCTCCCTTCTCGATCGTCCCGGAGTAGATCCGCAGGTAGGTCAGCCGTCCCGTCGGGGTGGCCTGCACCTTGAACGCGAGGGCGGCCGGCGGGGCCGCCGGGTCGGCGGCCCGCTCCCGCTCCTCGCCCTCGTGGCTGCCGCGGACCGGCGGCACGTCCAGCGGCGACGGCAGATAGGCCACGACCGCGTCGAGCAGCGGCTCCACACCCCGGTTGCGGTACGCGGATCCGCACAGCACGACCACGCCGTCACCGTCCCGGGTCAGGTCCCGCAGCGCCGAGGAGAGGGTCCGCGCGCCGAGCGTGCCCGTGTCGCAGAACTCCTCCAGGGCGCCCGGATGGAGTTCCGCCACGGCCTCCTCCAGCGCCCGGCGGCGCGCGAGGGCCTCGTCCCGCAGGTCGTCCGGCACCGGCGTCTCCTCGAAGACGTCACCGTCGGCCCACCGCAGGGCGCGCAGGCGTACGAGGTCGACGACGCCGGTGAAGGCGTCCTCCGAGCCGATGGGCAGCTGCACGACCAGCGGGGCCGGGTGCAGCCGCTCCCGGATCGACGCCACGGCCGCGTCCAGGTCGGCACCGGCGCGGTCCATCTTGTTGACGAACGCGATCCTCGGTACGCCGTGCCGGTCCGCCTGCCGCCACACCGACTCGCTCTGCGGTTCCACCCCGGCCACCGCGTCGAACACGGCCACGGCACCGTCGAGCACGCGCAGGGCACGCTCCACCTCGTCGGCGAAGTCGACGTGCCCCGGAGTGTCGATCAGGTTGATCCGGTGACCGTCCCAGGCGCAGCTCACCGCTGCGGCGAAGATGGTGATGCCCCGGTCCCGCTCCTGCGGATCGAAGTCGGTGACGGTCGTGCCGTCGTGGACCTCGCCGCGCTTGTGCGTGGTTCCGGTGGCGAACAGGATCCGTTCGGTCACGGTGGTCTTGCCGGCGTCGACGTGGGCGAGGATGCCGAGATTGCGGACGACGGCGAGCGGGTTGTGGTTGATGCGCACGGCCCAGGGCCTTTCGAAGCGTTCAGGAAAGGGGCAGCGCGATTACCGGGCGAGGCGGGCCTGGCGACAAGCGTGCACAGCCTGCCGACTTCACGCCGGCAAGCTGTGCGCAGGGGCCTTTCAGACGTTCGTCCCGGTCATCCGGCGCCCGCCGCGCAGCGGGCACCGGAGCGACGAGGACACGAGGATCACCTCGTAGCGCGGCAGGGAGACGGTGGCAGCGGTGCGGTCACGCATGGCCGTCTCCCTTCGTTCGTCACGACGGTGCGCCGCAGCTCAATTCGTGGGCGGCGCCGGGTACTCGGCGAGTGTAGGGAGGATGGGATGGACCGGGCCAGGGATTATTCCGGTGGGGTCGGTGTGTCGTGGGTCCGGTACATCGCCTGGACGTCCAGCTCCAGCTGGACGGTCGGGCCGACCACGGCGATGCCCCGGGCCAGCATGGAACGCCAGTTGAGGGTGAAGTCTTCGCGGTGCAGCTCCGCCGTCGCCAGGGCGGCGCAGCGCAGTTCCTGCCCGTAGCCGCCGTTGACCGTGCCGAGGTAGGTCGTGTCCAGGGCCACCGAGCGGCTGACGCCGTGCATCGTGAGGGAGCCCTGGAGCGTCCACTTGCTGCCGCCCCGGTAGGCGAAGCGGGCGCTCGTGAAGTCGATGTGGGGGAAGCGTTCGACGTCCAGGAAGTCGGCGGACCTCAGGTGGTTGTCGCGGGTGGTGTTGCCGGTGGTGATGCTGGAGGCGTCGATACGGACGTGCACGCGGGAGTCGGTCATGTCCGGGGCGATCCGGATGCCGCCCTCGAAGCGTTCGAAGCGGCCGTGGACATGGGCCATGCCGACGTGCTTGGCGATGAACCGGATCGCGGTGTGCGGCGGGTCGAAGAGCCAGGTACCGGGCGTCGGCAGCTGGAGCGCCTCGGCGGGCTGCAGCCAGACGCGCTCGGTGGCCGTCGGGGCGCCCGGGCCCGTCTCGATCGTCTCGCGGTGCGGACGCAGGCCCTGCGCCGAGATGAGCAGGCTGTACCGGCCGGGCGGCAGCGCGGCGAGAAAGTAGCCGTACGGGTCGGTCGTGCCGCGGGCCGCGACGCGGTGGGTGTCCAGCGCGGTGACGGTGACGTCCGCGGCCGCCAGGGGCGTGCCCATCGGGTCGACGACCTCGCGGGCCACGGCGCCCGCGCCTGCGGGGAGGGGGAGGGCGAGGCCCGCCGCTGCGGCGGAGGTGTTCTTGAGCCACCGGCGCCGGAGCAGTGCGAGGGCCATGGTGGTCACCTTTCTTCGGGTGTGCGGCCGCACGGTCAGCGATTCAGCGCATGCCGACGGCCGCACCTTGCTGCGGTCACACCCCCCTTGTCGATCTTGACGGGCCGGGTTCCGGTGCGGGTGTCTCAATACGAGACAGTCAGGACTGCCCCTTGAAAACGCCCGCGTGTTCGGCGGCCCACCGGGCGAAGGGGCGCGCAGGGCGGCCGGTGACCTTCTCGACGGTGCCGGAGACGGTACGGCCCACCTCGGGGGTGTCCCCGTACGTCATGAGCAGGAAGCCGATGACGTCCTGTGCGAGACCCGCCGCCCGCCACTGCGCGACGGCCTGCTCCTCGGTCAGCTCGACCAGGGTGATCTCCCGGCCGACGGCGGCGGCGATCGTCTCCACCTTGTCACCGACGGTGAGCACTTCGGGGCCCGTGATCACGTATTCCTGGTCCGCGTGTCCCTCTTCCGTGAGCGCGACCGCGGCGACGGCGCCGATGTCGCCCTCGTGGACCATGGCACTCAGCCGGTCCACGAACGGCTCTCGCACCTCCCCCGAGGCCACGATCCCGTCCGCCCACTCCAGGGCGTTGGCCATGAACTCCACCGGCATGAGCACGGTCCAGTCCACGCCGTCGTCGGCACGCACCGCGTCCTCCAGCGGGGTGGGCCCGCCGCCGTGCAGCACGGTGACGCGGCGGACCCCGGCGGAGCGGGCGAGCTGAAGGATCCGGGGGCCGGTCTCCAGCGGGCTGAAGGCGGCACCGCCGAAGGTGATCAGATGGAGGCCGGTGACGCCCTCCAGCGCCGATGCCAGGCCGTCAGGTGCGGTCAGGTCGCCCTCGACGACCTCGACGCCGGCCGGGAAGGCGGCCTTCGACGCGTCGCGCGTCAGGGCACGCACCTCGTGCCCCCGGTCGAGCAGCTCGGCGACGACCTGACGGCCGACGGTTCCCGTGGCGCCGGTGACAAGAATCCTCTGCTTCCGAGTCATGCCCCGACCCTAGGAAGGCTTGCGGTCACCTTCTGTCCGCAAGCCCGGAGTTCGGCGGGCCCCCTTCGAACGCCGCGAGCAGTACGCCCCGCACCCCCTCCGCCGTCACCTCGCGCGGGTTGGCGTACGGCTCGCCCGCGACCCGGGCCGCCGCCGGTGCCAGGTCGGCCTCCTCGAGGCCGAGTTCGGCGAGGGAGCGCGGTGCGCCCAGGCTGCCGGCCAGGTCCCACAGGGCCCGGGGGGCGTCGTCGGCACCGAGGGCCCGTCGCAGGACGGCCAGCGCCTGCGGGGCGGCGGGGGCGTTGTGGGCGAGGGCGTGGGGCAGGACCACGGTGTGGGTCTCGGCGTGGGGCAGGCCGTACATGCCGCCGAGGACGTGGCACAGCTTGTGGTGCAGCCCCATCGTGGTCGCGCCGAGGCACGAGCCGCACAGCCATGCCGCGTACAGCGCCCGGCTGCGCGCGTCCAGGTCCTCCGGGCCGGCGGCCAGGCGTGGCAGCGCGCCGGCCATGGCCCGCACGCCCTCCTCGGCCATGACCGAGACCAGCGGCGAGGTGTCCGGGGCGTAGAGCGCCTCGACGGCGTGCGCGAGCGCGTTGACGCCGCTGGTCACGGTCAGCGGTACGGGCAGGGAGAGGGTGAGCCTGGGATCGTAGACGACGCTGCGGGGCTGGACGACCGGGTCGCGGCCGGTGCGCTTGGTGCCGTGCTCGGTCAGGCCCCACACGGGCGTCATCTCCGAGCCGGAGTAGGTCGAGGGCACGGCGATCAGCGGCAGTCCGGTGCGCAGGGCGATCGCCTTGCCGAGGCCGATCGCGGAGCCGCCGCCGACCGCGACGCAGCCGTCCGCCCCGGCCGCCCGTACCGCCGCCACGGCCCGGTCGGCGTCCTCGACGGGGACGTGCATCCGGGCCTCCGCGTGGACCCCGACGCAGGTGTCGCCGAGCGCGTCCGCGACCGCCCGGGCGACGGCTTCGCCCCGGCTGCCGCAGACCACGAGCAGCCGCCGCAGACCCAGGCGTGCGGCCTCGCCGGGGGTCGCGGTGACGGCCGCGCCGGGCCGGAAGACGACCCGCACGGGCCGGGTCTCGTACGAGAAATCGCTCTGGAAGCTCGGGAAGCTCTGGTAGCTGGGGAACGTCATGCGGCACGCTCCAGGACGAGGTCGAAGCGGGCGTGCCGGAAGGGGTTCGGTACGCCGAACTCCCGGGCCAGGGAGGGGTCGTCGGTCTCCGGGAAGTCCTGGACCAGACTCTCCTTCACGGCGAACACCGCGTCCGAGTCGAGGTAGTCGCCGCCGGCCACGAAGATGTGCGTGGTGACGGGCGTGTGCCCCTCGGCCGCGGCGATGAAGTGGATGTGCGCGGGGCGGTAGGGGTGCCGCCCGGTCGCGCGCAGCAGCCCTCCGACCGGGCCGTCGGTGGGGATCGGATACGGCGCCGGGACGCAGGTGCGGAACCAGAAGCGGCCCTCGGTGTCGGCGGTGAACAGCCCGCGTCCGTTGCCGGCGGGCTGGACCCCGGGCTGCTGGACGTCGTAGAAGCCCTTGTCGTCGGCCTGCCACACGTCGACGACGGCGCCGGGCAGCGGGGTGCCGTCCTCGGACCGCACCCGGCCGCTGACCACGCATGGTTCGCCCCCGCCCACGAGGTCGATGTCGTCGCCGAGGGTGCGCACGGGCGACTCGGTCATGTGGAAGGGGCCGAGCACGGTCGACTCGGTGGCGCCGGGCGCGCGGTGGCCGTTGACGGTCTCCACGAGCATGGACAGCCCGAGCACGTCCGACAGCAGGATGAACTCCTGCCGGGTGTCGGTGCAGGCCTGCCCGGTCGCCGTCAGAAAGGTGATCGCCCGCTCCCACTCCTCCTGGGTCAGCCGGGTCTCGCGCGCGAAGTCGTGCAGGTGGCGGACGAGGCCGGTGAGCAGCTCGCGCAGCCGCGGGTCGGCGGTTCCCCGGAGGCTGGCGAGGGCCTGCTCGGTGACGCCGGTCCCGGTCGCGTCGGTGGTCATCGCGGCTCCTCGTCGTCGAAGTTCGCTGCTGCCCTTGCTTCCATGATTGCGCGCTGCGGTGCCTCCGTGATTGCTCGCTCAGGCGCGTCCGAGGATGGTCCGCAGCGCGTCCGTGAGCAGTTCGCCGGCGTCCGGTGCGGCGGACGCGTGCCGGAAGGCGACGAACCCGTCGGGGCGCACGAGCAGGGCGCCCGCGTCGGAGATCTCGCTCAGCCGCGCCCAGTCGCCGTACGGGTCCTCGTACTCCTGCCCGGGGCCGATCACCACGGTGGCGACCGGGACGTCCTGAGCCGAGGCGGCCCGCACCCAGTCCTCTCCCCCGATGCCGGTCAGCAGGGTGAAGCGGCCCCGGCCGACCGTGTCGAGGGTGGAGAGCGTGCGGGGTCCGGAGGTGATCCAGACGTGCGGGAGCCGGGCGCCGGGGCGGGAGGACGGCTGGTGGTGCAGCTCGGGGTCGCGGGCGAAGCCCGGGTCGGGCGTGCCGTCCGGGACGATCGCGCCGGAGGTGTAGCGCTGGTTGAGGTCGACGCCGTGCGCGTTGAACTCGTATGCCTTGAAAGCGATCGCCTCCCGCAGCTCGGCGCGCTGTTTCCCGGCGGCCTCGGTGCTGTCCTTGCGGGCGGCGATGTTGGCCCACAGCTGCTCGGGGGTCTGCGGGGAGAGCCCGTCGAGGGCCTCGAAGATCGGGGCGGTCTCGCGGATGGACCGGTTGGCCCGGGTGACGATCTGCCGGCCGATGGGCGCGCGCTCGGCGGTGTAGCTGTCGAGCAGCCTGGGGTGGGCGGTGCCGTCGAGGACGAGCTTGAGCTTCCAGGCCAGGTTGTAGGCGTCCTGGATGGAGGTGTTGGAGCCGAGGCCGTTGGACGGGGGATGCCGGTGCACGGCGTCGCCGGCGCAGAAGACGCGGCCGTTCGCGTAGCTCTCCGCGTACATCTCGTTGACGGTCCAGGCGGAGGACGACCTGATGGTCACGGGGATGTCGTCGTCGCCGACGAGCTTGCGCACGACGGATTCGGCGTACTCGGTGGTCAGGTCCGGGGCGCCCGCGGTGACGTCGTAGCCCCACACGATCAGCCACTCGGTCCAGGGGCGGACGCAGCGCACCAGGCCCGCGCCGATGCCGCCGACCGTGGCGCCGGGCGCGAGGACCCAGTAGAGCGTGGCCGGGCGGTGGGCGGTGTACCGGGTGAGGTCCGCCTCGAAGACGATGTTGACGCTGCCTGCCACGCCCATCTGGCCGCCCATCGGCAGCCCGGCGTCCGCGGCGACCTTCGACCGTCCGCCGTCGGCGCCTATCAGGTACTTGGCGCGGATCTCGTATGTGTCCCCGCGCAGCCGGTCGCGGACGGTGGCCGTGACGCCGTCGGCGTCCTGGGTGTGGGAGAGGTACTCGTTCTGGAAGCGGAGCCGGGTGCCGCGGGCGACGGCCGCGTTCACGAGGACCGGCTCCATGAGGTGCTGCGGCATGTCGCACATGCGGGTGGGGCTGGCGAGTTCGTGTTCCGCCTGTACGAGCGGGTCGTTGCCCCAGGAGCGCACCCGGCCCAGTTCCTCGCCCGCCAGGCCGGTGCAGAACGTCGTGTTGCCCATCAGGTGCTGCGGGGTGGCCTGCGCGACGACGTCCTGTTCCACGCCGAGGTCGCGCAGCACCTCCATGGTGCGCTGGTTGGTGATGTGCGCGCGGGGCGTGTCGGCGAGGCTCGCGTAGCGGGTCACCACGGTGTTGGGCACGCCGTAGGTGCTCAGGGCGAGCGCGGCGGAGGCACCGGCGGGGCCGCTGCCCACGATCAGGACGTCGGTCTCGACGACGGTGGACACGGGCGCTCCTGCGGGGTGGGGGAAGACGGGGCGGACATCGAGTGTCCATGATCATGGAGCGCTTCGGCCGGTCGCGAGTGTCTCATTACGAGACACCCGGGGGTCCGTGAGGGGGCGCCGGGCACCGCGGTCACCGCCCGTCGCGGCCCGTTGTTGCCTGTTCAACCGAACCCGCTACGGTGTTGCATGCCGTGACCACGACCGAGCCTTCCGCCGCAGCCACCACCCGCCCCTCGCTGCGTCTCGCCCGCGAGCGGTTCCTGTCGGGGGGTCCGCTGCCGGGCGGTGTTCCGGAGGAGGTCGTCGCGGCGTGGCGGCGGGCACGGTTCTTCGGTGTGCCGCACGACTTGAAGGAACCGGCCGTCGCCCCATCCCGGCCGGTGGACTCGGCGCTGCTCGGTGCCGCCCGGCCGGTGCTCGACCGGATCGCCCCGGCTCTGGGCACGGACCGGTCCCTGCTCCTCCTGACCGACGAGCGGCTGCGCGTGCTGTGGAGCGCGGGGAGCGTACCCGGGCTCGATCCGTGCCCCGTCCTGTCGGAGCCGGAGGTCGGCCACAACAGTGCGGCTGTCGCCCTGCGCACCCGGCGCCGGGCCGAGGTGCACGGGCCGGAACACTTCCTCGACCGGTGGCAGGACGTGTCCGCCGTGAGCGTCCCGTTGCTCGCCCCGGAGGGCGGCCGGGTCGTCGGCACGCTGACCGTCGCGTCGCTGGCGTCGCGGCTGGGTACCGCGCGTTCGCCTCACCCGCACGCGGCACTCGCCGAGGCCGCCGCCACGGCGGTGGAGACGGAGCTGCGGGCGCGGGCGGGGCGGGCCGAGCGGGTGCTGCTGGACGCGTATGTGCGGGCGGTGGGCGGACCGGACCCGGTCGTGGACGGCCCGGACTGTGCTGTGGTCGCTCTGGACGGTCGTAACCGCCTGATCAGCGACTCCGCGCAGCGGTTGCTGACGCCCGAGGTGCTCGGGGCACTGGAGCGGACGGCGGTGAGCGCGCGGCACGCGGATGCCGCGGGTGAGGCCGGGCAGTCCGGGGAAACGGGCCCGGCCGAGCTGCCGGATGGCTCTGGATGCGTCGCACGGATCGACCCCGTACGGCTGGACGGCGTGGTCATCGGGATCGTCGCCGTCCTGGAGCCACTCGCCGGTCCCGAGCCGTCGCAGCCGGTGCCGGTGCCGGCCGTGCCGCGACCGGCCTGCTCGCTCACCGGTTCGTCGGTCCCCTGGCGACACGCCGTCGGCCGTGCCGTCGAACTGGCCCGCTCGCCGGAGCCGTTGCTGCTGGCCGGTGAACGTGGAACCGGCAAGTCCGCGCTGGCTCTGGACCTGCTCGGCACGGAGGCACGGGCGGTCGTCGAGATCGCCGACGCGGCGCTGGACGCCGGGCTCGAAAGGGTCCTGCCCACCTGGCCGGCCGATCGCCCGCTCCTGCTCCGGCACGCCGAGCGCCTCGCCCAGCCCGGCGTGGCCGCGCTCAACTCCCTGCTCGACACGCACCCCGCCGCCCGGCTGCTGGTCACCTACACGCCCGGCGCGCCGGTCGGCCCCTGCCTCCAGCGTCTGCTGGACAAGCTGTCCGCCCGCTCGGTGACCCTGCCCCCGCTGCGCGAACGTACCGAGGACATACGCGAGCTGCTCCCCGCTCTGGCGCCACGGCCGGCCGCCGGGCAGCCGCCGCTGACCTGGACACTGGACGCCCTGCGCGCGCTGGAGCGGTACCCGTGGCCCGGGAACGTCACCGAGCTGGCCCACCTCGTCCGGGCGCTCGCCGAGCACCGCCGGATGTCGGGGCCGGTCCGCCGGGCGGAGCTGCCGGACGCCGTGCGGGAAGGCCCGGCCGCGCGGCCCCTCAGCCCGATGGAGCACGCCGAGCGCGCCGCGATCCTGGAGGCCCTGCGGCTGCACGGCGGCAACAAGGCACGCGCGGCGGCGGCGCTGGGGATCGGCCGGGCGACGCTGTACCGCAAGCTGCGGGGCTACCGGGTCTGAGGGGCCGTGCCACGCAGCGCCCGCGGAGGGTCGCGGCACTCGTGGAACACGGAAAAGGTGCCGACCAGAACTGGCCAGCACCTCTCGTGCACCGAAGTCGTGCACCGAAGCGAGTGTCCGAGGGGGGACTTGAACCCCCACGCCCGATAAAGGGCACTAGCACCTCAAGCTAGCGCGTCTGCCATTCCGCCACCCGGACCAGGTGTCTGCCGCCTCGCCAGGGCGCTGCCCGGCGGCGACATGGACAACCATACCAAGGTTTCGCAGTGCCTTTCACCTGCGTTTCCTTCCCCAGGGCGGGGGTCCGGGACCTCGCACCCCCATGCACCTGGGGTCACACCGTGAGCGACTGGATGGTTACGCAAAGCTCCGGGTCGGGCCGTCGCCGCCGTGCGTTGTCGACGCCGTGCGTTGTCGCCGCTCAGAGGGCATCTGCGGGACACGTTCTGGTTCGCCCCCACCGCGGCGATGGTGGGGGTCTTCGTGGTCTGGGTGGGGGCCCAGGCGCTGGACGCGGCCTGTACGTGAACACCACCCTCAGGCTGATGCGGATCAGTCATGTGATCGCGCGGATCGCCACGGAGTCCTTCCGGGTGGCCGCCTCGATGCCCGTGCCGACGGGCGGGCAGGACGAAGCCGCCCGCCTCGGTTCCGCGACCGCGTCGGTCCCGCACGAGGGCCGGGCGGGGGTGCTGCGGGACGTGCACATCACGCGGCTGGTGCGGGAGGCGCGCAAACACCGGGTCGTGTTGCGGCTGATCCCGCGGATCGGGGACTTCGTGGTGCCCGAGGTGCCCGTGCTGGCGGTCCACGGCGGGCCGGTCCCGTCGCGCCGGGCGCTGCGTTACGCGATCTCGGTGGGGGTGGAGCGGACGTACCACCAGGATCTCGGCTTCGGACTGCGCCAGTTTCCGACATCGCGCTGCGCGCCCTGTCGTCCGCGATCAACGATCCGACGACCGCCGTCCAGGCGCTGGACCGGATCGTCCAGTTCCTGGCCGCGCTCAGCCGACGGCCGCTCGACGCCGCCCTGTACCGGGACCGGGGCGGGGCGGTGCGGCTGGTGCAGCCCGTGCCGGGCTGGACCGAGCTGGTGGATCTCGGGTTCGCCGAGGTACGGGGGTGCGCCACCAGGAGCCCACAGGTGTCGCGGCGCATGCTGGCAGGGCTGGACGACCTGCTCCTGCTCGTGCCGCCGGAGCGGCGGGAGCCGCTGCTCCGCCATCGCGAGCTGCTCCGGCAGACGGTGGACCGGTCCGGGCCCGCCCCCGCGGACCGCGCGTTCGCCCTGCGCCCGGACCGGCAGGGCATCGGCTGACCGGCGGCCCAGCGGCCCCGCGGCCCGGCAGCCCGACGGCCCAGCAGCCCGGTGGCCCAGCAGCCCAGCAGCCCAGCAACCCGATGACCCAGCAGCCCAGCAGCCCGGTGGCCCAGCAGCCCCGCGGCCCGGCAGCCCGACGGCCCAGCAGCCCGGTGGCCCGGCAGCCCAGCAGCCCAGCAACCCGATGACCCCGCGGCCCGGCAGCCCAGCAACCCAGCAACCCGATGACCCCGCGGCCCGGTGCCGCCCCGGCGGCGGCCAACGCCGATACGGGCTTCGAGACGCGCCGGTTTCGCCACCCGTCGGCGACCGACGCCCGAGCCCCGCGCGGGCGTCCGCGCGGTGGACCGGCGTCGGTCGCTCTGGGCCCCCTCCCCCCGGGGTGGTCTGCCCTCACGGCAGCAACTGGTACTCCGGGAAGTTGCCCGGCAGCCGCTCCCCCGCCGGTCCCCGTGTCACCGCGCGCACCAGCAGCTCGCCGCCGACGAACGCGCCGTGCCAGGACGCGCCGAGACCGCCGAACAGCTCGTCACGGTCGCCGCGGGAACGGGGCCGGCCGTGGCCGGTCTTGAACGCGCGGATCTGCGGGGCGAGTCGCTCGAAGGTCGCCCGGTCGTCGGTGGACAGCGTGGCCACCAGCGCGCCGTTGGAGGCGTTCATCGCGGCCAGCAGCTCCGCCTCCGTGTCGACCAGGACGATCGTGTCGACCGGGCCGAAGGGCTCCGCGTGGTGCAGCGGAGAGGACGGGGGCGGGTTGAGGAGCGTGACCGGCTGGACGTAGGCCGAGGTGTCCTGGCCGGGCAGGAAGCGGGCGTCGGACGGACTGCCGCGGTGCAGCGGTACGGCGCCGCGCTCGATCGCCTCGGCGACCTGGTCCTGGAGTTCCTTCGCCTTGGCCGCGTTGATGACCGGCCCGAAGTCCAGCTCCGGGTACGGGTCGTCCGGCTCTTCCACGGCGAGCGGGTGTCCGATCCTGAGCGTGCGGACCGCCGGGAGGTACGCCGCCAGGAACGCGTCGAACAGGTGCCGCTGGACGACGAAGCGCGGGTACGCCGTGCAGCGCTGCTTGCCGTAGTCGAAGAGCTTGGGGATGACCGCCGTGAGCGCGTCCCAGTCCGAGTAGTTCCAGATGCCCCAGGTGTTGAGTCCCTCCTGTTCGAGTACGTGTCGTTTGCCGAGGTCGGCGACGGCCGTGGCCACCGAGGCGCCGGTGTCGCGGCCGCCGACGAAGGAGACGCAGCCGATCTCGGGCGCCCGCACCAGCGCCTGGGACAGCTCGCCTCCGCTGCCGCTGACGAGGGTGACGGGGATCCCCTCACGGGCGGCGAGGGCGCAGGCCAGGGTCAGGCAGGCGACACCGCCGTCGGTCGGGGTCTTGGCGATGACCGCGTTGCCTGCCAGTGCCTGGACCAGCACTGCGTGAACGAGCACGCTCATCGGGTAGTTCCAGCTGGCGATGTTGGACACCGGGCCGTCCAGCGGGGCCCGGCCGGCGACCATCTCCTCGATGCCGTCGACGTACCAGCGGACCCCGTCGATGGCGCGGTCGACGTCGGCCAGGGCGAGCCGCCAGGGCTTGCCGATCTCCCAGACGAGCAGGAGGGCCAGCAGCCGGCGGTGTTCGGCGAGGGCGTCGAGGGTGGCGGCGACGCGGGCCCGGCGCTCCGGCAGGGAGACGTGACGCCAGGCGCGGTGCTGGTCGAGGGCGGCGCGCACGGCCCGGCGGGCGGTGGCCCCGTCCAGGCGCGGCGGTCCGGTGATCGGGCTGCCGTCGACGGGGCTGACCGCGGGCAGGACCCGGCCGTCCGCCTGCCAGGCGGCGTTCCAGAGGTTGAGGACCCGCTCGTCGCGGAAGGCCTCGGGCGCGACGGCGAGGCAGCGCTGCCACGCGTCGGGCCAGGTCGTGCCGGATTTGAGGGTGAGGGTGGGTGCCATCGGGTTGCTCCGCTCTGGATGCACGGTCGGGGGCGGGACCTGGCTCACTGCCGTGGTTCTCCGAGGCGCGCTTCGAGATGCGCCAGCACGAGCTTCGCCGTCTCGGTCGGGGTGCTGCCCACGCTCACCCCGGCCGCCTCCAGCGCCTCCTTCTTCGCCTGCGCCGTGCCGGAGGAACCGGAGACGATGGCGCCCGCGTGCCCCATGGTCTTGCCCTCGGGTGCGGTGAACCCGGCGATGTAACCGACGACCGGCTTGGTGACGTGCTCGCGGACGTAGGCCGCCGCCCGTTCCTCCGCGTCGCCGCCGATCTCGCCGATGAGGACGATGAGTTCGGTGTCGGGGTCGTCCTGGAAAGCGGCGAGGCAGTCGATGTGCGAGGTGCCTACGACCGGGTCGCCGCCGATGCCGACGCAGGTCGAGAAACCGATGTCGCGGAGCTCGTACATCAGCTGGTACGTCAGCGTGCCCGACTTGGAGACCAGGCCGATGCGGCCCGGTTTGGTGATGTCGGCCGGGATGATGCCCGCGTTGGACTGGCCGGGGGTGATGAGGCCCGGGCAGTTGGGTCCGACCACTCGTGTGCCCTTCTGGCCGGCGTACGTGGTGAAGGCGACGGAGTCGTGGACAGGGATGCCCTCGGTGATGACCACCGCGAGGCCGATACCGGCGTCGGCGGCTTCGAGGACGGCCGCCTTGGCGAAGGCCGGCGGCACGAAGACGACGGTGACGTCCGCCGCGGTCGCGCGCATCCCGGCGGCGACGCTGCCGAAGACGGGGACGGCCCGGTCGTCGAAGTCGACGGTGCGGCCCGCCTTGCGCGGGTTGACGCCGCCGACGACGTTCGTGCCGGCCGCCAGCATGCGCCGGGTGTGCTTCATGCCCTCGCTGCCGGTCATGCCCTGGACGAGTACCTTGCTCTCCTTGGTGAGGTAGATGGCCATGACGTCCCCTCAGGCAGTGGTGGCGAGTTCGGCGGCCCGGCGGGCGGCGCCGTCCATGGTGGTGACCTGCTGGACCAGCGGATGCGCGTGCCCGTCGAGGATGGCGCGGCCCCGGGGCGCGTTGTTGCCGTCGAGGCGCACGACGAGCGGCTTGGTGAGGCGGACGGTGTCCAGGGCCTGGACGATGCCGTCGGCGACCGCGTCGCACGCGGTGATCCCGCCGAAGACATTGACGAAGACGGACTTCACGTCCAGGTCGGAGAGGATGACCGACAGTCCGTCCGCCATGACGCGGGCGCTCGCTCCGCCGCCGATGTCGAGGAAGTTGGCGGGCCTGGCGCCGCAGCCCGCGACCACGTCCAGTGTCGACATGACGAGTCCGGCGCCGTTGCCGATGATGCCGACCTCGCCGTCGAGCTTGACGTAGTTGAGGCCCTTCGCGGCAGCGGCCGCCTCCAGCGCGCCGTCGTGTTCCGTGTCGTCCGCGCCCCACCGTGCCTGCCGGAAGCGGGCGTTGTCGTCGAGGGTGACCTTGCCGTCGAGGGCGAGGATGTGCCCCTGCCGGGTGCGGACGAGCGGATTCACCTCGACGAGGAGGGCGTCCTCGCGGACCAGGACCTCCCAGAGCCGCACGAGGACGTCGACGGTCTGCGGCGGCAGTCCGGCCGCCTCGGCGATCTCGCCCGCCTTCGCGGAGGTGACGCCCTCGGCGGGGTCGACGGGGACGCGGGCCACGGCGTCGGGACGGGTGGCGGCGACCTCCTCGATCTCCATGCCGCCTTCGGCCGAGGCGATCGCGAGGAAGCGGCCCGCCGCGCGGTCGAGTACGTAGGACACGTAGAACTCGGCCTCGATGTCCACGGGCTGGGCCAGCATCACCGTGCCGACCCGGTGCCCCTTGATGTCCATACCGAGGATCTGACGGGCGGTGAGCTCGGCGGCGGCCGGGTCCGCGGCGAGCTTCACCCCTCCTGCCTTGCCCCGGCCCCCGGTCTTCACCTGGGCTTTCACCACGACACGGCCACCGAGCCGGCGTGCGATCCCACGGGCCTCCTTGGGCGAGTCCGTCACCTCGGCACGCGGCACCAAGACGCCGTGTTCTTCAAAGAGTTCCCTTGCCTGATGTTCGTACAGGTCCATTCCGGCTCCTGACTGAAAGTGCCGCACGCCCCCTGGACACCACCCATCGGATGCGGGATAACAAGCTTCATACAGTATTCGTCGACTGTATGCAATGTACCGCGAGACGTTCCAACCCCCTACGAAGGGACAGGACTTCGCCATGCCCGACGACACCCAGGACGTGATCTCCGGTGGTCATCTCGTAGCCAAGGCGCTGAGGGCCGAGGGGGTCGAGCGCATCTACACCCTGTGCGGCGGCCACATCATCGACATCTACGACGGCTGCGTCGACGAGGGCATCGAGGTCGTCGACGTCCGTCACGAGCAGGTCGCCGCCCACGCCGCCGACGGTTACGCGCGCATCACCGGCAAGCCGGGCTGCGCGGTGGTCACCGCGGGACCGGGGACGACCGACGCCGTCACCGGTGTCGCCAACGCCTTCCGCGCGGAGTCCCCGATGCTGCTGATCGGCGGCCAGGGGGCCCTCACCCAGCACAAGATGGGGTCCCTCCAGGACCTGCCGCACGTCGACATGATGACGCCGATCACCAAGTTCGCGGCGGCCGTGCCGGACACGGCCCGGGCGGCGGACATGGTGTCGATGGCGTTCCGCGAGTGCTACCACGGCGCGCCCGGGCCCTCCTTCCTGGAGATCCCGCGTGACGTGCTGGACGCCAAGGTGCCGGTGTCCAAGGCGCGCGTGCCGAAGTCCGGCGCCTACCGCGCCTCGACCCGCTCGGCCGGCGACCCGGAGGCGATCGAGAAGCTCGCCGACCTGCTCGTGCACGCCGAGAAGCCGGCCATCCTGCTCGGCAGCCAGGTGTGGACGACCCGGGGCACCGCATCGGCCATCGAGCTGGTGCGCACGCTGAACATCCCGGCGTACATGAACGGCGCCGGCCGTGGCACCCTCCCGCCCGGCGACCCGCACCACTTCCAGCTCTCCCGCCGGTACGCCTTCTCAGGCGCCGACGTCATCGTCATCGTCGGCACACCCTTCGACTTCCGCATGGGCTACGGCAAGCGGCTGTCACCGGACGCGACCGTCGTGCAGATCGACCTCGACTACCGCACGGTCGGCAAGAACCGCGACATCGACCTCGGCATCGTGGGCGACGCCGGACTGGTGCTGAAGTCGGTCACCGAGGCCGCCTCCGGACGCGTCAACGGCGGTGCGTCGAAGCGCAAGGAGTGGCTGGACGAGTTGCGGGCCGCGGAGCAGACCGCCCTGGAGAAGCGGCTGCCGAGCCTGAGGTCGGACGCCTCGCCCATCCACCCGTACCGGCTGGTCAGCGAGATCAACGACTTCCTCACCGAGGACTCGATCTACATCGGCGACGGCGGCGACATCGTCACCTTCTCCGGGCAGGTCGTGCAGCCCAAGTCACCCGGGCACTGGATGGACCCGGGTCCCCTGGGCACGCTCGGCGTCGGGGTCCCCTTCGTGCTGGCGGCCAAGCAGGCACGGCCCGACAAGGAGGTCGTCGCCCTCTTCGGTGACGGCGCGTTCTCCCTGACCGGCTGGGACTTCGAGACTCTCGTCCGCTACGACCTCCCCTTCGTCGGCATCGTCGGCAACAACTCCTCCATGAACCAGATCCGCTACGGCCAGGCCGCCAAGTACGGCAAGGACCGCGAGCGGGTCGGCAACACCCTCGGCGACGTCCACTACGACAAGTTCGCCCAGATGCTGGGCGGTTACGGCGAGGAGGTCCGCGACCCCGCCGACATCGGCCCGGCCCTCAGGCGCGCCCGCGAGTCCGGCAAGCCGTCCCTGATCAACGTCTGGGTCGACCCCGACGCGTACGCCCCCGGAACCATGAACCAGACCATGTACAAGTGAGGTGCCCCCGATGACTCCTCCGTCCACCAAGGCCCTCGAAGGCATCCGCGTCCTGGACATGACCCACGTCCAGTCCGGGCCCTCCGCGACCCAGCTGCTCGCCTGGCTCGGCGCGGACGTCGTCAAGCTGGAGGCGCCGACCGGCGACATCACACGCAAGCAGCTGCGTGACCTGCCGGACGTCGACTCCCTCTACTTCACGATGCTCAACTGCAACAAGCGGAGCATCACCCTCAACACCAAGACCGAGCGCGGCAAGGAGATCCTCACCGAGCTGATCCGGCGCTCCGACGTCATGGTCGAGAACTTCGGCCCGGGCGCGGTCGACCGGATGGGCTTCACCTGGGACCGCATCCAGGAGATCAATCCACGGATCGTCTATGCCTCCATCAAGGGGTTCGGCGAGGGCCCCTACACCAACTTCAAGGCGTACGAGGTCGTCGCGCAGGCCATGGGCGGGTCGATGTCGACCACCGGTTTCGAGGACGGGCCGCCGCTGGCGACGGGGGCCCAGATCGGGGACTCGGGGACGGGCGTGCACGCCGTGGCGGGCATCCTCGCCGCGCTCTACCAACGGGAGCGCACCGGGCGCGGGCAGCGGGTCAACGTGGCCATGCAGCACGCCGTACTGAACCTGTGCCGGGTGAAGCTGCGGGACCAGCAACGCCTGGCACACGGGCCGCTCGCTGAATATCCCAACGAGGACTTCGGCGACGAGGTTCCCAGGTCCGGGAACGCGTCCGGCGGCGGCCAGCCCGGCTGGGCGGTCAAGTGCGCGCCGGGCGGCCCGAACGACTACGTGTACGTCATCGTGCAGCCCGTCGGCTGGCGGCCGATCAGTGAGCTCATCGGCCGGCCGGAGCTGGCCGACGACCCCGAGTGGGCGACGCCCGAGGCGCGGCTGCCCAAGCTCGGCAAGATGTTCCAGCTGATCGAGGAGTGGTCCTCGACGCTGCCCAAGTGGGAGGTGCTGGAGCGGCTCAACGCGCACAACATCCCGTGCGGGCCGATCCTGTCCACCAGGGAGATCATCGAGGACCGGTCGCTGGCCGCCAACGAGATGGTCGTCACCGTCCCGCACCCCGAGCGCGGTCAGTTCGTCACCGTCGGCAGCCCGCTCAAGCTGTCCGACTCCCCCGTCGAGGTGACCACCTCGCCGCTTCTCGGCGAGCACAACGAAGAGGTCTACGTCGGCGAACTCGGCCTCGGCGACGAGGAAGTGCGCCTGCTCAAGTCGAACGGAGTGATCTGACGTGATGGCCGAAGACCGGGTCCTGCGGGTGCGGGGCGTGCTGGATTCCGTGCGGGCCGAGGGGCGGACAGCGCTGACCGCGCCCGAGGGCAAGGTGATCGCCGACGCGTACGGGATCGCCGTACCGGGCGAGGAGCTGGCGACCGACGTCGACGAGGCCGTGGCGTTCGCGGCGCGCTTCGGCGGGCCCGTCGTGATGAAGATCGTCTCGCCGGACATCCTGCACAAGACCGACGCAGGCGGAGTGATCGTCGGGGTCGAGGGCGCGACCGACGTACGGGCCGCGTTCCACAGGATCATCGACAACGCGCGCGCCTACAACGCCGAGGCCCGCATCTCGGGCGTGCAGGTGCAGGAGCTGCTGGCCGAGGGGCAGGAGGTCATCGTCGGCGCGGTCACGGACCCGACGTTCGGGAAGGTGGTCGCGTTCGGGCTCGGCGGGGTGCTCGTCGAGGTCCTGAAGGACGTGACGTTCCGGCTCGCTCCGGTGGACGCCGACGAGGCGCTGTCGATGCTGGACTCGATCCGGTCGGCGGAGATCCTGCGCGGGGTGCGCGGCCAGGCGGGCGTGGACCGGTGGGCCGTCGCCGAGCAGATCCGCCGGGTGTCGGAACTCGTCGCGGACTTCCCGGAGATCGCGGAGGTCGACCTCAACCCGGTGATCGCGACAGCGGAGGGGGCCGTCGCGGCCGACATCCGGGTGATCCTCGCCGAGTCGCAGCCCGCGCCGCGCCGGAAGTACTCGAGGGACGAGATCCTCACGTCGATGCGCCGGCTGATGCAGCCGAGTTCGGTCGCCGTGATCGGTGCCTCCAACGAGCAGGGCAAGATCGGCAACTCGGTGATGCGCAACCTCGTCGACGGCGGTTTCGCCGGCGACATCCATCCGGTGAACCCCAAGGCCGATGACATTCTGGGCCGCAAGGCGTACAAGAGTGTCACGGACGTTCCCGGTGAGGTGGATGTGGCGGTCTTCGCTATTCCCGCCAAGTTCGTGGCCGCTGCCTTGGAGGAGGTGGGACGCAAGGGCATCCCGAACGCCGTACTGATCCCCTCCGGGTTCGCCGAGACCGGTGAACACGAGCTCCAGGCGGAGATCGTGGCGATCGCCGAGCGGTACGGAGTGCGGCTGCTGGGGCCGAACATCTACGGCTACTACTCGACCTGGCACGACCTGTGCGCCACGTTCTGCACGCCGTACGACGTCAAGGGCGGGGTGGCGCTGACCTCGCAGTCGGGCGGCATCGGGATGGCCATCCTGGGCTTCGCCCGCACCACCAAGACGGGCGTGTCGGCGATCGTCGGGCTGGGCAACAAGTCGGACCTGGACGAGGACGACCTGCTGACCTGGTTCGGGGAGGACCCGCACACCGAGTGCATCGCGATGCACCTGGAGGACCTCAAGGACGGGCGCGCCTTCGTGGAGGCCGCACGGGCGACCGTGCCGAAGAAGCCCGTGGTCGTGCTGAAGGCGGGGCGTACGGCGGCGGGTGCGAAAGCGGCCGGTTCGCACACCGGCGCGCTGGCGGGCGACGACGCCGTGTACGACGACATCCTGCGGCAGGCCGGGGTGATCCGGGCGCCGGGGCTGAACGACATGCTGGAGTACGCGCGGGCGTTGCCGGTGCTGCCCGCCCCCAAGGGCGACAACGTCGTGATCATCACGGGTGCCGGCGGCAGCGGTGTGCTGCTCTCGGACGCGGTCACGGACAACGGCCTGTCGCTGATGGAGATCCCGCCGGACCTGGACGAGGCGTTCCGGAAGTTCATCCCGCCCTTCGGGGCAGCGGGCAACCCGGTGGACATCACCGGGGGCGAGCCGCCGTCGACGTACGAGGCGACGATCCGGCTGGGTCTCGAGGATGAGCGTATCCACGCGCTGGTCCTCGGCTACTGGCACACCATCGTCACTCCTCCCATGGTCTTCGCGGAGCTCACCGCACGCGTGGTGGCCGAGTTCCGCGAGCGGGGGATCGAGAAGCCGGTCGTGGCGTCGCTCGCCGGGGACGTGGAGGTCGAGGAGGCCTGCCAGTACCTCTTCGAGCGCGGGGTCGTGGCGTACCCGTACACGACCGAGAAGCCGGTGGCCGTGCTCGGCGCGAAGTACCGCTGGGCGCGGGAGGCGGCGCGGCTGGGGGGCGGTACATGAGGTGAGGCAGCGGGGGGCCGGCCGACGGTGCGCGTCGGCCGGCCCCGGGACCCGCACGCGCACGAAAGGCATGGGACAGGGGGCGCTGGCCAGATCTTTCGACGCAAGGGGTGCGACACGACATGACAACGACCGATCTGCCCACCACGGTTCCCTACCGGGAGGTCACCGACGCGAACGGCCGCGTCTACCGCCTCGGTGAGACCGACATCGACATCATGGGGCGCAAGCGCAAGTGGATGGTGATCCTGCCCTGGATCGGCATGATGGGCATCTCCTCCGCCGAGTACGCGTTCGCGTCCGCGGAGGAGACCCTGCACACGGCACACGCGTGGGACAGCATGCACATCTTCTGGATGATGACCGTGTGGGTCTTCTTCCAGGCCGCGGTGGCCTTCCCCGCGGGCAAGCTGCGTGAGAGCGGCAAACTCCCGGCGCGCTGGGCGATGATGTGCGGCGCGGCGGGCACGCTGCTGGGCTACCTGTCACTGGCCTTCGCGCCGCACGTCGTCTTCGCCTACATCGGCTTCAGCATGTTCAGCGGGATGGGCGCGGGGATGGTGTACGCCACCTGCGTCAACATGGTGGGCAAGTGGTATCCGGAGCGCAAGGGCGGCAAGACCGGCTTCGTCAACGGCGGTTTCGCCTACGGCTCGGTGCCCTTCGTCTTCCTCTTCAACGGCTACATGGACCTCACCAACTTCCGTTGGGTGCTGGTCTCGGTCGGCCTGTTCCTGGCCGGGATCGTGGCGTGCTCCGGCTACTTCTTCAAGGACCCGCCGAAGAACTGGTGGCCCGCCGAGACCGACCCGCTCAACCCGCCGAAGGACCCGCGCGCGGCCCGCTCGCTGCGCATGAACCCGCCGGCGGTGCGCCAGTACTCCCCCAAGGAGGCGTGGAAGACCGGCCGGGTGGCCCTGATGTGGTTCTGCCTGGCCTGTACGTCCGGAGTGAACATCTTCGGCATCGCCTTCCAGGTGGAGATCGGCGAGGAGGCCGGATTCGCCGGCGGGATCGTCGCCACGGCCATGTCCCTGAAGGCCATCGTCAACGGCACCGGCCGCGGTGTCATCGGCTGGCTCTCCGACCTCTACGGCCGCAAGCGGTGCCTGCTCGTGGTGTGCGTCATCCTGGGCCTGGCGCAGTACGGCATCCTCTGGTCGGCGAACGCCGAGAACCTGCCGCTGTTCCTGGTCTTCTCCTCGATCTCCGGCTTCGGCGGCGGAGCCATCTTCCCGATGTTCGCCGCACTGACCGCCGATTACTTCGGCGAGAACAACAACGCGTCCAACTACGGCATGGTCTACAGCGCCAAGCTCGTCTCCGGCCTGGGAGCGGGCATGGGTGCCGTGGTCGTCGGCGCCTGGGGACACTCCGGTGCGTTCATCCTGGCCGGCTCCATCTCCCTCTTCGCCGGCTGCGTGGCACTGTTCCTGACCCCGCCGGGACGTGACAAGGAAAAGCGCCGCATCGCTCCCAACCCGCAACCGCTCGGCGAGGACACGACCTGACGCCGCAGCCGTCCCCGGCAAGCAGCCCGCACGCACCGTCCGGCGCCGCACACCGTCCCCTCCGCGAAAGCGACGGTTGACCGTCCCACACATGAGGAGGCCCCTCCCCGGCCGGGGAGGGGCCTCCTCATGTTCAGCGGTGTCAGCACTTCTCCCGCAGCGAGTGCAGGTGGGCGCTGGAGCGCCGCGCGAACGTGAAGGACTCGGCCGGGTTGTCGTGCTCGGCCTGCCAGTGGTGGGCCATGCGGTGGCCGCGCAGCCGGGTCACGGCGGAGATGAACCTCTGGTAGTCGATGTCGCCGTCGCCGACGTCGGTCATGCGGTAGCCGTACGGGTTCGACGGGTCGCTCTCGCCGTCCTTCACATGGAACAGCGGGTAGCGGTCGGGCTGCCTGAGGACGTAGTTCAGCGGTTCGAACGGGGCGGGCGTGCCGTCGGGCCGCTTGGAGAAGCGGAACTGGCCGACGTACGCCCAGTAGATGTCCATCTCCAGGTAGACGAGGTCCGGGTCGGTCTCCTTGAGCAGGACGTCGTAGAGGCGGACCTTCGGGTTGTCCGTGGCGAAGCCGAACTCCTCGGAGTGGTTGTGCTGGTAGAACTTCATGCCCCGGGCCCTCGCCGCGGCGCCGTAGGTGTTGAAGTCCTCGGCGGCGCGCTTCCAGGCGTCGACGGTCGAGCCGTAGCGGAACGGGCCGGCGGCCGTGCCGATGTGCTTGAGGCCGAGGGCCTGGGCATCGTCGAGGACCTTGGTGAGGTTCTGGGCGAAGGTGTAGGCGTTCGGGTCGTCGGAGTAGTAGCCGACGTGGCTGCCGATCGGGTTCAGGCCGTGGCTGTGGGCCAGCCGCTTGAGCTGGGCGAGCGTGATGGGGCCGGCCGAGCCCTGGGTGTAGCCGGCGAACTCGACCTCGTCGTAGCCGTACTTCTCCAGTTCGGCGAAGACGGGGCCGAAGCCGAGGGTGGAGACCTTGTCGCGGAGGCTGTAGAGCTGGATGCCGAGGCGGCCGGGCGGCAGGACGGGGCGCCCGCGGCCCTTGGCGCCGGGGGCCGTGCCGGTGGTTCCGGACGTGTTGCCGGTGGCGGCGGTCGCGGGGGCGGCGGCACCGAGCAGGGCGGCGGCGGTGGCGCCTGCGGCCACGCCGAGCATGCCGCGTCTGCTCAGGCGGTGGGTGAGCTCGGGGTCGGGCTGGGAGAAGCGGCTCATGCGTGGAACTCCTCGTGATCGCGGGGCGTTGTCAGTGGTGAGTGCTTCACTTGTGACCAGTCGGGGCTGAGGGCTGCGGCCTCAGTCGAGACCGGCGAGTCGGAGCAGCAGTGACTTCACATCGGTGGCCGCGACGCGGTCGCCGACAGCGCGGGGGGTGGAGCAGATGAGGAGCGGACCGTCGTCGTCGCTCGCCGGAAGGCGGCCGTGGCTGCCGCGAATAGGTGAAGGGTCCAGGGGCACGACCGCCATGCGGTAGCGCATGCCGAGTTTCTTGCGGGCCAGCGCGGTGGCCGCCTTGACCTTGACGTAGGGGTCGAGGGGATCCATGAAGAGCTCGGCCGGGTCGTAGCCGGGTTTGCGGTGGATCTCGACGAGCTGCGCGAAGTCGGGCGCGCGGGCGTCGTCGAGCCAGTAGTAGTACGTGAACCAGGCGTCGGGTTCCGCCACGGCGACGAGTTCGCCGGCGCGCGGATGGTCGAGGTGGTGGGCCTTCTTGCCCTCGTCGTCGAGGAGTTGCTCGATGCCGGGCAGGCCGTCGAGGGCGGCCCGGGTGGCGTCGAGGTCCTCGGGGCGCCGCACGTAGACGTGGGCGATCTGGTGGTCGGCGACAGCGAAGGCACGGGACGCCATCGGGTCGAGGTACTCCATGCCGTCCTGCGTGTGCACCTCCAGCAGGCCGGCGCGGCGCAGGGCCCGGTTGATGTCGACGGGCCGGTTCACCCGGGTGATGCCGTACTCGGACAGTGCGACGACCGTGCGGCCCTCGGCGCGGGCGTCGTCCAGGAGCGGTGCCATGGCGGCGTCCAGGTCGGCGGCCGCCTTCAGGGAGCGCGGGTCGTCGGGGCCGAAGCGCTGCAGATCGTAGTCGAGGTGAGGGAGGTAGCAGAGCGTGAGGTCCGGGTGCCGGTTGCGGTTGATGTGGCGGGTCGCGTCGATGATCCACCGGCTGGAGACGAGGTCCGCTCCGGGGCCCCAGAAGTGGAAGAGGGGGAACGTGCCGAGTTCTTCGGTGAGTTCGTCGTGCAGCGCGGCCGGCCTGGTGTAGCAGTCGGGTTCCTTGCGGCCGTCGGCGTAGTAGACCGGACGGGGGGTGACGGTGATGTCGGTGTCGGCGCCCATGGCGTACCACCAGCAGATGTTCGCGACGGTGTAGCCGGGGTGGGCGCGGCGGGCGGCGTCCCAGAGTTTGTCACCGGCCACGAGGCCGTTGTGCTGGCGCCACAGGAGGACGTCGCCGAGTTCGCGGAAGTACCAGCCGTTGCCGACGATGCCGTGCTCCGAGGGCATGGTGCCGGTGAGGAACGTGGACTGGGCGGCGCAGGTGACGGCGGGCAGGACGGTGCCCAGCGCGGCGCGGGAGCCTGACCGGCCGAGCGCCTTGAGGTGGGGCATGTGGTCGAGGAGACGGGGGGTGAGGCCGACGACGTCGAGGACGAGGAGCGGTGTGGGGCGGTCCGCGGTGGCCGGGGCCGGGTGCTCATGGGTGCTCATGGCAGCTCCTTCAGGCCGAGGTCCGTCAACAGGTCGCGGGCGAGGGTGAGTTCGGCGGCGATGCCCTCGGCGAGCTGGCTGCGGCTCCGGGGGCGCAGCTCGGGCGGGAGGGCCTGCCAGGTGTAGGTCTCGACCTCCAGGTGGCGGGTGAGCGGGACAGGGCCGCCGACGAGCCGGGTGAGCGCGGTCTTCAGGACCGGGAGTGTGGAGGTGAGGGGTGCGGCGGGGGCCGCGTGCAGGGGGACGTGGAAGTGGGCGCGCCAGGGTGCGCCGTCGGGCAGGGCGTGGCCGGCGACGGCCTCGTCGAGGTCGTCGGTGGCGCGCAGGCCGGCGGCGGTGGCCGTGCGGGTCTGGTGCAGGAAGCGGGGTTCGGCGAAGGCGGCGAGGGCCTCGCGGACCTCGGGCAGATGGGGGTGTTCGGCGTGCAGGGCGGCGGAGAGCTGGGATTTGACGACGGGGACGCGGGCCTCTGTGAGGGCGTCCAGGGCGGTGTGCGGGTCTTCGAAGGAGGTGGCGAGGTGGCAGGTGTCGACGCAGATGCCGATGCGGTCGTGGGCGATCGCGGTGAGCGGGGCGATGGCGTCGTGAGTGGTCTCCACGACGCAGCCGGGTTCCGGTTCCAGCCCGACGCGGAGGGAGCGGCCGGTCAGCTCCTCGATGGCGTCGAGGCGTTCGGCGAGGGTGCGCAGGGCGGTGCGGGCGGTCTGTGCGCGTTCGTCGTCGTACGCGGTGCGCCAGGCGAGGGGCAGGGTGGAGATGGTGCCGTCGCGGACGTCGTCGGGGAGGAGCCCGGCGAGGACGCGGGCCAGGGCGGTGGTGTGGTCGAGGCGTGCGGGGTCGGCCCAGTCCGGCTTGTAGACGCGGTACTTGACCTCTTCGGCGCCGAAGCCCTCGTACGGGAAGCCGTTGAGGGTGACGACCTCGAGGCCGCGCCGGTCGAGCTCGGCGCGCAGACCGCGCAGCGCGGACGGGTCGGTGTCGAGGGCGTGGGCGGCGTCCCTGGCGAGCCACAGCCCGATGCCGAGCCGGTCGCGGCCCAGGCGGCGACGGACGGGTTCGCAGTGGTCGCGGAGCTGCGCGAGGACGCCGTCGAGGGTCTCGGCGGGGTGGACGTTGGTGCAGTAGGCGAGGTGGACCGTGGAGCCGTCGGGGTGGCGGAAGCGCATGGTTCACGCCCCCGCGGCGGGGACGCGGGCCGGCTCGCCGCCGTCTTCCGGGCCGAGGTCCGGCTCCCCCGGCCCTCCCGGCTCCCCCGGCTCCTTCGGTACGCCGCGGAGGATGGAGTTGCCCTCGTGGGTGGCCTCCGTGCCGGTGACGTCGAGGGTCAGGCGGCCGCTGAGCCCGTAGAAGGCGACGGGGTTGCGCCACAGCACCTGGTCGACGTCGTCCTCGCCGAAGCCCTCGGCCAGCATCAGGTCGCCGACCTTGCGGGTCTTCAGAGGGTCGCTCTTTCCCCAGTCGGCGGCGGAGTTGACCAGGACCTGCTCGGTGCCGTAGGCGCGCAGGATCGCGATCATCCGCTCCTCGTCCATCTTGGTGTCCGGATAGACGGAGAAGCCCAGCCAGCAGCCGCTGTCCTTCGCCTCCTTGACGGTGGTCTCGTTGAGGTGGTCGACCAGGACGCGTTCCGGGGGCAGCGCGGACTCCCGGACGACGTCGAGGGTGCGGCGCAGACCGGCGAGCTTGTCGCGGTGCGGGGTGTGTACGAGGGCGGGCAGTCCGTGGTCGGCGGCGAGCTGGAGCTGGGCGGCGAGGGCGGTGTCCTCGGCGGGGGTCATGGAGTCGTAGCCGATCTCGCCGACGGCCACGACGTTGTCCTTGACGAGATACCGGGGCAGTGCGTCGAGGACGGGCACACAGCGCGGGTCGTTCGCCTCCTTGGGGTTGAGCGCCAGCGTGCAGTGGTGGGCGATGCCGTACTGAGCGGCGCGGAACGGCTCCCAGCCGAGGAGGGAGTCGAAGTAGTCGAGGAAGGAGGCGGGCGAGGTGCGGGGCTGGCCGAGCCAGAAGGAGGGCTCGACGACGGCGCGGACTCCGGCGGCGTGCATGGCCTCGTAGTCGTCCGTGGTCCGGGACGTCATGTGAATGTGGGGGTCGAAGATGCGCATCAGGACTCCTTGCCGTGGGGGTGGTCCGTGCCGGGGGCCGGGGTCACGGACTCGGTCAGGTCCAGGACGCGGTACAGGTCCTCGGGGACGGCGCGGCCGGCGGCGGTGCGTTCGGCGGCGTAGTCGCCCAGCATGCGGGCGAGTTCGCCGTCGCCGCGGGCACGCCGGGGCAGGTCCGCCACGTGGTCGACGGGGACACCGGTGAACAGGCACTTCAGCACTGCGTGGCGCCAGTCGTGCGGGCCGAGATGCCGGGCGGCGTACGGGCCCAGGGCGGCGCTGAGGAGCCGCGTGTCGTTGGTGCGCAGGGCGTCCTCGACGAGTGGGAGGGCGCCGGGGCCGGACACGAGGTGGGGCAGGGCCTGCAGCACGGCGCGGCGCTCGTCGGCGGTGCCCTGGAAGTACACCCGGGTGAGGGCGTCGGTGTCGGCACGGGCCGCTTCGAGGATGAGGACGCGTGCGGCATCGGCGTAGCCGGCACCGCAGCGCCGGCCGGCCTCCGCGAGGCGCAGTTCCCACGCGGAGATGGGCCCGTGCATGCCGGGGTGGGCGGCGGCTTCGGCGAGGGCGTGCTCGAGCCAGGTGCGGGCGGCGGGATCGAGATGGCCGGTGAGGTGGCGGCGGAGGTCGTCCAGGGAGGAGGTGAGAGCGGTGTCGAGGGTGGCCTGGGGGGTGCGGGTGCTGTGGGCCTGGGTGTCGTCCTGGGTGTCCTGGGAGCCGTCGGTTCTCGCCGCCGGCGTGGTGCGGTGGTGGGTCATGGGGTGCTGCTCCCTTCAGGGGCGGTGGAGGGAGCGCCGTGGGGTGGCGCGGCCTGCTGGAGGGCCGGAGCGGGGTGCGGCGACGTGGTGGCCGCGATCTGCTCGGCATGGCGGAGGAACGGGAGGGAGTGTCCGGCGTGGTGAGGGCCGGCGTGGGAGTGGCGGGGCAGTTCGACGACGGTCAGGCCCTGATAGCCGGTGGTGGCGAGGGCCGCCAGGACCGGCGGGAAGTCGATCTCCCCGTCCCCGAAGGGGAGGTGCTCGTGGACGCCACGCCGCATGTCCTCGATCTGTACGTGCCGCAGCCAGGGGGCGGCTGCGCGCACGCAGTCGGCGGGAGAGAGGGGTTCGAGGCACTGGCAGTGGCCGATGTCGAGAGTGAGCCCGAGAGGTTCGGGATCGCCGAGGATGCGGCGGAGGTGGTGGAAGTCGGCCAGGGTGGCGAGGAGGTGACCCGGTTCGGGCTCGACGGCGAGCGGAACGCCGGCGGACGCGGCGGCGTCCAGGACGGGCGTGAGGGTCTCGGCGAGGCGCTTCCACGCGGTGTCCGTGTCGGTGCCCTCCGGGAGGATCCCGCTGAAGCAATGGACCGCGTGGGCGCCGAGGTCGGCCGCGACGCGCACGGCCCGCAGGAGGAGGTCGGCACGGCGGGCCCGGTCGCCGGGGTCCGGGTCCAGCAGGGAGGGGCCGTGTTTGCGGCGCGGGTCGAGCACATAGCGGGCGCCCGTCTCCACGGTGACACCGAGCCCGAGCGCGTCCAGCCGGTGGGCGACGCGGCGGGTGCGGGCGGCCAGGTCGGGGGCGAGCGGGTCGAGATGCATGTGGTCGAGGGTCAGCCCCACGCCGTCGTATCCGAGGTCGGCGAGAAGGCACAGCGCGTCGTCCAGCCGGAGATCGGCGAGGCCGTTGGTGCCGTAGCCGAAGCGGAGGGGCCGGCGGGCGTCGAGGGGAGAGGTCCCTGGATTCACGTCACACTCACCTTCTTCGCGAACCGCGCTCCCAGCGGGGCCAGGGCCGCGACGAGGAGGGCCGTGGCCGTGCCCTTGGAGCGGGCGGTCAGGGTGGCCTGGAGGGGGATCGTGGCGCGGATGCCGGCACCGACTGCTCGTTGGGTGAGCGGAGGTGAGGGGTTGAGCGCGGCGTGGAAGTAGGGGCGGGCGGTCGCCGCGGCGTAAGCGGCCGCGAGGACGGTGGTGAGGTGTGCCGTGGGTTTACGGCCGAGCGCAGCTCCGGGGGGCGGAGTCGCTCGTGACCCGGGAAGGCCATGAGCGGTTGCCCCTCGGTGGTCCGACGGGCGGTGCGTCACCACATGGGTCAGCAGGGCGGTCGTCGCGAGGGCCGACAGGGGGGCCAGCGGTGAGCCGCCCTGGGCCTCCTGGCGGGAGACCGTCGTGACGGCCAGGGTGTGGGTGCCGAGGAGGGCGGCGGAGGGCAGGGCCTCGCGGGTACGGCCGGTGGTGGCCGCTGCGCCCAGGAGCAGGTCCAGTCCGCGGGCCGCGCCCATGGCCACGGGTCCGGCGGGCGTGTGCTTCAGACCGAGGTCGTACGCCCAGACGGTCGCCGCCAGGGGTGCCGCGACGGCCAGGGCCGGGCGGCCGGCGCGGGCGGCCAGGGCCAGTCCGGCTCCGGTGAGGGCACAGGCCGCGGTGAGCGCGGCGGCGGGGCGGATGCGGCCGGAGGGCAGGGGGCGGTGGGGGCGTTCGACGGCGTCGACGTCGCGGTCCGCCCAGTCGTTGAGGGCCATGCCGGCCTCGTACAGGCAGAGGGAGGAGCCGATGGCGAGCAGGGTGCGGGCGTTGGGTGGTGCGCCGGCGGCGGCCGTGCCGGCGAGTGCGTCGCCGGGCACGCTGAACAGGGCCGGGAGACGCAGGAGTTCCGCCCAGGCGCGTGCGCGTGTGGGGCGCCCGGTGCTGCCGCAGGGCGCCGTGCCGTCGGCGTCCCCTCCGAGGGAGGTGCCATCCGTACGGCCTGAGGCTCCGCAAAGGCGTTCTCGCCGCCTCACCGGAGGCCCTCCATCCCCTGGGCCTGCTCCGCCCGACCGATCTCGCGGCCTTCTCCGGCGCCGTGCCGGAGGCCGGGGCCCTCATCCGCGCTCTGCCGGAGTCCCGCACCCTGCCGGAGGTCCGCGCCCTGCCGAAGACCCGCGCCCTCCCCCGGCCCCGCCGGGCCTGCCAGCCCTGCCGGTCCCATCGCCCCCGCTTCCCGCAGGCTCCCGGCGAAGCCGATCAGTGCCTCGTACTGCTCGGACAGCGCCGACGGCGCGTCCCCCACCGGGTCCTTGAAGTAGAAGGCGAGGGCGTCCAGCGGGCCGGACAGGCCCGCCTCGTGGGCTCGGGCGGTCAGGCGGGCGAGGTCGAGGACGAGGGGTGCCGCCAGGGCGGAGTCGCAGCCCTGCCAGGTGGTCTGGAGGATCATGCGGGTGCCGAGGAAGCCGTCGAAGGCGATGTGGTCCCAGGCGGTCTTCCAGTCGCCGAGGGCGGGGACGTCGTCGATGTGGGTCTCGCCCTGGGGCGTGGTGCCGAGGGTGTCGGTGAGGACCCGTTCCTTGCCCGCATTCTTGGCCGCCGCGGCGGCCGGGTCGGCCAGGGCTGCGCCGTCGCCGCCGCCGAGGAGGTTCGTGCCGGACCAGGCGCGGACGGTCAGGGCCCGCTGGGCGAACATGGGGCCGAGCACCGAGCGCAGGAGGGTCTGGCCGGTCTTGCCGTCGCGGCCGGCGTACGGCAGGCCGCTGCGTTCGGCCTCGCGGGCGGCGACGGGGTGGTGCATGCCTTCGGAGGGGGTGAAGTTGACGTAGGGGCAGCCCGCGCGCAGGGCAGCCAGCGCGTACAGGGTGCTGGCCGGCGGCGGGGCGTCGGGCCCCTGGCAGGCGGGTTCGGTGGAGGCGACGTTCACCACCACGGCCCGCTCCAGTTCATGGCGGTGGACGAAGTCGTGGATGTCGTCGGCGAAGGCCGTGATCAGTTCGGCCTCGCTCCTGGTGTCCCCCGGAGTGGGGCCGCCGGGCCTGATCTCCCGGTCGGCGGCGGTGAGTTCGGCGGCGACCGCGGTGCCGATGCCCGGCGGGAGGACGCCGCCGGCGGTCAGGGTCTCGGCGCGTTTGGGCAGGGGGCAGTCGACGGTGTCGTGACCCCCGAAGACGAGGTCGGACAGCGCGGGCAGACCACTGTCGGTGAACGCCAGTGTCTCGGTCACCATGCCGGTGGGCGGGTGCAGACCCGCGGCGACGGCGGCGCACCCCGTGACGACGGTGGTGGCGACGGAGCCGCGAGCTCCGATCAGCCACACCCCCACACGCGGTCGGGAGAGGGACGCGGACATGTGCAGCCTCCTGATCGTGCGCGAACCCGGGGGGGACGGGAGACGACGGGCGGGGGTCCGGCGTCCCCCGCCCGCCGCCGCTCTCAGCCGCCCGTGACGGGCAGTTCCTTCAACTGGATGTTGCGGAAGGAGACCTGGTCGTCGGCTCCATGGTTCTGGAGGCCGATGTAGCCGTCGGTCAGGCTCCGCTGGGGGTCCTTGTTGGTGAAGTCGTTGATCTTGACTCCGTTGAGGAACACCTGGAGGCGTTCGCCCTGGACCTTGATCTCGTAGGAGTTCCACTGGCCGGGCGGCCGCAGAACCTGGTCACGGGCCTTGATGTTCGCCGACTTGAACGAGTAGACGGAGCCCGTGGTCCGGTCGGCCGCGTCCGTGGCGTCGATCTGGATCTCGTAGCCCTTGTTCACCGCGGACCAGGGGTCGTCGGAGGCCGGGAAGCCCACGAAGATCCCGGAGTTGTCGTCTCCCCGCATCTTCCAGTCGAGCTTGAGGGAGTACGACTTCAGCTCCTTGGCCTGGTACCAGAGCAGGCCCATGCCGCCCTCGGTCTCCAGGGTGCCGTCCTTGACGTTGAACCTGCCGGGGCCGGCCTGCTTCCAGCCGTCCAGGGTCTGGCCGTTGAAGATCTTCCGGTAGTCCTTGCTGGGCTTGCAGTCCGCCTTCACCTGGCCGGTGGCGTACTTCAGGCCGCCGAGCAGATGGGCGCGGAAGGCCTCGTCGGCGTAGGACTCCTTGGTGTGGCCGCCGCCGGTGTAGAAGGACCGGCCGCCGCCGTAGCTCTGGCACCAGGCGATCGGGTGGTCGCCCTTCATGTTCCCGCCCTGGTAGGTGGTCTCGTCCAGGGTGGCGAGGACCTTGGCCTGCTCGCGCGGGTTGGTGCGGTAGTTGTACCACTCGTCCGTGCGCTCCCAGGCGTCGCCCAGGTGCGCGGTCGACGGGTGGTCGTGGTCCTCGACGCGGACGGTGGCCTTCTGGATGGCCGGGTGCGAGTCGAAGTAGGCGCCGACGAGGCCGCCGTAGAACTCCCAGTCGTACTCGGTGTCGGCGGCGGCGTGGATGCCCATGTAGCCGCCGCCGTTCTTCACGTAGTTCTCGAACGCCTTCTGCTGCTCGGCGTCGAGCACGTCACCGGTGGTGGACAGGAAGGCGACCGCGTCGTACTTGGCGAGGTTGGCGGTGGTGAACTGCTTCGCCTCCTCGGTGGCGTCGACCGTGATGCCGGCCGGACCGCCGAGTTCCTTCAGCGCGGCGATGCCGGCCGGGATGGAGTCGTGGCGGAAGCCGGCGGTCTTGGAGAAGACCAGGACCTTCTTGCCGCCCTTGAACGGCTCCTTGGAGAACTCGAAGTCGTCCACGTCGTACAGCGCGCCCTCGCCGCCCTTGAAGACCAGGTAGATGTCCGTGGTCTTCTTGGGCAGCGACCGCAGCGGCACGTCGACGTTCTGGAACGTCTCCCAGCCGCCGGTCGGCGGGATGTACGCCGATCCGTGCAGCGGACCGTCGGGCGAGCCGGTGCGCAGTTCGATGAAGCCGCCCGCGCCGCCGGAGGAGGCCCGCACGGTCATCTTCTTCTGCCCGTCGAACCGGTAGGGGCTGAAGGAGATCCAGTCGCCGTCGTCGATGTCGCCGACGGTCTTGCCGCCGTTGGCGCCGGTCTTCTCGATCACGGACACGCCCGACTGGGTGGTGAAGTGCTCGCCCTGGCGGTGCAGCGGCTGGAGCACGGTGCGGGCGGTCCCGGTCAGGGCCTCCTGGCCGTTCGCCCCGCCGTCGGTGTAGCTGGCGCCGACGACGCCGTAGATGTCGGCGTTGGGGTCGTGGCCGCCGTCACCGGCGGGCGGCTTCAGGGTTCCCTCGCAGCCCATCTCGCTGGTCAGCTCGTGGGCGTGGGAGTCGTGACCGAGGCTGTAGACGACCTTGACCTTGGAGCAGTCGATGGTCTCCTCGGGGTCGGTGACGGTCACCTTGAACGGGACGGGCTTGCCGAATTCGGCCAGGGTGCCGTTGCCGGGGACGTCGATCCTCACCTTGGGCTCGGTGTTGCCGACCACGATCCGGACGCTGGCGTTGCCGGTGTTGCCCTCGGGGTCCCTGGCGGTGAAGGTGGCGCTGTAGGTGCCGACCTTCTTGTACTTGTGGGTGGGGTTGAGGCCCTCGCCCTTGGTGCCGTCGCCGAAGTCCCAGCTGTAGGTGAGGTTCGGGGAGTCGGCGTCCTTGGCCGAGCCGGTGAACGTGACCTTCAGGCCGGCCGCCCCGGACGTCTTGTCGGCGCTCACCTCGGCGATCGGTGAGAAGCCGTCCTCGGCGTTCTCGATCCGGTAGAGGGCGGAGTTCTCGTCGCCCTGGAACCAGGAGACGCCGTAGTCCAGGACGTAGAGCGCGCCGTCGGGGCCGAACTCCATGTCCATGATCTGGGTGCCGGTCCACGGGAAGTCGTTGATCTTCGCGACGGAGCCGTCCCCGTTCTGCTCGATCCGCTTGATCCACCGGCGGCCGAACTCGCCCGCGAAGAAGTCACCGTCGTACGCCTCGGGGAACTTCACGCTGGAGTCGAGCTCGGGGTCGTAGCGGTAGACCGGGCCGGCCATCGGGGACTCGGAGCCGTCGCCGAACTCGGGCACGGAGCCGCCGTCGTACGGGATCCAGGCGGCCTGCGCGGGTGGCAGGTCGACCAGGCCCGTGTTGTACGGCGAGGTGTTCTTCGGGGCGTCGCAGTCGAACTTCTCGCCGGACTGCTTGGTGGCGAAGTCGTAGTCGACGTAGGCGTCGTTGGCGCCGGTGCAGAAGGGCCAGCCGAAGTTGGCCGCCTTGGTCACCTTGGCGAACTCGACCTGTCCTGCCGGGCCGCGCTTGGGGTCGGCGGCGCCCGCGTCGGGGCCGTAGTCGCCGACGTACACGATGCCGGTCTTGTCGTCGACGCTCATCCGGAACGGGTTGCGGAAGCCCATCGCGTAGATCTCGGGACGGGTCTTCTCCGTGCCCGGGGCGAAGAGATTGCCCTCCGGGATCGTGTACGAGCCGTCCTCGGCGACCTTGATGCGCAGGATCTTGCCGCGCAGGTCGTTGGTGTTGGCGGAGCTGCGGCGGGCGTCGAAGGCGGGGTTGCGCCCCTCGCGGTCGTCGATCGGCGTGTAGCCGTCGGAGGCGAAGGGGTTGGTGTCGTCGCCGGTCGACAGGTAGAGGTTGCCGTCCGCGTCGAAGTCGATGTCGCCGCCGACGTGGCAGCAGGTGCCGCGGGAGGCCGCGACGTCGAGGACCTTCTTCTCGCTGGCCAGGTCCAGCGTGCCGTTGGCCTTGAGGACGAAGCGGGAGAGGCGGTTGACGCCGTCGAACTTCTTGAAGTCCTCGGCAGTACCGGTCTCCGGGGCGTCGCCCGCGGGCGTGTCGAGCGGCGGGGCGTAGTAGAGGTAGATCGCCCGGTTGTTCTTGAAGTCCGGGTCGATGCCGACGCCTTGGAGGCCTTCCTCGTCGTGGCTGTAGACGGGGATCTTGCCGGCGACCTTGGTGACACCGCCCTGGTCGGTGAGGCGTAGCGTGCCGTCGCGCGAGGTGTGCAGGACGCTGCGGTCCGGGAGCACGGCGAGCGACATCGGCTCGCCCGTCTCGGGTTCGCCCTTGGCGAGCGGCACCTGCTGGAACTGGCCCTCGGCGGCCGCCGGTTCGCCCTGCTCCGCTTGGCCGGGGTGGGCTCCGGCGACGGTGGCCGGGGTGCCCACGGCGAGGAGCAGGCCGGTGACCAAGGCGACGGTGGTGCGCAGCCTGGGCCGCCTGGGGGTGCGGGTGCTTCTGGGTCTGGTTCTGTGCACGAAGTCCCTCCGGGAACGGGGTGGGCCGTACGGAATGGGTGCGAAGGGTGCGGTGCGGGCGCCGGGGTGCGCCGTCACCCCGGAGGTACGTGTGTCCTGAACGCTTCAAGGAAGGTAACCGTGTCCGTCCGGGGCCAACACCCCTTGGATCAGGATCGGTTGAGCTCTCCGAGCCCAGGACGAAGCAGGATCCGGGCAGGTCGGAGGGGGGACCGGCCGGTGGAACCGGTCCCCGTCCCCGACCAGCGAGGAGTGCGTGGCTCAGCTGTTGAACGCGGCGTCGAAGGACGCGCTGGGCGGCTCGAAGTCGAACGCCTTGAGGCGGGTCAGGGCCTCGGGGGCGCCCTGCAGCCGGTCCATGCCGGCGTCCTCCCACTCGACCGAGACCGGGCCCTGGTAGCCGATGGAGCGCAGCATCCGGAAGACGTCCTCCCAGGGGACGTCGCCGTGCCCGGCGGAGACGAAGTCCCAGCCGCGCCGGGGGTCGCCCCAGGGCAGGTGGGAGCCGAGCCGGCCGTTGCGCCCGTCGAGGCGCTTGCGGGCCTCCTTGCAGTCGACGTGGTAGATCCGGTCGCGGAAGTCCCAGAGGAAGCCGACCGGGTCGAGGTCCTGCCACACGAAGTGCGAAGGGTCGAAGTTCAGGCCGAACGCGGGGCGGTTCCCGACGGCGTCCAGGGCCCGCTGCGTGGTCCAGTAGTCGTAGGCGATCTCGCTGGGGTGGACCTCGTGCGCGAACCGCACGCCCTCCGCGTCGAAGACGTCCAGGATCGGGTTCCAGCGGTCGGCGAAGTCCTGGTAGCCCCGCTCGATCATCGTGTCGGGGGCGGGCGGGAACATGGCGACCAGGTGCCAGATGGCGGAGCCGGTGAAGCCGATGACGGTGTCGACGCCGAAGGCGGCCGCGGCGCGCGCGGTGTCCCTCATGCGGTCCGCGGCCCGCTGCCGGACCCCTTCCGGGTCGCCGTCGCCCCAGACTTCTCCCGGCAGGATCGCCTGGTGGCGTTCGTCGATGATGGCGTCGCAGACGGCCTGGCCGACCAGGTGGTTGGAGATGGCCCAGCACTTGAGGCCGTACTTGTCGAGGAGCGCCCGGCGGCCGTCGAGGTACCCGGGGTCGGACAGGGCCTTGTCGACTTCGAAGTGGTCGCCCCAGCAGGCCAGTTCGAGCCCGTCGTAGCCGAAGTCGCGGGCGAGCCGGCAGACCTCCTCCAGCGGCAGGTCGGCCCACTGGCCGGTGAACAGCGTGAATGTGCGCGGCATGCGCGTCAGCCTCCTCAGACCGCGATCGGCGTGTAGACGGAGTTCTTCTCGGCGCTCTCCTCCACGGCCGCGAGCACGCGCTGCACCTGGAGCCCGTCGGCGAAGGAGGGTTCGGGGCGGCGGCCCTCGGCGATGGCGTGGACGAGGTCGCGGGCCTGGTGGACGAAGGTGTGTTCGTAGCCGAGGCCGTGGCCCGGCGGCCACCAGGCGTCCAGGTAGGGGTGGTCGGGTTCGGTGACGAGGATGCGGCGGAAACCGGCCTCCGCCCCGGGTGCGGTGCCGTCGTGGAAGGACAGCTCGTTGAGCCGCTCCAGGTCGAAGGCGAGCGAGCCGCGCTCCCCGTTGAGTTCGATGCGCAGGGCGTTCTTGCGGCCGGTGGCGTAGCGGGTGGCCTCGAAGGAGGCGAGAGCGCCGGAGGGGAAGCGGGCCGTGAACAGGGCGGCGTCGTCCACGGTGACCTCCCCCGTGCCGGCGGCCGAGACGGCGGACAGGCCGCTGGTGGCGCCGGTGGGCAGGGGCCGCTGACGTACGAAGGTCTCCGTCAGCGCGGAGACGCCCGCCAGCCGCTCCCCCACGAGGTACTGCGCGAGGTCGATGATGTGCGCGCCGAGGTCGCCGAGCGAGCCCGAGCCGGCCTGTTCCTTGCGCAGCCGCCAGGTCAGCGGGAACTGCGGGTCGACCAGCCAGTCCTGGAGGTACGTCACGCGCACGTGCCGCAGTGCGCCGAGGCGGCCCTCGGCGACCATCCGGCGGGCCAGGGCGGTGGCCGGGACCCGGCGGTAGTTGAAGCCGACCATCGCCACCTGCCCGCGCCGGTGGGCCTCTTCGGCGGCCCGCACCATCGTGGTGGCTTCGTCGACGGTGTTGGCGAGGGGCTTCTCGCACAGGACGTGCTTGCCGGCCGCGAGGGCGGCCAGCGCGATCTCGGCGTGGCTGTCGCCGGGGGTGCAGATGTCGACGAGGTCGATGTCGTCGCGTTCGACGAGGGCACGCCAGTCGGTCTCGGTGGACGCCCAGCCGTGGCGGTCGGCCGCCGCCCGCACGGCGGTGGCGTCCCGGCCGCAGATCGCTGCCTGCACGGGGTTCAGCGGCAGGTCGAAGACACGGCCCGCGGTGCGCCAGCCCTGGGAGTGGGCGGCGCCCATGAAGGCGTAGCCCACCATCCCCACGCGCAGGGGTGGCTTGCCTGCCTCGGTCCCATCTGACTGCTGCTGCGGCTGTCCCATACGGGTGTCCTCCTCGTCCTGGTCGGGGTGGCGCACGTGGGGGGTGCGGGCGGAACCGGTCACCGGAAGCCGGTGGGCATGTACTGGTCGACGTTGGTCTTGTCGACGACGGCCGAGTAGAGGGTGATCGACGCGGGGATCTCGAACTCGGCCATGCCGCCGATGCCCTTGCCCTGGCCGAGGGCGCGGGCGAGGTCGATCGCGGAGGCGGCCATGGTCGGCGGGTAGAGGACGGTCGCCTTGAGCGGGCCGTCATCCTGCTTGATGGCCTGGAAGGCGGACAGGGCGCCCGCGCCGCCGACCATCAGGAAGTCGTCGCGCCCGGCCTGCTCGATGGCGCGCAGCGCGCCCACGCCCTGGTCGTCGTCGTGGTTCCACAGGGCGTCGAACTTGGACTGGGCCTGGAGCAGTTGGGCCATCTTGGCCTGCCCGGACTCGACGGTGAACTCGGCGGCCTGGCGGGCGACCTTCTTGATGTTGGGGTAGTTCTTCAGGGCGTCGTCGAAGCCCTGGGTGCGCTGCTTGGTCAGCTCCAGGTTGTCCAGGCCGGCCAGTTCGATGACACGGGCGCCCGACTTCCCCTTGAGCTTCTCGCCGATGTAGTGGCCCGCGTTGAGGCCCATGCCGTAGTTGTCGCCGCCGATCCAGCAGCGGTAGGCCTGCGGGGTGTTGAAGATCCGGTCGAGGTTCACGACCGGGATGCCCGCGCGCATGGCCTTCAGCCCGACCTGGGTGAGGGCCTTGCCGTCGGCGGGGAGCACGACCAGGACGTCGACCTTCTTGTTGATGAGGGTCTCGATCTGGCCGATCTGCTGGGCGGTGTCGTTGGAGCCCTCGGTGATCTCCAGGGTGACGTCGGAGTACTTCTCGGCCCGCTTCTTGGCGTTGTCGTTGATGGCGTTGAGCCAGCCGTGGTCCGCCTGCGGTCCGGCGAAGCCGATGGTGACCTGCTTGCCGGGCTTGTCGTCGGCGGCGGGCTGGTTGTTCCCGGCCGGCTCGTCGTTGGAGTCGGAGGGCTCGTTGCTCGTGCACCCCGTGAGGAGGGCACCGGCGGAGACGGCGGCGGCTCCGAAGAGCAGTCCTCTGCGGCTCGTGATCTCTGTCATGGCGGTGAACCCTTTCCTCAGGTCGTGCTCGCGGTACGGCGCTGGACCAGCACGGCGGCGACGATGATCGCGCCCTTGGCGATCTGCTGGACGTCGCTCTGCAGGTTGTTCAGGGCGAAGATGTTGGTGATCGTGGTGAAGATCAGGACGCCGAGGACGGAGCCGGTGATGGTGCCGCGGCCGCCGGTGAGGAGGGTGCCGCCGATGATCGCGGCGGCGATGGCGTCGAGTTCGTAGAGGTTGCCGTTGGTGTTCTGTCCGGAGCCGGACAGGACGATCAGCAGGAAGGCGGCGATGCCGCAGCACAGCCCGGACAGCAGGTAGAGGTAGAGCCGCTGACGGCGGACGTCGATGCCGGCGAGCCGGGCGGCCTCCGGGTTGCCGCCGACGGCGACCGTGCGGCGGCCGAAGGTGGTGCGGTTGAGCACCAGCCAGCCGATGACGGTCACGACCGCGAAGACGAGCACGAGGGGCGGGATGCCGAGGACGTAGGCGTCGCGTTCGCCTAGGTCGAGGACGGAGGGCACCGTCACGATCTGAGTCTTGCCGTCGGTGATCTGCAGGGCGAGGCCGCGGGCGGAGGCCAGCATGGCGAGGGTGGCGATGAACGGCACCATGGCGCCGTAGGCGATGAGCACCCCGTTGACCAGGCCGCAGCCGACTCCGACGACGACCGCCGTGAAGAGGATGCCGGCGAAGCCGTACTCCTGGGTGGCGACGGTGGTCGCCCACACCGAGGCGAGGGCGACGATCGCGCCGACCGACAGGTCGATGCCGCCGGAGACGATGACGAAGGTCATGCCGACGGTGACGACACCGATCACGGACGCCTGGGTGAGGACGAGTTGCAGGTTGCGGGTGTCGAGGAACTCGTCGGGCTTGGTGATGCCGCCGATGAGGATCAGCACGGCGAGCACGCCGAGCAGGGAGAGGGTGCGGACGTCGGCGCGGGCCAGCAGGCCGCGCCAGGCCGTGGGCCGGGCCTGGGGCACCTTGTCGGTGATGCTGTCACGCGGCGGGGAGACGGGCTGCGTCATGACGCCGGACTTCCTTCCATGACCAGGTCGAGTACGCGGTGTTCGTCGAGTTCGCGCGCGGGTGCCGTGTGGACGACACGGCCCTCGCGCAGCACCAGGACGCGGTCGGCGAGGCCGAGCACCTCGGGCACCTCGCTGGAGACCAGCAGCACGGCGAGGCCCTCGTCGGCCAGCCGGCGGACGACCGCGTAGAGCTCGGCGCGGGCGCCGACGTCGACGCCGCGGGTGGGTTCGTCGAGCAGCAGCACCTTGCAGCCGCGCAGCAGCCAGCGGGCCAGGACGGCTTTCTGCTGGTTGCCGCCGGACAGGGTGCGCACCGGCACCGACGGATTGTCGGGCCGGAGCGACAGTTCGCGGGTCGCGGCCCGGGCGGCACCGAGTTCGGCGCCCCGGTCGATCCAGCCGCCGCGCGAGAAGCGGGACATGGAGGAGACCGACACGTTGCGGGTGACGGACTCCAGCATCAGCAGGGCCTGTGCCTTGCGTTCCTCGGGGGCGAGCCCGAGTCCGGCCCGGACGGCGGCCCGGACGCTGCCCGGCTTCAATGGCTTGCCATCGACCAGCACCTGACCGGTCGTCGGTTTCCTGGCGCCGTAAATGGTCTCCAGGATCTCGGAGCGGCCCGAGCCGACGAGTCCGGCGAGCCCGACGATCTCGCCCGGCCGTACCTCCAGGTCGAGGGGCTCGAACTCCCGGGCACGGGACAGCCCTTGGACGGTGAGCACCGGTTCGCCGGGCGGCGGGGAGGCGGGCCGGTCGGGGAAGACGTACTCGACGTTGCGGCCCGTCATCAGCGCGACGACCTCACGGGTCGGGGTCGTCTTCGCCGGAAGTCCGTTCGCCACGGCACGTCCGTCCTTGAGCACGGTCACCCGGTCGCCGATGCGCCGGATCTCCTCCAGGCGGTGCGAGATGTAGACGACGGCGACACCGGCGGCGGTGAGGGCGCCGACGATGCGGAAGAGGTTGTCGACCTCGTCCGGGTCGAGGGCGGCGGACGGCTCGTCCATCACGATGAGCCGCACGTCGTGGGAGAGCGCCCGGGCCATGGACACGATCTGCTGCTGCGCCGCGGACAACTCCCCGACGGGCCGGGCCGGATCGATCTCCGCGTGTCCGAGTCGCTTGAGCAGAGCGGCCGTCGACTCCTTGGCGGCTTTTCCGCGGACGACGAAACCGGCGGCGGTCGGCTCGTGGCCCAGGTGGACGTTCTCGGCGACCGACAGGTGCTCCACCAGGTCGAGTTCCTGGTAGATGGTCGCGATGCCGAGCCGCATGGCGGCGATCGGCGAGCGGAGTGTGACCTCCTCGCCGCGCCAGCGGATCTCGCCGGTGTCGGGTTGGTGGGCGCCGGCCAGGACCTTGATGAGGGTCGATTTCCCGGCGCCGTTCTGGCCGAGCAGGCAGTGCACCTCGCCGGCCTGGACGTCGAGGTCGACGCCGTCGAGGGCCCGGACTCCGGGGAACGACTTGGTGATGCCGGACATGCTGAGCAGCGGTGGTTCTGGTGCCATGCGGATTCCCCTTGGCGGGCGTGCGGGCCGGTTGCAGGGCAGGGCAAAACAGAGCGCGGTGCTGGTACGCCGTACGGAACTGCGTGCTTACGCGGGTGAGAACAGGTGATCGCTGATGAGCCGGGCCGCGCCGGTGACTCCGGCGGCGGGCCCCAATTCGCCCAGGACGATGGGCAGATTGCCGGTCGCCAGCGGCAGCGACTGGCGGTAGACCTGGGTGCGGATCGCGGCGAGCAGGGTGTGGCCGAGGCCGGTCACCCCGCCGCCGATCACCACCAGGCCCGGGTTGAAGAAGCTGACCAGGCCGGCGATGACCTGGCCGGTGCGGTTGCCGCCCTCACGGATCAGGTCGAGCGCGGTGGCGTCGCCGGCGGCGGCCGCGGCGGCGACGTCGACGGCGGTGAGCCCGCCGTTGGTCTCCAGCCGCGAGGCCAGTTCGTCGGAGAGCCCCTGCTGGGCGGCCTCCATGGCGTCACGGGCGAGGGCCGCCCCGCTGAAGTGGGCCTCCAGGCAGCCCCGGTTGCCGCAGGCGCAGGGGCGGCCGTCGGGCACGGCCTGGATGTGCCCGATGTCGCCGGCGCTGCCCGTCGTACCGCGGTAGACCTCGCCGCCGACGACGATGCCGCAGCCGATGCCCGTGCCGATCTTGACGCAGAGGAAGTCGGCGACGGTGCGGGCGACGCCCGCGTGCTGCTCCCCCATCGCCATGAGGTTCACGTCGTTGTCAACCATGACCGGGCAGCCGAGTTCCTGGCTGAGCGCCTCCCGCACGGGGAAGCCGTCCCAGCCCGGCATGATCGGCGGGGCCACCGGGATGCCCTCGGGGAAGCGGACCGGGCCCGGGACGCCGATGCCGGCGCCGTCGAACCCCTCCGCGAGCCCCGAGGCCTTCAACTTGGCGGCCATGGCCAGGACTTGCTCGAAGACCGCGACCGGGCCCTCGCGCACGTCCATGGGGTGGTTGATGTGCCCGAGCGTCTCCAGTTCGGCGTTGGTGACGGCGACGTCGACCGAGGTCGCGCCGATGTCGACGCCGAGGAAGCGCAGCCCGGGGTTGAGCCGGATGTTGTGGGAGCGACGGCCGCCGCGCGAGGCGGCGAGTCCGTCGGCCACGACCAGCCCCGTCTCCAGCAGCCGGTCCACCTCCACGGCGAGCTTGGACCGCGAGAGGTCGACCTGGTCGCCCAGCTGGGCACGGGAGTTGGGGCCGCCGTCGCGCAGCAGCTTGAGCAGTCGGGCCTGGTGGGCGTTCCCGGGTCGTGCGGTCATACGTCTCACGAGCCCCTCCCCGCCTCAATCGGCCTGTGCACGCCGGTTTTCCGCCACCTCAGTGGCTTGCTTTCGGAGGGAACGTAGCAGCGGCTGCCGAAGGTGGGAAGAAGTCGCGCAGGAATTGCCCCCGACTTTTTCCACTCACAGGACAAAGACGAGGGACGCGGGCTCAGGCGATACCGCCCGCCGAGGCCTACGAACGCGCTCGCGCGTGGTACGACCGCCTCGTGTGCTCGGTGTGTTCGCGCATCAGGTACGTGGCCCGCTGTTCGTCGCGGTCGGTGATCGCGGCGATGAGTGCGCGGTGTTCGATCCAGGACTGGTGGCCCCGCTGGCGGGCGACCGGCGTGTAGTACCAGCGGACGCGGCGGTCGACCTGGGCGGCCAGTTCGGCGAGGACGGCGTTTCCGGCGAGCTCCATGATCTTCGCGTGGAAGCGGGCGTTCATCGCGACGGCCCCGTCCACGTCGTCGGCCTCGACGGCCTTCTCGCCCTCGGCGCACAGCGCTTCCAGCGCGGCGATGCCGGCCTCGTCCGCGCCCGCCGCGGCGAGCCGGGCCGCCTCGGCCTCCAGAAGCGTGCGGACCGTGAGGAGCTGGTCGGCCTCCTCCTCCGTCGGCTCGTGGACGAACGCGCCCTGGGCGGGCCGCAGATCGACCCATCCCTCGGTGTTGAGCCGCTGCAACGCCTCGCGCACCGGCTGCCGGGAGACCCCCAGATGCCCGGCGAGTTCGCTCTCCACGAGGTGCTGGCCGGGCTGGAGGGCACGGGTGGTGATGAGTTCGAGCAGCGCCTCGTAGACACGGTCGCGCAGCGGACCCGGGCGTTCCAGCTTGGGTACCGCCCCTTGGGGCAGGCCTGTCGACAGCATCGCGGTCCCCCTCCTCGGCAGGGCCGTGCACAGCGCGGCGGAAGCCGGTGTAGCCGTGGCGTCAGTATCGATTGTCTTTCGTCTACAGTCTACGGCGCACAGGAGCCAGGGTTACGGACAGTTGACCGCGTCACACCGCGACACGCGCTCAGGGGCAGCGGACGACCTGCCCGGCGTACGACAGGTTCCCGCCGAAGCCGAACAGCAGGACGGGGTCGCCCGTGGCGATCGCGCCCTGTTCGACCAGCTTGGACAGGGCGAGCGGGATGCTCGCGGCCGACGTGTTGCCGGACTCCGTGACATCGCGTGCGACGACCGCGTTCACGGCGCCGATCTTCTCCGCGAGGGGTTCGATGATGCGCAGATTGGCCTGATGCAGTACGACCGCCGCGAGGTCCGCCGGCTCCAGCCCGGCCCGCTCGCACGCCCGCCGCGCGATGGGCGGCAGCTGCGTCGTCGCCCAGCGGTAGACGCTCTGCCCCTCCTGCGCGAAACGCGGGGGCGTGCCCTCGATCCGCACGGCGTTGCCCATCTCGGGCACCGAACCCCACAGCACCGGCCCGATGGCGGACTCGTCGGCGGCCTCCACGACCGCGGCCCCGGCCCCGTCGCCGACGAGCACGCACGTCGTACGGTCGCTCCAGTCGGTCACGTCGGACATCTTGTCGGCCCCGATGACCAGGGCCCGGCTCGCGCCCCCCGCGCGGACGGCGTGGTCGGCGGTGGCCAGGGCGTGGGTGAAGCCGGCGCACACCACGTTGAGGTCCATCGTGGCGGCCTGCGGGACGGCGAGACGGGCCGCGACCCGGGCGGCCGTGTTGGGCGAGCGGTCGACGGCGGTGGAGGTGGCGACCAGCACCAGGTCGATGTCGGCGGGGGTCAGCCCGGCCGCCGCAAGGGCCTTGGCGGCGGCATGGGCGGCCAGCTCGTCGACGGGTTCGTCTGGACCGGCGATGTGGCGGGTGCGGATGCCCACCCGGCTCCTGATCCACTCGTCACTGGTGTCGACCAGGCCCGCCAGGTCCTCGTTGGTGAGCACCTTGGCGGGCTGGTAGTGGCCGACGGCGGCGATGCGCGAGCCGATCATGTGGGCGGTCCCCCTCGTTGGAACTTGGGTAGCGGGATCCACCAGTCTGATCAGTGACTCGCGGGTACGACGGCAGGCAAGGCGACAGGAAACAGGTGCCCGCGTTGTCAGCTTCGGTCAGGACCTCGGACGACCGAGCACCTGTCGCCTGGCCTCCTAGCCGGTGAACAGCTGCGTCGCCTTGCGGACCAGCTCGTACAGGCCGTAGGCGAGCGGCAGGCCCACCCATACCCAGGCGAAGGCGATCAGCCACCGCCGGTCCGGGCTAGGCGGACTCTGACTGCTGTCGCTGGACATGCGCGGCCTCCTTCGGTGCCGGGATGTGGTGGCGCGGGTGGACGGGCCGGACGAGTTCGTTGGCGACGAAGCCGGCGACGAGCAGCCCGATCATGATGACGAACGACAGCCCGTACAGGGACGCGCCGTGCCGGCCGGCCTCCTCCTGCCGGTCGGCGATCCAGTTGACGATGAGCGGCCCGAGCACGCCCGCCGTGGACCAGGCGGTGAGCAGCCGCCCGTGGATGGCGCCGACCTGGTACGTGCCGAACAGGTCCTTCAAGTACGCCGGAACGGTAGCGAAGCCGCCGCCGTAGAAGGACAGGATCACCAGCGCGCACAGGACGAACAGCGGCTTGGAGGAGTCGCCGAACAGGGCGATGAGCGCGTACATCAGCGCGCCGGCGCCCAGGTAGACACGGTAGATGTTCTTGCGGCCGATCAGGTCGGACGTCGACGACCAGCCGATGCGGCCCGCCATGTTCGCCGCCGACAGCAGCGCGACGAAGCCGGCTGCGGCGGTCACCGAGACCGGTGTGGAGGTGTCCGCGAAGAAGTCCGTGATCATCGGCGCGGCTTTCTCCAGGATGCCGATGCCCGCGGTGACGTTCATGCAGAGCACGATCCACAGGAGCCAGAACTGCGGGGTTCGCAGCGCCTGTTTCGCGGAGACCTGCGGGCCGGTGGGGGCTTGTCGCGCAGTTCCCCGCGCCCCTGGGGCATGAGGCGGAACCCGGACCAGCAGTACACCCAGCAGCATGAAGACCGCGTACGTCAGCCCGTGCACCAGGAAGGCCAGCGCGATGCCGGAGCTGTCGCCGCCGAAGGACTCCAGCATCTGCGCGGACCACGGCGAGGCGATGAGCGCACCGCCGCCGAAGCCCATGATGGCGATGCCGGTGGCCATGCCGGGCCGGTCCGGGAACCACTTGATCAGGGTGGAGACGGGTGAGATGTAGCCGATGCCGAGGCCGATGCCGCCGACGAAGCCGTAGCCGAGGACGATGAGCCAGTACTGCTCCAGGGACGCGCCCAGCGCGGAGAGCAGGAAGCCGGACGAGAAGCAGACCAGGGCGACGGTCATCGCCCAGCGCGGGCCGTTGCGCTCGACGAGCGTGCCGCCGAACGCGGCGGACAGGCCCAGCATGACGATGCCCAGCTGGAAGGGCAGCGCGCTCTGCGTGCCGCTGAGGCCGAGCGCGGACTCCAGGGGCGGCTTGAACACGCTCCAGGCGTAGGCCTGGCCGATGGAGAGATGTACGGAGAGAGCGGCGGGCGGGACAAGCCAGCGGCTCCAGCCCGGGGGCGCGACTGGGGGACTCATGAACCCGGAACCGTAGGCATTCGCACGGGAGTTGAGAAGGCGGTGCGTCGACCGTATGCGGTGAGCGGTATCCGGCATGCGCCGAACGGTCATCGCACGGCCCCTTGCTGACCCATCGTCCATACTGTAGACAATATTTCGTCGACACAAGCCGGACGGCAGTCATCGGACGGCAGCCACCCGACGGCAGTCACCTCCGCGGTATCCCTCAAACCGAACGGAGTGTTCCCGTGAAAGTCGCAGTTCTCGGCGCCGGTGCCATCGGCGCCTACGTCGGCGCCGCGCTCCACCGCGCGGGCGCCGATGTGCATCTCATCGCCCGTGGACCGCATCTGGCGGCCATGAGGCAGCACGGAGTCCGGGTGCGCAGCCCGCGCGGCGACTTCACCGCGCACCCCCATGCGACCGACGACCCGGCCGAAGTCGGCCCGGTCGACTACGTCTTCCTCGGCCTGAAGGCCAACGCGTACGCGGCGTGCGGGCCGCTGGTCGCGCCGCTGCTGGGCGACACGACGGCGGTCGTGGCCGCCCAGAACGGCATCCCCTGGTGGTACTTCCACCGGCACGGCGGCCCCTACGACGGCCACCGCGTCGAGAGCGTGGACCCGGACGGCGCGGTCAGTGCGGTGCTCGCGCCCGAACGGGCCGTCGGATGCGTCGTCTACGCGGCGACCGAGCTCGAAGGGCCGGGCGTCGTCCGGCACTTGGAGGGCACGCGGTTCTCGGTCGGCGAACCCGACCGCAGCGTGTCCACGCGGTGCGTGGCGCTCAGCGAGGCCATGCAGGCGGGCGGCCTGAAGTGCCCGGTCGAACCGGAGCTGCGGAGCGACATCTGGCTCAAGCTGCTCGGCAACATCTCCTTCAACCCGATCAGCGCGCTGGCCCGCGCGACCATGCGGCAGATGTGCCTGCACGGCGGCACCCGCAGGGTCATCGAGATCATGATGACCGAGACGCTCGCGGTCGCGAACGCCCTCGGCTGCGAAGTCGGCGTCTCCATCGAGCGCCGGCTCGCGGGCGCCGAGCGGGTCGGCGACCACCGGACCTCCACGCTCCAGGACCTGGAGCGCGGCAAACCGCTCGAACTCGACGTACTCCTCGCGGCGGTCGTCGAGTTGGCGGACATCACCGGCGTGGAGGTGCCCACCCTGCGCACCGTGCACGCCATCTCGGACCTGCTCGCGCTGAGGAGCGCCGCATGAGCAAACGCCACCGAACCCCGAAGACCTACACACGGCTCACCCACCCGCTGGTGCGGGACTCGCGCGACGAGCCGTTCCGCCGGGCGAGCTGGGAGGAGGCCCTGGACCGGGCGGCCCGGGGCCTGGACCGCAACCGCGGCGCGTTCGGCATGTTCTCCTGCGCCCGGGCCACGAACGAGATGAACTACGTCGCCCAGAAGTTCGCCCGGGTCGTCATGGGCACCAACAACGTCGACTCCTGCAACCGCACCTGCCACGCCCCGAGCGTGGCGGGCCTGTCGGCGGCGTTCGGCTCGGGCGGCGGGACGTCGTCGTACGAGGAGATCGAGCACACCGACGTCATCGTGATGTGGGGCTCCAACGCCCGCTTCGCGCACCCGATCTTCTTCCAGCACGTGCTGAAGGGGATCAGGAACGGCGCCCGGATGTACGCGGTCGATCCGCGCCGGACGTCGACCGCCGAGTGGGCGGAGAGCTGGCTGGGCCTCAACGTCGGCACCGACATCCCGATGGCGCACGCGATCGGCCGCGAGATCATCCACGCGGGCCTCGCGAACGAGGCGTTCATCGAGCGGGCGACCACCGGCTTCGAGGAGTACCGGGCGCTGGTCGAGCCGTGGACGCCGTCGCTCGCCGAGAAGGTGACGGGCGTACCGGCCGCCGCCATCCGTGAGCTGGCGCACGCCTACGCCCGCGCCGAGCGCGCCCAGTTGTGCTGGACCCTCGGCATCACCGAGCACCACAACGGCACCGACAACGTCCGCGCCCTGATCAACCTGTCCCTGCTCACCGGGCACGTCGGCCGCTACGGCTCCGGGCTGCAACCCCTGCGCGGGCAGAACAACGTGCAGGGTGGCGGTGACATGGGCGCGATCCCCAACCGACTGCCCGGCTTCCAGGACATCCTCGACCCGGACACCCGGCTGAAGTTCGAGTCCGCCTGGGACACCGTCATCCAGCCCCACTACGGCCTGAACCTCACGGAGATGTTCGAGGCCATGGAGGACGGCACCCTCAAGGCCGTCTACTGCATCGGTGAGAACCCCGCCCAGTCGGAGGCCGACAGCGAGCAGGCCGTACGGCGGCTGAAGGCCCTCGACTTCCTGGTCGTCCAGGACATCTTCCTCACGAAGACGGCCGAACTCGCGGACGTCGTCCTGCCCGCCACGGCCGGCTGGGCGGAGACCGAGGGCACGACCACCAACAGCGAGCGACGGGTGCAGCGCGTCCGCAAGGCCGTCACCCCGCCCGGCGAGGCCCGCGAGGACATCGACATCATCTGCGATCTCGCGGCCCGCCTCGGTCACGACTGGAAGTACGCCGACGCCGAGACCGTGTGGAACGAGCTCCGGTCGGTCTCCCCCGACCACTACGGCATGACGTACGCGCGTCTGGAGGAGCACCAGGGCATCCAGTGGCCGTGCCCGAGCACCGACGGGCTTGAACCTACCTATCTGCACGGCCGGTTGTGGGAGCCCGACCCCGCCGAGCGCGGCCCGCTCGCGCCCTTCGGGATCGTGCAGCACGACCCGCCCGTGGACCTCACCGACGAGGAGTACCCGATCCGGCTCACCACCGGGCGGCGCCTGGACTCGTACAACACCGGTGTGCAGAGCGGCGGTTACGCCTCGCCGCTCAGGCGCGGCGAGTACATCGAGCTGAGCCCGGAGGACGCCGAGCGCTACGGGGTCGTGGTCGGCGAGCAGGTCCAGGTCACCTCGCGGCGCGGGTCGGTGACCGCGCCCGTGTGGGTGGACACCGCGCTGCGGCCCGGGCTCGCCTTCATGACCATGCACTTCCCCGACGAGGTGGACACCAACGCGCTGACGATCGAGGCGAACTGCCCGATCGCGGGGACGGCGGAGTTCAAGGCGTCGGCGATCCGGATCGAGAAGCTGCCCATCGCGACCATCGTGGGGTGACGCACTGTGGACCTGCACTTCGGTGACAGCAAACCGACGGACGAGGAACGGGCGGCCGTCGACGCCCTGCTCGGACCTCCGGAGTCCTCCTGGGAGGGCGGCGACCGCTCCGATGCCGATCTCAGGTGGGCCCGCGGCGGACGTGAGGCCCGGGACCGCCGCGACCTGCTGTTGCCGGGGCTGCACGCGATCAACGACCGGGTCGGCTGGATCAGCGAGGGCGCCCTCGACTACCTGTGCCGGCGGCTGACGGTGCCGCCGGCGGAGGCCTACGGGGTCGCCACCTTCTATGCCATGTTCTCCGTCAAGCCGCGCCCGGCGACCGTGCTGCACGTGTGCACGGACCTGGCGTGCGCGGCGGCCGGGGCGCCTCGGCTGTGCGCCGGGATCGAGGAGCGGCTGGGCCTCGGCAGCGGGGTCGCGGTCGAGCGCAGCCCCTGTCTCGGCCTGTGCGAACGCGCCCCGGCCACGCTCGCGATCAGGGCCGGGGACCCGGTCCGTACGGCGGTCTCGGCGCCGGCGACCGTGCACGACGCCGTCCTCGCCGCGAGCGCCCCGGACTCGGCGCCGGAGGAGCCGCCGGCCGCGCTGGCGGTGCCCCAGGCCGGGCAGGACGGCCTGATGCTGCTGCGCCGGGTCGGTGTGGCCGACCCGGCGTCCCTCGACGACTACCGCGCCCACGGCGGCTACACGGCCCTGCGCCGGGCCTTCGAGCTGGGCCCCGCCGGCGTCATCCGCGAGGTCACCGACTCGGGCCTGGTCGGGCGGGGCGGCGCGGCCTTCCCGACCGGCCGGAAGTGGCAGGCGACGGCGTCCCAGCCGGACCATCCGCACTACCTCGTCTGCAACGCCGACGAGTCCGAGCCGGGCACGTTCAAGGACCGCGTGCTCATGGAGGGCGACCCGTACGCGCTGGTCGAGGCCATGACGATCGCCGGGTACGCGACCGGTGCCCACCACGGCTACCTCTATCTGCGCGGCGAGTACCCGCGCGCCCTGCACCGCCTCGAACACGCGATCGCGCAGGCTCGCGCGCGCGGCCTGCTCGGGGACGACGTCCTCGGCCAGGGCTACGCCTTCGACATCGAGATCCGGCGGGGCGCGGGCGCCTACATCTGCGGTGAGGAGACGGCCCTGTTCAACTCCATCGAAGGCTACCGGGGCGAGCCCCGCTCGAAGCCGCCGTTCCCCGTGGAGAAGGGCCTGTTCGGCAAGCCGACGGTCGAGAACAACGTCGAGACGCTGGTCAACGTGCTGCCGATCCTGACGATGGGCGCCCCGGCGTACGCGGCGATCGGCACGGGCAGGTCCACCGGGCCGAAGTTGTTCTGCGTGTCCGGGACCGTGCAGCGACCGGGGGTCTACGAGCTGCCGTTCGGCGCGACCCTGGGCGACCTGCTCACCCTCGCCGGGGTGCGGGACGGGCTGCGGGCGGTGCTGCTCGGCGGGGCGGCGGGCGGTTTCGTACGGGCCGACGAGCTGGACATCCCGCTCACCTTCGAGGGGACGCGGGAGGCGGGCACGACGCTCGGCTCGGGGGTCGTGATGGCCTTCGACGACAGCGTGCCCCTGCCCCGGCTGCTGCTGCGCATCGCGGAGTTCTTCCGCGACGAGTCGTGCGGCCAGTGCGTGCCGTGCCGGGTCGGGACCGTGCGGCAGGAGGAGGCGCTGCACCGGATCGCGGAGCGCACCGGCGCCGACGCCGCCGGGGACATCGCCCTGCTGAGGGAGGTCGGCCGCGCGATGCGGGACGCCTCGATCTGCGGTCTCGGACAGACCGCGTGGAACGCCGTGGAATCCGCCATCGACCGTCTGGGGGCGTACGAATGACCGTCACACCGCTGGGGATCCCGCGCCGCATGCTGGAGTTCACGATCGACGGCGAACAGGCCCGGGTTCCCGAGGGCTCGACGATCCTCGACGCCTGCCGGGCGGCCGGGAAGGACATCCCGACCCTGTGCGAGGGCGACACCCTGCGCCCGAAGAACGCCTGCCGGGTCTGCGTCGTCGAGGTCGAGGGGGCCCGCACCCTCGTCCCGGCCTGCTCCCGCAAGGCCGAGCCGGGCATGGAGGTGCGCACCGGCACCGAGCGGGCCCGGCACAGCCGGAAGGTCGTCCTCGAACTGCTCGCGTCCTCCGTCGACCTGTCGACGACACCGCGGGTCGCCGAGTGGCTCAAGGAGTACGAGGCGAAGCCGGACCGCTTCGGCCCGGACGCGGCCCGCCTCAACGAGGAACCGAAGATCGACAACGACCTGTACGTACGCGACTACGACAAGTGCATTCTCTGCTACAAGTGCGTCGACGCCTGCGGCGACCAGTGGCAGAACACCTTCGCGATCTCGGTCGCCGGGCGCGGTTTCGACGCCCGGATCGCCGTGGAGCACGACGCCCCGCTGACCGACTCGGCGTGCGTGTACTGCGGGAACTGCATCGAGGTGTGCCCGACGGGGGCGCTGTCCTTCAAGTCCGAGTTCGACATGCGCGCGGCGGGTACGTGGGACGAGTCGCGGCAGACGGAGACGACCACGGTGTGCGCGTACTGCGGAGTGGGCTGCAACCTGACGCTGCACGTGCAGGACAATGAGATCGTGAAGGTCACGTCACCGCACGACAACCCGGTGACCCACGGCAATCTCTGCATCAAGGGCCGCTTCGGCTACCAGCACGTACAGAACCGGGGCTGATCAGGACATGGGACGAGTCACGGAACGACGCAAGGTGCTCCGCATCCGCGACGGGGCGGTCTCCAGCCGTCCGGACACGCTCGTCGCCGAGGAGCCCCTGGAGATCCGGCTGAACGGCAAGCCCCTGGCGATCACCATGCGCACGCCGGGCGACGACTTCGCGCTGGCGGCGGGCTTCCTGGTGAGCGAGGGGGTGCTGGGCGGCCAGCAGGACCTCCGCAACATCGTCTACTGCGCCGGGGCCACGGCCGACGGTTCGAACACGTACAACGTGGTCGACGTGCAGACGGCCCAGGACGTGGTGATCCCCGACATCACGCTGGAGCGGAACGTCTACACGACGTCCTCGTGCGGGCTGTGCGGCAAGGCCTCGCTGGACGCGGTGCGGACGACGGCCCGCTGGCCCATCGCCGACACTCCCCCGGTCCGGGTCGCGCCCGAGCTGCTGGCGAGCCTGCCCGACCGGCTGCGTGCCGCCCAGCGGGTCTTCGACCGGACCGGGGGGCTGCACGCGGCGGCCCTCTTCTCGGAGGACGGCGGGCTGCTGGACGTCAGGGAGGACGTGGGCCGGCACAACGCGGTCGACAAGCTGGTCGGCCGCGCCCTGCAGAACGGGGAGCTGCCGCTGTCCCGGACGATCCTGCTCGTCTCGGGCCGGGCCTCCTTCGAGCTGGCGCAGAAGGCCGTGATGGCCGGTATCCCGGTCCTGGCGGCGGTGTCGGCGCCGTCCTCGCTGGCGGTGGACCTGGCGGCCGAGACGGGCCTGACCCTGGTGGGCTTCCTGCGGGGCAGCTCCATGAACGTGTACGCGGGTGAGGACCGCATCGCCCTGCGGGCCGCGGCCGCCCAGGGCTGAGCGGGTTCCTTCCGCGACACGGCGGCGGGGCCCCGACCGGCGGGGAGCGCCCCCTGCGCCGCCGGGGCCCCGTCTCGGCCCGGCCCGGCAAAGCGGCCGTCAGTCGCCCGTGCCGGATATGCGCCGCAGCATCCCCGTGAACTGCTCGCGTTCGGCCTCCGACAGCGGGGCGAGCAGCTCGTCGTTGGCCGCGCGGGCCGCCTTCTCGCAGCGCGTCAGCAGCCGGGCTCCCCGGGCGGTGAGGGACACGGCGTTCTTCCGCCGGTCCTTCGGGTCCGGCTCGCGCACCACCAGGCCCGCCGTCTGGAGGTCGTTCAGGATGCCGACCAGGTCCTTGGGATCCAGCCCGACCCCGCGCCCGAGGTCGGCCTGCGCGACGGGGCCGAGGTCGCGGACGGCGGACAGCACCACGTGGTGCCACATCCGCATGTCCTGCTCGGCCAGCGCCGCGGCCACCAGGGCCCGGCCGCGTGCGGCGGCACGGCCGAGCAGCCAGCTGGGCAGCGAGCGGATCGCGGGGAGGGGGACTTCCGACATGGCCGCAGCCTAGCCAAGAAACCGTTGGTTCTCCCCATGATCCTCCTATACCGTTGGGGACCCCAACGAACTCGTGGGGACCACCCACGACATCCGGAGGTGCGATGCGCCGCGTCCGCTACGAATTCCGAGGCGGCCCCCTGTTCCTGGAGGAGGCTCCGGTGCCCGAGCCGGGCCCCGGAGAGCTGCTCGTGCGCGCGGAGGCGATCGGCGTCACGCTCCCGGTCGTCCGCAAGGTCGGCGAGGCGGCGGAGCCGGTCCCGCTCGGCGGCGAGATCGCCGGGGAGGTCACGGCCGTCGGCGAGGGCGTCACCCGCTTCGGCACCGGCGACCGCGTGACGGGGCTCTGCTTCGGCCATGGCTACGCCGACTTCGCGCTCCTGCACGAGGCCATGGCCTCGCCGGTCCCCGCGGACGCCGACGCCGTCACGGCCGTCGCCCTGGTCCGCAGCGGCCTGGTCGCCCTCGGCGCCCTGGAGGCGGCACGGCCCGAGCCGGGCGAGGCGGCCCTCGTCACCGCCGCGGCGAGCGGTGTCGGCCACCTGGCCGTGCAACTGGCCAGGGCGCGGGGCGCCGGACGGGTCGTGGGGGCCGTCTCCGATCCGGCCAAGGCCGGCTTCGTCCGCGGCCTCGGCGCCGACCACGTCGTCACCTACGGCGACGACACCTGGGGCACCCCGGCCGACTACGCCCTGGACGCGGTCGGCGGCGAGCTGCTCACGGCGGCCCTCGCCGCGCTCGCCCCGGGGGGACGCCTGGTGGCGTACAGCTCGGGCGGGGGCACCGTCCAGGCGTACGACCTGCTCGTGGGCGCCAAGTCGGTGATCGGGTTCCAGATGGCCCGTGTCGCCCGCGGGAAGCCGGAGTTGTACGAACAGTGGCGGGAGGAGCTGTGGCGGCTGTTCGCCGCCGGGGAGGTCAGGCCCGTCGTGCACCGGGAGTTCGCCCTTCAGGACGCGGCGAAGGCACACGGGGAGATCGAGGCGAGGGCCAATCTCGGCAAGGTCGTCCTGATCCCCTGACGCACGCTCCTTGTGGGGGGTCCGTGAAGCCAAGTACCGTCTGTGGCCCCACACATGGGACGTGGGATGTCCGGTTGACCGAATGTCCGCTCCCTGGACTTGTGGCCCCCGGATCTTTGTTCCCATGCCTCGGTGGTCCAGCCGACAGACGCATGAAGGGCAGGTCGCACCATGCCGTCAAGACTTCGCGCACGTCTGAGATCCACCCTGACAGCCGTCCTCACCGCCGCGGCTCTGCTCGCGCCCGTCGGCCCGGCCCGCGCCCAACCCGTCACCGTCTTACCGGAGTTCGAGCAACAGGTTCTCTTCAAGGCCTCCCAGGACCCCGGCTACGCGTGCTTCCGGATCCCCGCGATCGTGCGGACCACGGCCGGCACGCTGCTCGCCTTCGCCGAGGGCCGCGTCCTCAACTGCGGTGACGCGGCCGACATCGACATCGTCCTCAAACGCTCCACCGACGGCGGCCGCACCTGGGGACCGCTCCAGGTCGTCACCGAGGGCGCCGGCGACACGCACGGCAACCCGGCGCCCCTCGTGGACCGCAGGACCGGCCGGATCCTGCTGGCCGAGACGTACAACACGGGCCGTACGGACGCCGGCAACTGCACCGTCCCCTGCGACCGCACTCCGCACCTCCAGTACAGCGACGACGACGGCCGGACCTGGTCCGAGCCGCGCGACCTGAGCGACCAGATCCTGCCCGGCCACTGGAACTCCTGGTACGCCACCGGACCCGTGCACGGCATCCAGCTCACCCGCGGGAAGCACGCCGGGCGGCTGGTGTTCGGCGTCAACACCGAGACCTGGGACGGCAGCAGGGTCAGCGCCAACCACGCCGCGCTCATCGTCAGCGACGACGGGGGCGACCACTGGCGGATCGGCGCCACGGACTCCTGGCCGATAGCGCAGGACGGCATGTTCCGGCAGAAGCCCTCGGAAGTGACGCTCACCGAACGGGCCGACGGGGCCGTCCTCGTCAGCGGCCGCGAACAGGACGGCACCGACCTGGGGCACCGCTCCCAGACCCTCAGCCTGGACGGCGGCGACAGCTTCGCCACGCCCTTCCGCGCCCTCCCGGACCTATACACCCCGCAGGTCCAGGGCGCGACGCTGCGCCTCGGCGACCGGATGCTGCTGTCCGCCCCGGCCGATCCGGACCGCCGCCGGACGATGATGGTCCGTTCCTCCTACGACGGCGGGCGCACCTGGGACAGCGTGGACCGGGGCACGGTCGTCACCACGGACTGGTCCGGCTACTCCGACATGGCGGCGGTCGACTCCTCGACGGTGGGCCTGCTGTACGAGGGCGGCGCGGTCGACGCCCGCGACGAGATCCGCTTCGCCCGTTTCACCGAGGACTGGCTGAAACCGCGCCGTGGCGCCGACCCGACCACCCGCGACGCGGCACCGGGCGCGCGGCCGGCGGCCGTGCTCGGCGATGCCGGGCGGACGGCCGGTGTCCGCGGCAGTGCGCTGTCCTTCGACGGCACCGACGACGCCGTCCGTCTGCCGTACCGCTCCCGACTGCCGCTCGGCGACGGGGACTTCACGGCCTCGCTGTTCTTCCGCTACACGGCCACGACCGGCGAACAGCCCTTTCTGTGGATGGGCGGCATCGGCAGCACCCAGCCGCAGGTCTGGCTGCGCGGGGAGCCGGCGAGCGACCGGCTCCGGGCGCTCATCACCACCCGGTCGGGCGCGACGACCGTCCGGACGGCCTCGGTGTGGACGGACGGCGCCCACAACGACGGCCGCTGGCACCACCTGGTCCTGCGCCGGGGCGGCGGGCAACTGACCCTCTTCCTCGACGACATGCCGATCAGCGCCCCGGACGTGCCGGGCTCGGTCAGCCGTAACTCCCCGTTCGGCGTGCACATCGGCCAGCGCATGGACAGCCGGGCGTTCCTGACGGGGGCCATCGACGACGTCCGCGTCTGGAACCGGGCCCTGAGCGACGGGGAGTTGGGCGCCGGCACCAAGGCCGCGACCGCCTGGGGCACGGTGCTGTGGCTCCCCATGGACCGGGTGAGCGGCAGCAACTAACGTCACGGCACGTGCCCGACGACGTAAGCGCAGCACGAGCACGACAGCGCACGGGAACCGGGATCGGCCTGCTGCTGGTCCTGGTTCTCGGGGCCGCGCTGCTCATCGCCCTCCCCGAGGACGAGAGTCCGGACGACGACGTCTGCCGGGCGCGCACGGTCCGCTCCTGGCAGGCGGACGACGGCCTCACCGCCGAGTTCGCCCGCTACGGCGACGACGCGACCCGCACCGACGACTGGACCGGCGGCGACGGCACCCACTCGGTGCGGCTGCCGGACGGCCGGGTGCTGTGGCTGTTCTCCGACACCTACCTGGGCCGGGTGTACGGCCCGCCCAACCCGGCCGGCGAGTCCCACGCCTGGCGGGACACCACCGCGCCGCTGGTGCGCAACTCGGCCGTGCTGATGCGCGACGGCCGGCTGGAGACCACCCTCCCCGCCCCGCTCTTCGCCGACCCGGCGCCGAACCAGTGGCGCTGGCCGGTCGCCGCCCGCGTCGAACCCCGCTCCCCCGGCTCCTCGCAACAGGTCGTCCGGGTGCTGCTGTGGGTGCGCACGGCCGGCCAGGCCCCGTGGATCTACGGCGTGCCCACCGCGACCGAGGTGGCCACGCTGTCGCTGCCCGATCTGCGGCTGGAGTCGGTCGTCAAGGTGCTCGACCAGCAACTGGTCCCCGACCCGTCCCGGCGGGTGCTGTTCGGCACGACGCTGGTCGAGGAGGACGGCTGGACGTACGTCTTCGGCGGCGACGACGGCCGGGCCGCCTCCCGCCCGGCCTCGCACGCGTACGTGGCGCGGGTGCCGGAGGGCGGGCTCGGCGATCCGGCGGCCTGGCGGTACTGGAACGGCTCGGCGTGGGCGGCCGGCGCCCGCCCCCGGGCGGTGCTCGGGGACGGCCAGCGCAGGGGCGTGGGCAGCGCGTTCTCGGTCGTCCGGGACGGCGGGACGTACGTGCTGTTCACGATGGCCGCGGGCACGAAGGGCCTGACCACCGTCGCCTCGTACTGGGCGTGCTCCCCGGCCGGGCCGTGGCACGGGCCCGCGAAGGAGTTCAGCCCCTCGCTGCCGCAGGGCCAGGTGGCCGCCTACAACCCGCAGGCGCATCCGGTCCTGAGCGGCGACGGGCGTCTGGTGCTGAGCTACGACGTCAACTGGCTGGAGACGACGGGCGCCGCCGCCCAGCTCAGCCGGAACGTGGCCCTGTACCGACCGCGGTTCGTGACACTGCGGCTGGCTCCGTCGCGGTGACCTCCGGGCGGGGATCGTGCGAGCGGCGCTTGGCGATCACCGCGCAGACCATCAGCTGCATCTGGTGGAAGAGCATCAGCGGCAGCACGGCCAGCGACGCCTGCGCGCCGAACAGGACGCTCGCCATGGGCAGTCCGGCGGCCAGGGACTTCTTCGAACCGGCGAACTGGAGGGTGATCCGGTCCTCCCGGACGAAACCCAGAGCCTTGCCGCCGTACCAGGTCAGCAGCAGCATCACGGCGAGGATCACGGCCTCGACTACGAGCAGCCCGCCCAGCCGGAGGGGGCTGACCTGGTGCCAGATGCCCTGGACCATGCCCTGGCTGAACGCGGTGTAGACGACGAGCAGGATCGACCCGCGGTCCACCAGTGCGAGGACCTTCTTGTGGCGGGTGACGAAGCCCCCGATCCAGCGGCGCAGCAGCTGCCCGGCGAGGAACGGCACGAGGAGTTGCAGCACGATCTTCAACAGCGAGTCGGCGGAGAACCCGCCGCCGCTGCCGCCGAGCAGGGAGGCCGCGAGCAGCGGGGTGGCGATGATGCCGACGAGGGAGGAGAAGGAGCCCGCGCAGATCGCGGCGGGCACGTTGCCGCGGGCCATCGAGGTGAAGGCGATCGAGGACTGCACGGTCGACGGGACGAGCGTGAGGAAGAGCAGGCCCTGGTACAGCGGGTGCGTCAGGACCACCGGCACCAGCCCGCGGGCCGCCAGGCCGAGCAGCGGGAAGACGAGGAAGGTGCAGGCCAGGACCGTGATGTGGAGCCGCCAATGGCGCAGCCCGTCCAGGGCCTCACGGGTCGACAGCCGGGCGCCGTAGAGGAAGAACAGCAGGGCGATCGCCGCCGTGGAGGCACCCGACGCGACATCGGCGGCCGTCCCGCGCGCCGGGAACAGCGCGGCGACCCCCACCGTCGCGAGGAGGAGAAGGATGTACGGGTCGATCGGCATCCGACGCGGCCGGCGCAGGCGTTTCACGGTGCTCCACTTGCTCAGTGCTTACGGGCGGTACAGACGGTACGTACGTGCGGTAGAGGGCCGGTACGGCCCCCTTCCATCCTGCTCCCCGACCCGGCGATCGGGAATCCCGCATACCGCTCTTACTGTCATCACGTTCCGCGATAGCCTTGCAGCATGTACGACCCCGCCCATCTGCGCACCTTCCTGTCGGTGGCGCAGACGCTGAGCTTCACGCAGGCCGCCCGCCGGCTCGGGCTGCGGCAGTCCACCGTCAGCCAGCACGTGCGGCGGCTGGAGGACGCCACCGGGCGGACGCTGTTCACCCGGGACACGCACTCGGTGGAGCTCACGGAGGACGGCGAGGCCATGCTCGGGTTCGCGCGCCGGATCCTGGAGGTGCACGAGCAGGCGACGGCGTTCTTCACGGGCAACCGGCTGCGCGGCCGGTTGCGCTTCGGAGCGTCGGAGGACTTCGTGCTGACCCGCCTGCCGGAGATCCTGGAGGGCTTCCGGCACGATCACCCCGAGGTCGACCTGGAGCTGACGGTCGAGCTGTCGGGCACGCTGCACGAGCAGCTCGCCGCCGGGAAGCTGGACCTCGTCCTGGCCAAGCGGCGGCCGGAGGATCCGCGCGGCGAGCTGGTGCGGCGCGACAGGCTGGTGTGGATCGGCGCGGAGCGCCTCCGGCTCGACCCGGGCCGGCCCGTGCCGCTCATCGTCTATCCGCCGCCGGGCATCACCCGCGCGCTCGCCCTGGAGGCGCTGGAGCGGCAGGGCCGCGAGTGGCGTGTGGTGTGCACGAGCGGTTCTCTCAACGGCCTCGTCGCGGCGGCCCGGGCGGGGCTCGGCGTGATGGCCCACTCCCGCGGCCTCATCCCGCCGGGCCTGGTCCGGGTCCCGGACCGGGCGGGGCTGCCGGAACTGGGACGGGTCGACTTCGTCGTGGTCCACGGCCGGCGGAGCCCCGCGGCCCAGGGGGTGACGGACGCCCTGGCCGCGGCGATCCTGGCGGGCGGCGACCGACTGAACCGGAGTGACGAAATCCGCCTACGGGGCGCTGACAGAAGAGACGGCCGGGCACCGCGCACGAGGAGCCCCGGGCCGTAGGGGGTCGTACAGATTCGGTGGAGATTACGGCTCCGAAACTTACTCAACCGTCAGGATTCTGTCCGACCCTTCCCCATGTGGGCGCATTTTCCCTCCCTGACCAGTGCGGACAAGCGCGCTGCTCGCCTTCGCCACCCCTCCCGCCCTCTGCCCGGTTGGGGTAGCTTTCACGGCGCTGTGCGGAGCGTCACTCAACAAAAGCGCTGAGGAGCGGGGAGCGGGGTTTGCGCGAGTTCACCAACCCTCCGTTGGCGTTGGCACCTCCGGTGGGCGGTCTGGCCGACGTGGTCTTCCAGCATGCTCAGGAGGACCCGCTGCGCATCGCGCTGGGCCGCAAGGACGAGTCCGGGCAGTGGCGCGACGTCACCAGCGCCGAGTTCCGCGACGAGGTGCTCGCCCTGGCCAAGGGCCTGCTGGCGAGCGGTATCCGGTTCGGCGACCGGGTCGCGATCATCTCCCGTACGCGTTACGAGTGGACGCTGTTCGACTACGCGCTGTGGACGATCGGCGCCCAGGTCGTGCCGGTCTACCCGACGTCCTCGGCCGAGCAGTGCTTCTGGATGCTGCACGACGCCGAGGTGACGGCCGCGGTCGTGGAGCACGAGGACCACGCGATGACGATCGCCACCGTCATCGACCGGCTGCCCCAGCTGCGCCGCCTGTGGCAGCTCGACTCCGGCGCCGTGCACGAGCTGTACGACGCCGGCGCGCACCTCGACGACGAGGTGGTGCACCGCCACCGGCAGGCCGTCACTCCCGACTCGGTCGCCACGATCATCTACACCTCGGGCACCACCGGCCGCCCCAAGGGCTGTGTCATCACGCACGGCAACTTCATGTACGAGGCGGACACCGTCATCGAGCGCTGGGAGCCGGTGTTCCACTCCAAGCGGGGCGACGAGGCCGCCACCCTGCTGTTCCTGCCGCTCGCCCACGTCTTCGGGCGGATGGTCCAGGTCGCCGGGATCCGCGGCAAGGTGAAGTTCGGCCATCAGCCGCAGCTGAACGCGGCGGCCTTGCTGCCCGACCTGGCCGCGTTCAAGCCGACGTTCTTCCTGGCCGTGCCGTACATCTTCGAGAAGGTGTTCAACGCGGCCCGCCGCAAGGCCGAGAAGGAGGGGCGTTCCGGCCCGTTCGAGAAGGCCGTCGACATCGCCATCAAGTACGCGGACGCGATGGAGGCGAAGGCGTGGGGAACCGGCCCCGGCCCGTCGGCCGGCCTGCGCATGCAGCACCAGTTGTTCGACAAGCTCGTCTACGCCAAGATCCGCGCCGCGATGGGCGGCCGTATCAAGCACGCCATGTCGGGCGGTTCGGCGATGGACCGGCGGCTCGGCCTGTTCTTCGCCGGGGCGGGCGTGCATATCTACGAGGGCTACGGCCTGACCGAGTCGACGGCCGCCGCGACCGCCAATCCGCCCGGCCGCACCCGGTTCGGCACGGTCGGGCAGCCCATCCCCGGCATGACCGTGCACATCGCGGACGACGGCGAGATCTGGCTGCACGGCCAGAACGTCTTCCAGGGCTACCTCAACAACCCCAAGGCGACCGACCAGACCCTGCACGACGGCTGGCTGGCCACCGGCGACCTCGGCGCGCTCGACGAGGACGGCTACCTCACCATCACCGGCCGCAAGAAGGAGATCCTGGTCACATCGGGTGGCAAGAGTGTTTCGCCCGGCGTGCTGGAGGAACGCGTCCGTGACCATCCACTGGTCAACCAGTGCATCGTCGTCGGCAACGACCGCCCGTACATCGCCGCCCTCGTGACCCTCGACCAGGAGGCCGTGGAGCACTGGCTGACGATGCGGGGCAAGCCGCGGATGTCCGCGGCGGAACTGGTGCGCGACGCGGATCTGGAGACGGAGGTGCGGCGCGCGGTCGTCGCGGCCAACACCCTTGTCTCGCAGGCGGAGTCGATCCGCACCTTCCGCATCCTGGCCCAGCCGTTCACCGAGGAGCACGGGCTGCTGACGCCGTCCCTGAAGCTGAAGCGGAAGGCGATCGAAAAGGCGTACGAGAACGAGGTCGAGGCACTGTACCGGGCGTGAACCGCCGGGTAACAGGTGGATCGCACGCCGGAATTCTCCCGTCAGGAATGCATCACGCCTCGTGATCGTTGACGATGGGATGTACACCTGACCGCAAACCGAAGGATCGAGAGCTCGTGAGCAAGGTCCCCCCGATCATCCTGAACAACGGCGTCGAGATGCCCCAGCTGGGCTTCGGCGTCTGGCAGGTGCCGGACGATCAGGCCGAGTCGGCCGTCGCGACGGCACTGGAGGCCGGGTACCGCAGCATCGACACAGCGGCGATCTACGGCAACGAGAAGGGCACCGGCAAGGCCATCGCCGCGTCCGGTCTCCCCCGCGAGGAGCTGTTCGTCACGACGAAGCTCTGGAACGCCGACCAGGGGTACGACTCGACTCTGCGCGCCTTCGACACGTCGCTGGACAAGCTCGGCCTGGACTTCGTCGACCTGTACCTGATCCACTGGCCGCTGCCGGCCCGGGGTACCTACGTCGACACGTACAAGGCGTTCGAGAAGCTGCACGCCGACGGCCGGATCCGGGCCATCGGTGTCTCCAACTTCCTTCCCGAGCACCTGGAGCGGCTGATCGGCGAGACGTCGGTCATTCCGGCCGTGAACCAGATCGAGCTGCACCCGCACCTCCAGCAGAGCGCCGCCCGTGAGTACCACGCGGAGCAGGGCATCGCCACGGAGGCCTGGTCGCCGCTCGGCCAGGGCAAGGGCCTGCTGGAGGTCCCGGCGATCGTGGCCATCGCCCGGAAGCACAACCGCACTCCGGCCCAGGTCGTCCTGCGCTGGCACATCCAGCTGGGCAACGTGGTCATCCCGAAGTCCGTGACGCCGGCGCGGATCAAGGAGAACATCGAGGTGTTCGACTTCAGCCTGGACACGGAGGACCTGGCGGCCATCAGCGCCCTCAACGAGGACCGCCGCCTGGGCCCGGACCCGGCGACGTTCGACGGCGCGTGAGGAATCCGACTGCCCGCAGCTCACCTGGCTGCGGGCAGTCGTGCCTCCCCCAATGCCTTAAGGGCCTGGGAGGTACCCCCAGGCGGCACGGGCGGGCGCAGCGGCACCCCGCACAGCCGGGCTGCGCACCCACCCGCCCCCACAACGCCGGGCCCCCCGTACCAGACCGGCTGCCCCAGCGCCCGTACTAGCCAGCCCGAACCGCCGTGTGCACCGTATGGGCCTCCAGAACGAACACATCCGACCGGCGGTGCAGACTCGCCTCGTCGTCAGAATCGAGCAGCCGGTCAAGCGTCGCGAGATCTCCCGCGTCGAGTTCGTCCGCCAGCCGCTCCCTCATGTGCGACAGGGACGCCACGACATAGGCACGGGCCCGCTCCGAGGCGGGTGCGGGGAGGTCGAGCAGGAACGTGTGCGTCCTGGTGTGCTTCAGTCCCGCGGCGGCCAGCAGCCCCGGCCAGTCCTCCGTCTCCGCGACATGGCCCGGCAGCTCCGCCCGCATCCGCGTGAACCACTCCGCCTCCACCGCGTCGATGCGCGCCTGGAGCCCGGGCCGGCCGATGCCGATGTCGCGCGGCAGGAACCGCGGGGGCAGTCCGCCCTCCATGAGGGCGAGGGTGCCGCCGGGCGCCAGCCGCGCGGCGAAGGCGGTGAGCGCGGCCCGCTGGTCGCCCAGGTGGTGCAGGCTGCGGCTCGCCCAGAGCAGGTCGGCGGGGTAGTCCAACTGGTCGAGTACGTCCGGGAGTTCACCGGCGATTGTGCCGAAGCGGTCGGCGACCCCCAGCCGCTCGGCCCGTGCCCGGGCCCGCTCCAGCAGCGGCTCGGAGCCGTCCACCGCGACGATCCGCGCGCCAGGGAACGTCTCGGCGAACAGACAGGACACGACGCCCGGCCCGCTGCCCGCGTCGACGATCAGGCCCGGCTCGGTCACCTCCTTCGCCAGCCAGGCCATGGCCCGCTCGTAGAGGGACGCGAACAGCTCCGCCTGTGACTCCAGCTTCGGGCCCATCTCGGCCCAGTCGATGTCCGTGGGGCCGTGGTGGTGGCCATGGCCATGGCCATGCCTGTGTTCGTGGTTGTTGTGGTGGTCGTGCGCCATGGTGGTCAGCCTCTCCCTCGGATGCCGCCAGCCTGCGCCGACGCACCGGGGGAAGGCCACCACTCTTGCCGCTCCCGCAAAAAAATGATCCGCCGGGGCCGGAGCCCCGGCGGATCCGTGGGGACGGGGTGTCAGCCGGTCAGGACAGCGGCGGGTACGCGTTCTGCATCAGCTGCCGGAACTGGGCGGAGAACCACTGCCCGGACAGCGGGGCGTCCGGCAGGGCACCGGACGGGTTGTTGCCGTTGCGCGGGTTGCCCTTGTACGCCGGGTCGCACATCTCGTCGAAGCCCTTGCCCTCGTCGTTCGGGATCGCCTTGCTCGCCCCGTCGGACTCGCCCGGCGGCTTCATCCACACGTAGGCGTCGATCCCGGCGGCCGGGCTGGCCTTCGGGCGTTCGCCGAGGCCGGCTCCGGACTGGTTGCACCAGTTGCCGGGGTTGATGCGGCGGTCGTAGCGGCCGCCGTCGACATAGGCGTCGACGGAGGTCTGGGGGCCGGGACCGGCGGGCCGGGCGGTGCCGCCCCAGCCGTTGCGGGAGGTGTCGATCAGCATGCCGATGCCGGAGTTGAAGCCGACCGAGACCAGCTGGTTGCGGAACGCCTGGGCGAAGGACAGCTCGTCGACGTAGCGGTTCCAGTCGACCCACTTCGACTCGCGGACGGACTTGCCGGCCACGTTGTCGCTGATGGAGAAGTGGTCTTCCTTCAGGGCGCTGTAGTTCGCCGTGTTGGTGATGAAGCCGTGGACGTCGTTGACGGTCGCGCCCTCGGCGGTCGCCGCCTCCTTGAACAGGGTCGCGGAGGGACCGAAGTTGTCGTCCCAGCCGATCCAGCCGTGGTGGCCGGCGTCGACGTAGTTGTAGACGTTCGGCACGTCGCCGAGCTTGTTCAGCGCGTAGCCGACGCCCTTGATGTAGTTGCCGTTGGCCTTCATCACGTCGCACTGCGGGGTGGCCGTGGGGCGGCTGCCGGTGTTGGTGACGAGGTTCGGCAGCGAGTCGATCTCGACGGTGGTGACGATCCGCAGTGAGGAGTACTTCGAGTCGGCGAGGATCGCCTTGATCGGGTCGATGTACTCCGTCTTGTACCGGCCGATCTCGTCGGGCTTCAGCTCGCCGTTGGAGGCCAGGGCGGCGCAGTCACGGCCGGGCAGGTTGTAGATGACGAGCTGGACGACGAGCTCTCCGGAGCCCTTCTGCCGCAGCGCCTCGTCGAGGTGGGCGCGCAGGCCCATCTTGCCGCCCGCACCATTGATCGCGGCGATCCGGTCCAGCCACACACCGGTCGGCTGGTTGGCGACCCGGCTGCCGCCCGGCTCGGCCGCGGCCTTCGCGGACCACTCCGGGTTCACATACACCTTGGCACCCTCATAGGGGTTGTTCACCCGGTTGGCGGGGCCGCCCGGGTCCGGCGGGTCCGTGGGGCCGCCGGGGCCGCCGCCGTCGACGTTGCAGGTCACGCCGTCGAGGGTGAAGGTGGCCGGGATCGCGTTGCTGCCGCTGTAGGAACCCTGGAAGCCGAAGCTGACCGAACCGCCCGTCGCGAGCTGGGCGTTGTAGCTCTCGTTGGCCGCGGTGACGTCGGCACCACTCTGGCTGATCTTGGCGTTCCAGCCGCTGGTGACCTTCTGGTTGCCGGCGTACGACCACTTCAGCGACCACGAGGACTTCGCGGCGCTGTTGTTGGTGATGGTCACGGCGGCGGTGAAGCCGGTGCTCCACTGGTTCTGCACCTTGTAGTCGACGGTGCAGGGAACCGCGGCGGTGCCGATGCCGCCCGGATCGACGGCGAACGCCGTGCCGGTGGCTCCGGCCACCAGGGCCATGGCGGCCAGTAACGCTGTTCTCGTACGGCTCATGAGTGCGGGTTTCCCTTTCGGTGGTGGGGGTGTCAGCCGTTCAGGGCGCGCTCCGACAAGGACATGAGGAACCCGGCACCGGCTCTCGCGCAGCCGGGGACGACCGCGAGGGCGGCGGCTCAAAGTACTGAACGCGAGGGGTGTCGCTTGAGCGACTCCTTGCAGGCCGGGCCCGTCGTGACGGACGCGTCGACTGATGGAATCGCTCCCACTGGTGTCAAGGAAGGTAGCGCCAAGTGTCAGCAAAGAACAGGGGAGTCACTGACTTTCGCTCAACACGGGGTGTCGAATCTTTTCGACTCTTCAAGGTCCTTGACCGATACCACACCCGTCCTCACTATGGGAGCGCTCCCACTGGTTCAAGCCTTGACTTCTCCGAGCCGCAAGGAGGAACCAGCACCATGCATCCCCCACCCCGGCGGCGGAGAGCCGTGCGGCGTCTGTGGACCGCCGCACTCGCAGCTCTCGCGCTTCCGTTGACGATGCTCTCCTCAGGGTCGACCACCGCGCAGGCGGCCGCACTTCAGTGCAGTGTCGATTACAAGACGAACGACTGGGGCTCCGGCTTCACCGCGGACCTGACCCTCACCAACCGCGGCACGGACGCCATCGACGGCTGGACGCTGACCTACGCCTACTCCGGCAACCAGAAGCTGGGCAACGGCTGGAACGGCACCTGGTCGCAGTCCGGCCAGAACATCACCGTCAAGAACGCCGCCCACAACGCGCGGGTCGCCGCGGGCGCAGCCGTCTCCACCGGCGCCCAGTTCTCCTACAGCGGCAGTAACACCGCGCCCACGTCCTTCGCGGTCAACGGCACACCCTGCACCGGCGCGCACCAGCCGCCGATCGCCGTGCTGACCAGCCCGGCCGCCGGCGCCGTCTACACCCAGGGCCAGGCGGTCCCGCTGGCCGCCACCGCGGCCGCCGCGGACAACGCCACGATCAGCAAGGTGGAGTTCTACGACGACACCAAGCTGCTGGGCACGGACACGAGCGCGCCGTACGCGCTGTCCGTCTCCGATTTGACCGTGGGCAGTCATTCTCTGGTGGCGAAGGCCTACGACAGCATGGGCGCCTCCGCCGACTCCACCCCGGTCGGCATCACGGTCGCCTCCGGCCCCACCGTCGTCGCCTCGCCGCTCCAACTGGGCGTGCAGTCCGGCAAGTCGGGCACGTACGAGGTGAAGCTGTCCAAGCAGCCGGCGTCCAACGTGACGGTGACGTCGGCCCGCGCGAGCGGCAACTCGGGCCTGTCGGTCACCGGCGGCGCCTCGCTCACCTTCACCCCGCAGAACTGGAACACCGCGCAGAAGGTGACCGTCACGGCCGCCAACTCGGGTACCGGTTCCGCCGTGTTCGAGTCGACGGCCGCGGGCCACGCCAAGGCCTCGGTCACCGTCACCCAGCTGGCGGCCACCAAGGCGTACGACGCCCGCTTCCTGGAGCTCTACGGGAAGATCACCAACCCGGCGAACGGCTACTTCTCCCCCGAGGGCATTCCGTACCACTCGGTCGAGACGCTGATCGTCGAGGCGCCGGACCACGGTCACGAGACCACCTCGGAGGCGTACAGCTACCTCCTGTGGCTCCAGGCGATGTACGGCAAGGTGACGGGCGACTGGTCCAAGTTCAACGGGGCGTGGGAGCTCATGGAGAAGTACATGATCCCCACGCACGCGGACCAGCCGACCAACTCCTTCTACAACGCCTCGAAGCCGGCGACCTACGCGCCCGAGCTGGACACCCCGGGCGAGTACCCGGCCAGGCTCGACACCGGCGTCTCGGTCGGCCGGGACCCGATCGCGGCCGAGCTGAAGAGCGCGTACGGCACGGACGACGTCTACGGCATGCACTGGCTCCAGGACGTCGACAACGTCTACGGCTACGGCAACTCGCCCGGCAAGTGCGAGGCGGGACCGTCGGACACCGGCCCGTCGTACATCAACACCTTCCAGCGCGGCGCGCAGGAGTCGGTGTGGGAGACGGTGCCGCAGCCGACCTGTGACGCCTTCAAGTACGGCGGCAAGAACGGCTATCTGGACCTGTTCACCGGTGACGCCTCCTACGCCAAGCAGTGGAAGTTCACCAACGCGCCGGACGCCGACGCGCGCGCCGTGCAGGCCGCCTACTGGGCGGACCTGTGGGCGAAGGAGCAGGGCAAGGGCGGACAGGTCTCCGGGACCGTCGCCAAGGCGGCCAAGATGGGCGACTACCTGCGCTACTCCATGTTCGACAAGTACTTCAAGAAGATCGGCAACTGCGTCGGTCCGTCGACCTGTGCGGCCGGCACCGGCAAGGACGCCTCGATGTACCTGATGTCCTGGTACTACGCCTGGGGCGGCGCCACCGACACCTCGGCAGGCTGGGCCTGGCGCATCGGCTCCAGTCACGCCCACGGCGGCTACCAGAACCCGCTCGCCGCATACGCGCTGAGCAGCTACGCCCCGCTGAAGCCCAAGTCGGCGACGGGCGCGGCCGACTGGGCCAAGTCCATGGACCGGCAGCTGGAGTTCTACCGCTGGCTGCAGTCGAACGAGGGTGCCATCGCCGGCGGCGCGACCAACAGCTGGGCGGGCCGGTACGCGACCCCGCCCGCCGGGAAGTCGACGTTCTACGGCATGTACTACGACGAGAAGCCGGTCTACCACGACCCGCCGTCCAACCAGTGGTTCGGCTTCCAGGCGTGGTCGATGGAGCGGGTCGCCGAGCTGTACCAGCAGACGGGGAACGCGCAGGCCAAGACGGTCCTCGACAAGTGGGTCGACTGGGCGCTGTCCAAGACCACGTTCAACCCGGACGGCACGTTCCGCATCCCGTCGACGCTCCAGTGGTCGGGCCAGCCCGACACCTGGAACGCCTCCAGCCCCGGCTCCAACAGCGGGCTGCACGTCACCGTCGCCGACTACACCAACGACGTCGGTGTGGCGGCCTCGTACGCCAAGACCCTGACGTACTACGCCGACCGCTCCGGTGACACGGAGGCCGCGGCGGCGGCGAAGAAGCTGCTGGACGGTATGTGGGCGAACCACCAGGACGACATCGGGGTCGCCGTCCCGGAGAACCGCGCGGACTACAACCGGTTCGACGACTCGGTGTCGATCCCGAGTGGCTGGACGGGCACGATGCCGAACGGTGACGCGATCAACTCGTCGTCGACGTTCGACTCGATCCGGTCCTTCTACGAGGACGATCCCGCCTGGTCGAAGATCGAGAGTTATCTCGCGGGCGGTGCGGTGCCGTCGTTCACGTATCACCGGTTCTGGGCTCAGGCGGATATCGCCCTGGCCATGGGCTCGTACGCGGAGCTTCTCGAATAGCCCCCGCCGGGCGCTCCGCGGGTTGGGCGGTTGTTGTCTGCGGGCCGTATGTGGCTGGTCGCGCAGTTCCCCGCGCCCCTGAGCAGCGTCCGAAGCTCTGCGTTCGAGGTCCCGTCACCTGACGACGGGGCCGACCGGCCGGGCGGTCCCCACCCGCACTGGGGGCCGCCCGGCTCTCGCACGTTCCCCCTCCCACGGAAGGAACCCCACCGTGCGAAGAACCCGCATACTCACGGCCGTGCTCGCGTTGGCGGCCGGGCTGTTGTCGGGCGCTCCTGTCGCCCTGGCCGCCGATCCGCCGTCGACGAAGATCGCCGCCGATACGTACTCCTGGAAGAACGCACGGATCGACGGAGGCGGTTTTGTCCCCGGGATCGTCTTCAACCGGACCGAGAAGAACCTCGCCTACGCCCGGACCGACATCGGCGGCGCCTATCGGTGGCAGGAGGCGTCGAAGACCTGGACGCCGCTGCTGGACTCCATCGGGTGGGACGACTGGGGGCACACGGGGGTCGTCAGCATCGCCTCCGACTCCGTCGACCCGGACAAGGTGTACGCGGCGGTCGGTACGTACACCAACAGCTGGGATCCGAAGAACGGTGCGGTCATGCGCTCCTCCAACCGGGGCGCGAGCTGGCAGAAGGCGAATCTGCCGTTCAAGCTGGGCGGCAACATGCCGGGGCGAGGCATGGGCGAGCGGCTGGCCGTCGACCCGAACCGGAACAGCGTGCTGTATCTGGGCGCGCCCAGCGGCAAGGGGCTGTGGCGGTCGACCGACTCGGGCGTGACCTGGTCGCAGGTGACGAACTTCCCCAACGTCGGCAACTACGCGCAGGACCCGAGTGACACGAGCGGCTACGCCTCCGACAACCAGGGCATCGTCTGGGTCACCTTCGACGAGTCCACGGGCACCTCGGGCAGCGCCACCAAGACGATCTACGTGGGGGTCGCCGACAAGGACAACGCGGTGTACCGCTCGATTGACGCGGGCGCGACCTGGCAGCGGCTGGCCGGGCAGCCCACCGGCCACCTCGCCCACAAGGGCGTCCTGGACGCGAAGAACGGCTATCTGTACCTCGCCTACAGCGACAAGGGCGGACCGTACGACGGCGGCAAGGGACAGCTGTGGCGGTACGCGACCGGAACCGGGACCTGGAAGGACATCAGCCCGGTGGCGGAGGCCGACACCTTCTACGGCTTCAGCGGGCTGACGGTGGACCGGCAGAAGCCGGGCACGGTGATGGCGACCGCGTACAGCGCCTGGTGGCCGGACACGCAGATCTTCCGCTCCACGGACAGCGGCGCGACCTGGACCAAGGCGTGGGACTACACGTCGTACCCGAACCGCGAGAACCGCTACACGATGGACGTCTCGTCCTCGCCGTGGCTGACCTGGGGCGCCAACCCACAGCCGCCCGAGCAGACCCCGAAGCTCGGGTGGATGACGGAGGCCCTGGAGATCGACCCGTTCAACTCTAACCGCATGATGTACGGGACGGGCGCGACGATCTACGGCACGGAGAACCTCACCAACTGGGACAGCGGAAGCAGGTTCGCCGTCAAACCGATGGTGCAGGGGCTGGAGGAGACGGCGGTCAACGACCTGGCGTCACCGCCGTCGGGCGCGCCGCTGCTGAGCGCGCTGGGTGACATCGGCGGCTTCCGGCACACGGATCTGACGAAGGTCCCGTCGATGATGTTCACCCAGCCGAACTTCACGACGACCACGAGCCTGGACTTCGCCGAGTCGAACCCGAACACGGTCGTCCGGGTCGGCGACCTCGACTCCGGTCCGCACATCTCGTTCTCGACGGACAACGGCGCCAACTGGTTCGCGGGGACCGACCCCTCGGGCGTCAGCGGCGGCGGCACGGTCGCGGCGGCGGCCGACGGCAGCCGGTTCCTGTGGAGCCCGCAGGGCGCCGGCGTGCACCACACGACCGGCTTCGGCACGTCGTGGCAGGCGTCCGGCGGGATCCCCTCCGGGGCGATCGTCGAGTCGGACCGCGTCGACCCGAAGACCTTCTACGGCTTCAAGTCCGGGAAGTTCTACGTCAGTACGGACGGCGGGGCCACATTCAAGGAGTCACCGGCGACGGGGCTGCCCGGAGGTGACAGTGTCCGCTTCAAGGCCCTGCCCGGCGGGAAGGGCGACGTGTGGCTGGCGGGCGGCGCGCATGACGGGGCGTACGGCCTGTGGCACTCGACGGACGGCGGCACGAGTTTCACGAAGCTGCAGAACGTCGAACAGGCCGACACCATCGGCTTCGGCAAGGCGGCCCCCGGCGCCTCCTACCAGACGCTCTACACCAGCGCGAAGATCGGCGGCGTGCGCGGCATCTTCCGCTCCACGGACAAGGGCGCGAGCTGGACCCGTATCAACGACGACACCCACCAGTGGGGCTGGACGGGCGCGGCCATCACCGGTGACCCGAGGGTGTACGGCAGGGTGTACGTGTCGACGAACGGCCGTGGCGTCATCTACGGCGACAGCTCCGACGGCGGCACCACGGGCCCCGGGCCCGGCCCCGAGCCGAACGGTGCCTGCAAGGTGACGTACAAGATCACGAGCCAGTGGTCGGGCGGCTTCCAGGCGGACGTGCAGCTCACCAACACCGGTGCCGGCGTCTGGAACGGCTGGTCGCTCGGCTGGTCCTTCGCCGACGGTCAGAAGCTGACCCAGGCGTGGAACGCCGAGGCCTCGCAGTCGGGTTCGGCGGTGACGGCGAAGAACGTCGGCTGGAACGGCAACGTGGCGGCGGGCTCGTCCGTGAGCTTCGGCTTCACGGCCAACTCGTCGGGGACGAACACGAAACCGACGGCGTTCAAGCTGGGTGACCACAGCTGCACGGTGGCCTGACCGTGCTATTCGAGGGCGTATGCCAAAGACGGCATACGCCCTCGCGCTTTCTCAGGGGGTGTGGACCGTCGGCCGGGGAGCCGTCGGCATCGCGTTGCCGATGAAGAAGCTGGGGTGCGGGGGCTGGTTGTACGCCGTGTTCTGCCAGGCCAGGGCCGTGCGGTACTGCGTGTCGTGGAGCAGGGTCGTGATCTTCGTGCTGGTCTCGTGCGGGGTCGAGTAGATGCGCAGCGCCGTGTTGTCGCTGGTGCGCCAGACGACCTCCTCGCGCCAGTCGCCCAGGATGTCGCCGGACAGGACGGGCGTGGACTTCGTGCCGTTGTTGGACGAGACGCCGGATCCGGTCAGCAGGCGGGTGTCGCCGGACGTGCCGTACTTGTCGATGCGGGTGCCGTCGAGGAGTTCGCGGACCGGGTCGCCGTCCCACCAGGACAGGAAGTTGATACTGGACGGTTCCCGGCCGAGCGAGGCGCCGGTGGCCGAGCGCAGGGTCGTGTCGGCGGCGGACCACGCCTCGGCGCCCGCGCTGCCGGCGTAGATGTCGGCGGCGACACCGCGGCCGTTGTCCGAGCCCGACGCCGTCTGCCAGAGGATCTGGCCGGTGCGGGCGTCGGCCATCCAGGAGCCGGGCTTGCTGGAGTCCTCGGAGACCTTGAAGTACTCCAGGCCCGCCCGGGAGGGGTTGAGGTCCCCGAGGTGGGCCGCGTCGCCGTGGCCCAGTTTGGTGGTCCACAACCCGTTGCCGTTGTCGTCGACGGTCATGGCGCCGTAGACGATCTCGTCCCTGCCGTCGGCGTCGACGTCCGCGACGGAGAGGCTGTGGTTGCCCTGACCGTCGTAGCCCTTGCCACTGTTGGTCGAGGAGGTGGTGTCGAAGGTCCAGCGGCGGGTGAACTGACCGCCTCGCCAGTCCCAGGCCGCGATGACGGTACGCGTGTAGTAGCCGCGCGCCATGATCAGCGACGGGCGGGCGCCGTCCAGGTAGGCCGTTCCGGCCAGGAAACGGTCCACGCGGTTGCCGTAGTTGTCGCCCCAGGAGGAGACGTTGCCCCGGCCCGGGACGTAGTCGACGCTCTGCATCGCCTTGCCCGTCTGCCCGTTGAACATCGTCAGGTACTCGGGGCCGGACAGCACGTAGCCGCTGGAGTTGCGGTGGTCGGCCGACGAGTTGCCGATGACCGCGCCGGTGCCGTCCCTGGTGCCGTCGGCGGTCTTCATGGCGACCTCGGCCTTGCCGTCGCCGTCGTAGTCGTACACCTGGAACTGCGTGTAGTGCGCCCCGGAGCGGATGTTGCGCCCCAGGTCGATACGCCACAGCCGGGTACCGTCCAGCTTGATGCCGTCGACGATCGTGTTGCCCGTGTAGCCGGACTGCGAGTTGTCCTTGGCATTGGTCGGCTGCCACTTCAGCACGATGTCCAGCCCGCCGTCACCGTCCAGGTCACCCACGGAGGCGTCGTTGGCCTCGTAGGTGTACGCCGAGTTGCCCGGGGCGGTGCCGCCCGCGGGCGGCGAGATCGGGACGTCCTTGTAGCCGGTGCGGAACTGGATCGCGTGCACCGAGTCGCCCTGCTCCACGCCGCTCACGATCGCGCGGACGGTGTAGTCGGCCTGCGAGGGGGCGCCGGAGTGGAAGTAGTTCGTGGAGCCGGTGATCGGAGTCGCGTTGACCTTCGTACCGGCCCGGTACACGTTGAATGACACGTCGTTCGGATCGGTGCCCAGCCAGCGCCAGCTGACCAGGTTGCCACTGCCGGTGTGGATGCTGACCACGCCCCGGTCCAGTTTCTCGGCCTGCCGGGCGGTGGCGGCCTCGGCCGTGTCGCCGGTGGCGAACGTGGTCAGGCCGGCGCCGGTGAGCGCCGCCGTGACGACGGCGACGGGCAGGAGCAGGCGGCGTCTGCGGTGCCTGTGCGGGTGCTTCACGGGACGGACCTCCTGAAAGGGCGGGCGGGTTCCGCCTCTCAGTCGCCGCCACGTGCACGGGAGTTGCCGTACCACTGCCCGTTCGGCCACGGCCCGGGCGATCCTCGACCGCAGTTCGTCCGGAGCCGGCACCTCGATGGCCGTGCCCAGGCGCAGGAACTCGGCGTGGGCGTGGTCGACGGACTCGCACCGACTTCCTCGACCCCGGCAGCGGCTGGGAGGAGTTCCCCGGCCGGAGCCAGTGCCGCCCGCTGTTCGACGGGGCCGCCGGCATCGACGCGTTCACCCGAGCTCTAGGCTCCCTCACGGCTTCCGGAACGCCCGGAGCGTGAAGTACGGGTCGGGGCGGGGTCTGTCCTGGTCGGGGAGTTCCGCCAGACGGGTGGCGAAGCCGTCGGCGAGCGGGTGACCGGGCGGCAGTGTGACGAACCAGCCTCTGCGCAGGTCGGCGACCGTGCGGCGCGGGCTGCGGCCCTGCCCGTGGCCGCGGAAGCGGGCCTGCCCGGCCGGGACCAGGCCGTGCGCGGCGGCGTGGGTCTCGACGTCCGCCACCGCGTCCCGGACCGGGCTGGGCGGGCGGGAGGACAGGACGACATCGATGTCACTGCCCACGTTGTGGGAGGCGGCCTTGTCGACCGTGGTGACCCAGACACCGCCGGGCCGCAGCACCCGCGCGCACTCGCCGACGATGGTCCGGACGTCGGCGGGCCCGGCGGCCAGGTGCAGCAGCCACACGCTGGACACGGCGTCGAACCCGCCGTCCCGGAAGGGCAGCCGGCGGCTGTCGCCGAGCACCACGGCACCGGGCAGCCGGGCGGCGGCCTGCCGGGCCATCGCCGGGGCGAGGTCCACGCCGGTCACCCGCATGCCGTCGCGCCCGGCAGCGAGCCGGCGGGTCACGATGCCGGTGCCGCAGGCGACGTCGAGCAGGCTGCGCGCGTCCGGCGGCACGAGGCTCAGCACCGCGTTCGCGGCGGCGGCCGCCCTGGGCTCACCGCCGCGCGAGGCGTCGTACCGCTCCGCTTCCTTGTCGTAGTCGAGCACCCGGTCAGTGTGCCCCGTGCCCGGGCGCCAGGTCCTCCACCCTGCGGGCGAGCTCGACGTCCTTCTCGGTGACGGCGCCGCCCGCGCTGTGCGTGTGCACGGACAGGGACACCGTGTTGTAGCCGAGCGTGAGGTCGGAGTGGTGGTCGAGCTCCTCCTGGACCTGGGCGATGTGCACGACCATCGCCGTCGCCGCGAAGTGCGAGCCGAGACGGTAGGAGCGGGTGAGGCGGTCCCCGTCGAGCGACCAGCCCGGCAGCTCGGCCAGCCGGTCCTCGACCTCCTTCTGCGACAGCGGTTCGACGGGCATGGGCAGCGCTCCTTCCCTGACGCGGGAGTCCTCTTCTCCCTTCTCAGCCTGCCACAGAGGGACGTCAGGGGCCCTGGTCACAGCGGTGCCGCCTGTCCGGCACGACCGGTTCTCGACTACGGTCCCGGCATGACCACTCATCCGTCCACCGCCGGCCAGGGCGTGGGCCCGCTGCTGCGGGCCTGGCGGGAACAGCGCCGGGTCAGCCAGCTGGAGCTGGCCCTGCGCGCGGACTCCTCGGCCCGGCACATCAGCTTCATCGAGACGGGCCGCTCCCGGCCCAGCGAGGAGATGGTGCTGCGGCTGGCCGAGCACCTGGACATCCCCATGCGGGAGCGCAACGCGCTGCTGCTGGCGGCCGGTTACGCCCCGCGCTATCCCGAGACGCCGCTGGACGACCCGGCGCTGGGCGCGCTGCGCGAGGGCATCGAACGGCTGATCGGGGGCTACGAGCCGTATCCGGCGCTGGTGGTGGACGCGGTGTACGACGTCGTGGCGGCCAATCGGGGGATCATGGCGCTGGTCGACGGCGTGGACGAGTCGCTGCTCGAACCGCCGCTGAACGCGATGCGGCTGGCCCTGCACCCGCGGGGCCTGGCGCCGCGCATCCGCAACCTGCGCGCCTGGCGCGGGCACCTGCTGGAGCAGATGGAGCGGCAGATCGCGCTGCACCGCTCCGAGCCGCTGCGAGCGCTGTACGAGGAGGTGGCGGCGTATCCGGTGCCCGACGCGGATCCGGCGGAGGAGTCCTCGGAGCCGGTGCCGTACTTCGCGCTGCCGCTGCGGATCGAGCACGAGGGGCGGACGCTGTCGTTCATCTCCTCGATCTCCACGTTCAACACCCCGATGGACGTGACCGTCGCCGAGCTGGCCATCGAGACGCTCCTCCCGGCCGACCCGGCGACGGTCAAGTACCTTCAGTCGCTCATGCCCTGACGGGCCCTCAGTGCCGTGTACTGGAGGACGGCGAAAGCAGCCACGACCAGGGCCTGGAGCACCGTCCACACGGCGCCCGCCGTGCTCGGCCTGAGCCACAGCGCCAGGGCCGCGAGGCTCACCGCCGCCCAGGCGAGGTTGGCCTCGACGACGGCCCGCACGCCGAGCGCCGGCGGCTTGCTGCGGGAGGCCAGCAAGCCCACGCCCGCCGCGTAGGCGATCAGGAACGCGCCCAGTGCGAGCAGCAGCGCGGCGTCCACGCCGAGGAAGCGGCCGAGCGGACCGGAACACGCGAGGTAGGCGAGCGCGTTGGTGCCGGTCACCACCGCGTCCAGGGCGAGGAAGCGGCGCAGCGCCGGCTGCGGCGCACTGGTCCGGGCTGGTGTGGCCAGCGGGGTCGCGGACATGGGGCATCACCCTCCGTCGGGTCGTGGTGCGGCAGCGGGTACCGGGCCCCGGGCCGGAGTGCGCCGGCCCGGGGCCCGGTGCGTTCACGATCCCGTCCCGGGCGCGCCCGGTCGATTACCCGCGGGGTAATGCCCCGGCGGCACGTCCGTTTCCCGCGATCTTCTCGCCCGCGGCCCTGTGAGACCCCCGTCGGAACGTGACAAACTGATCACAGGCTGGGGCACGTTGGGGAGGCGTGGCGTGAGTGAACGGCGGGCCGCACCGACCGTGGGCCAGGTGGTGCTGGGCAAGAGGCTGCAGGAGCTGCGCGAGGCGGCGGGCCTCAGTCGTGACGAGGCCGCCAGGGTGCTGCGCGTCGCCCCCGCGACGGTCCGGCGCATGGAGACCGCCGACGTCGCGCTCAAGATCCCCTACGTGCAGATCCTGCTGACGGCGTACGGCGTCGCCGAGGACGAGGTGACCGCGTTCGTCGAGCTCGCCGAGGAGGCGAACCGGCCGGGCTGGTGGCAGCGGTTCCACGACGTGCTGCCGGAGTGGTTCAGCCTGTACGTGAGCCTGGAGGGCGCCGCCCGGATCATCCGGTCCTACGAGCCGCACTTCGTGCCGGGGCTCCTGCAGACCGAGGCGTACGCGCGTGCGGTGCTGCAGGCCGGCACCATCGGGAACTCCGGGCCTCAGGCCGTGGAGCTGCACGTCTCGCTGCGCATGGAGCGGCAGCGGCTGCTGGATCGCCCGAACCCGCCGCACCTGTGGGTGATCATGGACGAGACGGTGCTGCGGCGGCCGGTGAGCGTCGACGGCCAGGTGATGCGGGACCAGCTGGACAAGCTGCTGGAGTACTCGGAGCGGGACCGCGTCACGCTCCAGATCGCCGAGTTCAAGGACGGTCCGCACCCGGGCACGTACGCGCCGTTCTCCCTGTTCCGCTTCGCCGAGCCCGAACTGCCCGACATGGTCTTCACCGAGTACCTGACCGGCGCGCTGTACCTCGACTCCCGCAAGGAGGTCTCCGCGCATCTGGAGGTCCTCGACCACATGACCGCGGGCGCCGCCTCGACGCAGCGCACCGAGCGGCTGCTGCGGGAGTACCGCGAGAGCTTCTGAGCGGTTCAGCGCCTGGCCGGCCGTGACAGCCATGTGGCGACCGCCTGCGCGATCGGCTGCCCGGTCTCCAGTTCCACGAAGCCGAACTGGCCGCTCTGGTTGCACTCGAGGAACCACCAGAAGCCGTCCTCGTCCTCGGCGAAGTCGAAAGCCGCGTACGCCAGTCCGGCCATGTCGACGTAGTCGTGCACCGACTTGCGGATGCGGTCGGGTGCCGGCACCGGTTCCCAGGTGTGCTGGGTGTCGCCGTAGCGTCCGTCGACCTGGTCCGGCTCGGCCGTCTTCCGTGCGGCGAACAGGCTGCTGCCGACGCAGGTCAGGCGAATGTCGGCACGCTTGGGGACCTCGGCCTGGTCCTGCGGCAGCCCGCGGACCAGTTCCAGGGCCCGCTCGTGGCGACGGCCTCCAGGGCCTGGTCGTGGGTGCTGCGCGGGCCGGGCAGGTCGAGTACGTCCTGCTCGATCGGCCCCGGCCGGGGCCGCGCGCGCTGGCGGCGCACATGGTCCAGTGCCCGGTGCCGGGCGATGGTGGCGGTCCAGCCGCGGAAACCCGCCCCGTCCCCCCGGAACCGTCCGAGGTCCCGGGCGATCTGCAGCCAGGCGTCGGACGCCACGTCCTCCGCGTCGTCGCCGACGAGTCCGCGCAGATAGCCGAGCAGTCCGGGCAGCACGAGCCGGTAAGCGACCGCGAAAGCGGTCTCGTCCCCGTCCTGGGCCAGCGCGACGGCCGCGCCCAGTTCCCCGTCGTGGGATCGTGCGTAGCGCGTTTGCCGTTCCTGGCTCAAGATCGTCCTCGTTCGCACCGGGTTCGTCTGCGAGTCCGTGCCACCGACGCGCCCCGCTCGCTGCGGCACCCTCATGGAGACAAGCGCGCGTCCTCACAGAACTGTCACAGCGCACCGACGGCCCCTCAGGTCGCAGGATGCCGGGTGACGTCCGGCGTGGGCCGTGCGCTGTGTGAGTGTCTGGTCCCCTGCCTCTCTCCCTGCCGCCTCAGCCTCCCCCCGGGGCGGGAGGGAGAGAACGGGACGGCCGGGCTCCGCCCACTGCACGGAGCCCGGCCGCTCCACACCCCCTTGCGTCCAGCCTGACCCGTACGGACCCCGTCGGCGGGTGTGCCCCCCTGCCCGCCCCTAGCGTCGGGATCGCGGGGCACACGCGAAGGAGGTCCGATGCCCGGATTCGAGGTGCTGTACCAGGCGGCGGCGCTGTGCCTGATGTTCCCCGACGACACCTTCCACGCCCGGCTTCCGCTGCTGCGCGAAGCCGCCCCGCAGCTACGGGAGTTCGCCGACCATGCGGCGCTCAGCCCACCGCGTGAGCTGGCGGCGCACTACGTCGAGGTCTTCGAGGCGGAGCCGGACCACAGCCTGTATCTCAGCGCCTGGCGCGAGGCGGCACCGACGCCCTCCGAGGAGCTGTACCGCGCGCACGGCCTGGAGACGACCGGCGAGGAACCGCCGGACTTCCTCCCCGCGGTCCTCGAGTGCGCGGCCCGCACCGGCGACACCCAGCTCCTGACGGACCACCGCGACGGTCTGGACCGGCTCCGCTCCAGGCTCACCCACTTCGGCACGCCGTACGCGACCGTCCTGGACGCGGTGTGCGTGACCCTGCCGCCCGCCGCGTCGGGCAGCCACGCCCCGCCGGCGTAGACCTGCCGATCCCGCCCTGCCTCGCCGTGCGGACACGGCCTAGGCGGCGCCGCCCTTCTCGTCCCGCCGGTCCTTCTCCTCGTCCACGATCTCCGCGTCGACGACGTCCTCCTCGTCCCGCGGGGTGCCGGAGGGTTCCCCGGTGGGCGTCTGCTGGGCCTGGGCGTACATCGCCTGGCCCATCTGCTGGCTGACCGAGGCGAGCTTCTCCACGCCGGCGCGCAGGGCGGCGGTGTCCGCCTGCCGTTCCAGTTGTTCCTTCACCTCGGTGATGGCGGACTCGACCTCGGTCTTCGTGTCGGCGGGGATCTTGTCGCCGTTGTCGCGCAGGAACTTCTCGGTCTGGTAGACGAGTTGCTCGGCCTGGTTGCGGGTCTCGGCGGCCTCGCGGCGTTTGCGGTCCTCCTCCGCGTACTGCTCGGCCTCGCGCATCATGCGGTCGATGTCGTCCTTGGGCAGGGCCGAGCCGCCGGTGACGGTCATCTTCTGCTCGCGGCCGGTCGCCAGGTCCTTCGCGGAGACGTGCATGATGCCGTTGGCGTCGATGTCGAAGGCCACCTCGATCTGCGGCACACCGCGCGGCGCAGGCGGCAGGCCCGTCAGGTCGAAGACGCCGAGCTTCTTGTTGTACGCGGCGATCTCCCGTTCGCCCTGATAGACCTGGATGCCGACCGAGGGCTGGTTGTCGGCGGCGGTGGTGAAGATCTCCGAACGCCGGGTGGGAATCGTCGTGTTGCGTTCGATGAGCTTCGTCATGATGCCGCCCTTGGTCTCGATGCCGAGGGACAGCGGGGTGACGTCGAGGAGCAGTACGTCCTTGACGTCGCCGCGGATGACGCCCGCCTGGAGCGCGGCGCCCACGGCCACGACCTCGTCGGGGTTGACGCCCTTGTGCGGGTCCTTGCCGGTGAGTTCCTTGACCAGGTCGGTCACCGCGGGCATCCGGGTCGAGCCGCCGACCAGGATCACGTGGTCGATCGCCGAGAGCTTCACACCGGCGTCCTTGACCGCCTGGTGGAAGGGCTCCTTGCAGCGGTCCAGCAGGTCGGCGGTGAGCTCCTGGAACTGGGCCCGCGTCAGCTTCTCGTCGAGGTGCAGCGGCCCCTCGGACGAGGCCGTGATGTAGGGCAGGTTGATCGTCGTCTCGGTGGAGCTGGACAGCTCGATCTTGGCCTTCTCGGCGCCCTCGCGCAGCCGCTGCACGGCCATCTTGTCGCCCGCGAGGTCGACCCCGTACTGGCCCTTGAAGCGCTTGACCAGGTACTCGACGATCCGCTGGTCCCAGTCGTCGCCGCCGAGGTGGGTGTCGCCGTTGGTGGCCTTCACCTCGATGACGCCCTCGCCCATCTCCAGCAGCGAGACGTCGAAGGTGCCGCCTCCGAGGTCGAAGACGAGCACGGTCTGGTCGTTCTCCTTGTCCAGGCCGTAGGCGAGGGCGGCGGCCGTCGGCTCGTTGATGATCCGCAGCACCTTCAGGCCGGCGATCTCCCCGGCCTCCTTCGTGGCCTGCCGCTGGGTGTCGTCGAAGTACGCCGGGACGGTGATCACCGCGTCGGTGACGTCCTCGCCGAGGTAGGACTCCGCGTCCCGCTTCAGCTTCTGCAGCACCCGCGCGGACAGCTCCTGCGCCCGGTAGCGGGTGCCGTCGATGTCGCCGTGGTCGGGGAAGCGCCAGTGCGCGTCACCCATGTGGCGCTTGACCGAACGGGCGGTGCGGTCCACGTTCGTCACGGCCTGCCGCTTGGCCACCTCCCCGACCAGCACCTCGCCGTTCTTGGCGAACGCCACGACCGAGGGTGTGGTCCTGGCCCCCTCCGCGTTGGCGATGACGGTGGGCTCGCCGCCCTCCAGCACGGCGACCACCGAGTTCGTGGTTCCGAGGTCGATCCCGACCGCACGTCCCATCGCTGTCCCCTTCCGCCAGGGCGCTCTCCCTTTCCAGCACAAATCTTGAGTGCGCTGTTGTCAATGGCGCGAGGGGGTGACCGGCCCGCGGAGCGCCACGGCCCGCCGGGGCCGGTCGGTGACGAGCACGTCCACGCGCGGGTGGGCGAGAAAGGCCCGCATCAGTGTGTCGTCGTTGACCGTCCACACCATGGTGAACAGGCCGCGGCGGGTCGCCTCGCGGAGCACGGTGGCCCTGGCCAGCCGCTGGTGCACGGCGACGCCGTGGGCCCCGCAGGCCCGGATGCGGCGCGCCGGGAACAGCTCGCTCAGCCGGGTCCCGGGCAACCGGGCCAGGGCCAGCTCCCTGCGGTCGCGCCCCAGGGACAGCGCGGTACGCACCCCGGGGAAGGCCTGCGCGACGGCGGCCACGGAGCAGTCCTCCAGTGACGTCACGACGAGCCCGTCCACGCCGAGCAGGGCCACCGCCCGGTCGATCACCTCCCGCTCGTAACCGGTCTCCTTCAGGTCCAGGTGCGCCACGAGCCTCCCGGCGATCAGCTCCATCACCTCGTCCACCACCGGCACGTCGTAGCCGGCCCGCTCGCTCAGCTCGGCGTGCGTGAGCGCGGCCGGCGGCGGCCCGGCCGGCCCGACCCGGGGGTCGTGGTAGACGACGAGGACGCCGTCCTTCGTGCGGCGGATGTCGAACTCGGCGTACTCCGCGCCGGACTCCAGCGCGTCCTCGTACGCCTCCCAGGTGGCGGGTCCGGCACGCTCGGAGCCGCCCCGGTGGGCGGAGACGGCGGGGCGTGGCGTCATGGTCGTCGGCTCCCGGAGGGCGAGCGCGGAGGCGGGACAGGTACGGGGGCGTCGTCGGAGGCCGCCAGCAGCGAGCCGGAGCGGGTGCTGATCCGTCCGAGCAGGACGTAGCCGATCAGGTCCAGGAGCACGAAGGGGAGCCGGGCCGGTACGTAGCAGGACACGGGTCCGGTCACGGGTGGCGGAGGCGAGCGCCGTCGCGCTGGTGGACGTTCCGGCAGCATCGCTTTCCTTCCGGACCGTCGGCGGCAGAGCGTCTGGTTCCTACCCCGGGCGCCGACGACGTCGCGCGGGCCGGCCCTGGTGGGCGGGCCCGCGCGACGTGGCTGGGGCAGGTCAGGCGAGCTTGGCGGTCAGGGTGATGGGCGTGGCCTTGAGGGCCTGGCTGACCGGGCAGCCGACCTTGGCCTCCTCGGCGGCGGCGAGGAAGGCCGCCTCGTCCATGCCGGGGACGGTGCCCTCGACGGTGAGGTGGATGCCGGTGATGCCCTCGCCGGGCTGGAAGGTGACGTCGGCGGAAGTCACCAGCTTGGTCGGCGGGGTGCCGGCCTTGTCGAGGATGTTGGAGAAGGCCATCGAGAAGCAGCTGGAGTGGGCGGCGGCGATCAGCTCCTCCGGGCTGGTCTTCCCGCCCGGCTCCTCGGTGCGGGCCGCCCAGCTGACCGGCTGCTCGGCGAGGATGCCGGAGGAGTCGAAGGTGACGACGCCGTTGCCCTTGAACAGGTTGCCTTCCCACACGGTGTGTGCGGAGCGCGTGGCTGCCATGACGCATCCTTTCGATGAGTATCCGGAACCACGACCGGGTTCCTGGCCACCATCCGATCACACTCCCGCTCAACTCACGCGGAAGACCTGCCCTCTGACGCGAACGGCAGCCGCCCTGCGGGGTCAGGCACGCCGCTGCCCGGACGCGGCACGCTCTCAGGCGGCGCGCTCCTCGCTGGTCTCCAGCGGCACCTGGGGGCCGTCCGACTCGCGCATCCAGCGGCGCAGGACGCGGTGGACGTGCTCGGCGCCGACGAGTTCCTCCCTCTCGCCGACCGGCGCGGAGAAGCCGAGCGGCGACAGCAGGAAGGGCTTGCCCTGGGCGCCGCCGAGGCCGCCGTGGGAGCCGATCTGCTCCTCGAAGGCGAGGACTTCGCCGTCGGCCGGGTCGTGGAAGGAGTTGACCATGATGTCGGCGGTGTGCGGGAAGGAGTGGGTGCGGCGTACCGCGTCGGCGGCGCCCGGGCCGAACGGGGCGAGCGGGCCCGGGTTGTCGTCGAGGTCGGCCAGCGGTATCTCGGCGCCGTACGCGCCGAGGACGACCCCGCCATGCTCGTCGCTGCGGACCAGCAGGAAGCCGATGCCGGGGTGGTTGGCGAGGGTCGGCAGCAGCGCGGGGTGGCGGGCGTCGATCTCCTCCTTGCTCATGCGGTGCGTGACGTCCGGGAAGGAGACCAGGCCGAGGTTGCCGGAGGCCAGCACGATCGGCTCCGAGCGGCGTGTGGGGCGGTGTCGCTCGCCGCTCTCCTCGACGGGGATGCGCAGGGCGGCGCGCACGGCGGCGCGGGCCTCCGCCCCGCTGCGGGTGCGCTCCGCGCGGCGCGGCACGGGCAGCCCACAGCCGGCCCGCACCAGGTCGCCGAGGGTGAGGCCGTAGCGGGAGCGGAAGGTCTCGCCGGGGCTCTGGCCGTGGTCGGACAGCACGACGATCCGGTACGGGCGCGGGGCGTGCTCGGCGACGTTCTCGATCAGGGCGAGGGAGCGGTCGAGGCGTTCGAGGACCTTCCGCGCGTCGCGGCTCGCCGGGCCGGAGTGGTGGGCGACCTCGTCGTAGGCCACGAGGTCGGCGTAGACGGCGGTGCGGCCGGCGAGCATGTCGCCCGTCACGGCGGCCACGACGACGTCCCGCTCGACGACGGTCGCGAAGGCCCTCACGAGCGGGTAGAGGCCGCCGCGGGAGACGCGCGGGCGGTGCTTGCCGAGGCGGGCCCGGGTGGACTGGCCGACCTCGCGGCCCACCTCGGCGACGAAGGACAGGGCCGTGCGCACGGCGTTGGCCGGGTCGGAGAAGTAGGCGAAGTAGCCCGCGCGGGAGCGGTTCTCCCGGCTGCGGCGGGCGGCGACGGACAACACGAGGGCCTGCTGCTCGGCGCCGCCGCTGAACAGGTTGCCGCGGCTGGCGCCGTCGACGGCGAGCAGACCGCCGTGCCCCGCGTAGCCGACGGCGCGGCGCTGGAGTTCGGCGGCGCTGCTCGGGCGGTTGCAGACGACGACCTCGCGGGTGTCCTTCTCGTACCAGCGGAACGCCGGGACGTCGTGGTTGCTGCCGTGCAGGATGCCGAGCTGGCTGGCGCCGGTCTGGCTGGACCAGTCGGTGCGCCAGGGGGTGAGCCGGTGGGTGGGGCGGGCGCCGTCGCCGATGCCGAGCCAGCGGGCGACGGTGGGCATCAGACCCTCGGCGACCGCGTCCAGCAGGACGTCGTGGCCGACGCCGTCGAGTTGCAGGAAGACCGTGCCGGGGGTGGACGGGCAGGGCGGTTTGGACCTGCGGCGGCGGTCCGAGAGGCGGTACAGCCTGCGGCGGTAGGCGTCGTCGTCGCGCACGGCGAGGGCGGCGCCGGTGGCGGACGCCACGGCGGACATCACGGCGGCGACCACGACGGCGGTCTCCGGGGCGGCGGTGCCGCGCTCCCCGGGGTCGAGGCGCAGGGCGAGCAGTAGCAGCGCGCCGTTGAGGAAGAACACCAGCAGTCCGAGCACGAGCGCCGGTACGAGGAGCAGGAGCCGGACGAGCAGGGGCCAGACCACGGCCGACAGCAGACCGAAGGCGCCGGCGCCGAAGGCCGCCTTGACGGCGATGTCGGTCGCGCTGTCGCCGTCGGCCGAGCGGAGCCGGAAGTCGGGCAGGATCCCGGCGAGCACGAGCATGGTGAGGGTGGAGACCGCCCACACGGCGACGCTCCGCCCGACCTGACTGGCGACCCGCCGCCACCGCACGCCCCGCACGCCCAGCCACCTCACGTCCCGGCCCGTCGCGACCACGGACCCTCACCCACAGTGCCACAACGCTCCGCGGACGCCTGGTGTCCCCCGGACCGTCGCGTCAGCGCCCGTCGTAGCCGGCGGTCGGCATCGACAGCCGGCGGTGCACGCACGCCTTCATCGCCGCGTCGTAGGCCGGCTCCGCGTGCCCGACCGTCTCGACGCGTACCCCGCGCCGCGCGCACTCCGCGGTGAACTCCTCGACGGAGGCGAGCGCGCTCTCCAGCACTCTCCGGCTGGGTGCCACGAACAGGTCCAGGCCGGGGCGGACGCCGTCCCACAGCGCGCCGTGGTCGGGACGCAGCCCCCGGACCAGTAACTCCCGGCTGATCACATAGCCCCGCTCGGCGGCCCAGCGGGCGCACATCGCGTGCTGGCTGCGGGAGTCGACCAGGAACGGATCGTCGTCGAGCTCCTCCAGCGGCGTCAGACTCGCGATCGCCGTGACCCGGACCGGCCCCATGGCGTCCCCCTCACCTCCGGTTCAGCCGCCGACCCTACTCCTGCACGTAGGCTTCGGGGAGTCGCGCGAAGGAGGCAAAGAAGTGCCGGTGGAGATCACCTGGTGGGGTCACGCCACTTGCACGGTCGAGGACTCGAACGTACGCGTGCTCACCGATCCGCTGTTCGCGCGCCGGCTCGCGCACCTGCGCCGCCGGCGCGGAGACCTGCCGCCTCCCGGCGCCCGCCAGGCGGATGTCGCGCTGGTCTCGCATCTGCACGCCGACCACCTGCATGTGCCGTCGCTGATGCGGCTCGCTCCGGGCACGCGCCTGCTCGTGCCCCGGGGCGCGCGCCGGGCGGTGCCGGGACTGCGCCGGCTCGCGCACCTGCGGGTCAGCGAGGTGGCGCCCGGGGACGAGACGCCGGTCGGCGACATCGTCGTACGGGCCGTGCCCGCGCGGCACGACGGACGCCGGCTGCCGCTCGGACCGCACCGCTCCCCCGCGCTCGGCTACGTCGTCGCCGGCGAGGCCCGGACGTACTTCGCCGGGGACACCGGGCTGTTCGACGACATGGCCGAGGAGGTCGGGCCGGTCGAGGTGGCGCTGCTGCCGGTGGGCGGCTGGGGGCCGTACCTGGGCGAGGGGCACCTGGACGCGGGCCGGGCGGCCCAGGCGCTGGCGCGGCTGGCGCCACGCAGTGCGGTGCCGGTGCACTACGGCACGTACTGGCCGATCGGGATGGACGCCGTGCGCCCCCACGAGTTCCATGCGCCGGGTGACGAGTTCGTGCGGCTCGCCGCGCGGCACGCGCCCGGCGTGGCGGTGCACCGGCTCGGGCACGGGGAGAGCGTGCGCCTCGAGGTCGCGCGGTGATCCCGACCGGGCCCGTGGCACAGGCCGCGATACCTCTGCTCGCGGCGTCGGCCGTCACCCCGGCGTCCGTCGTGCCGGAGTCCACGCAGCAGGCGATCGGTTATCCGACGCTTTTCGTGCTGGTGCTGGTCGGGGCGCTGGTGCCGGTGATCCCTACGGGCGCGCTGGTGAGTTCGGCGGCCGTGGTCGCCGTGCACCAGACGGCGCCGTTCTCGCTGGCGATGGTGTTCGTGACGGCGTCGCTGGCGGCGTTCCTCGGCGACGCGGCGCTGTACTGGCTGGGGCGGCGCGGGATGAAGTCGAAGAACGGCTCGCGCTGGCTGGAGGCGCTCCGGGCGCGGGCCCCCGAGGACCGGCTGGAGCAGGCGCAGACGAAGCTCGCCGAGCACGGTGTGGCGGTGCTGGTGCTGTCACGGCTGGTGCCGGCGGGGCGGATTCCGGTGATGTTGGCGTGTCTTCTGGCGAAGTGGCCCATACGGCGGTTCTCCCGGGGGAACCTGCCGGCCTGTCTGGCCTGGGCCGTGACGTATCAGTTGATCGGGGTTCTCGGGGGGTCGTTGTTCGATGAGCCGTGGGAGGGGGTCGTGGCGGCGATCGGGCTGACACTGCTGATCAGTGCGGTGCCGAGTGTGGTGCGGCGGGTTCGGTAGCGCCGTTGGAGGCTGTTTTGTTTCCGGGGTGCGGGTTCGTCGTCAGCACCCTTGAAGCGCCTACCGGCATGTCCCAGAGGTTTTCTCGGGGCCGGCCCGTCTTTTCCCAGGCCGCCCGTACCCGCGTGAGGGGCTCCAGGACCGGTTCCGCCGACAGGACGAAAGTGGCCCAGTGCATGGGGGCCATCCTGGTCGCTCCCAGGTCCTGGGCCGCTCGGACCGCTTCCTCCGGGTCGCAGTGGACGTCGCTGAGCCACCAGCGGGGGTCGTAGGCGCCGATGGGCAGGAGGGCGAGGTCGATACCGGGGTAGCGGCGGCCGATGCGGGAGAACCAGTGGCCGTAGCCCGTGTCGCCCGCGAAGTAGACGCGCTGCCCCTCCTGGTCGGTCAGGACCCAGCCGCCCCACAGGCTGCGGCAGGTGTCGGTGAGGGTGCGCTTGGACCAGTGGTGGGACGGGACGAAGTCGAAGCGGACGCCGTCGAGTTCGGCCGCCTCCCACCAGTCGAGCTCCGTGACACGGGTGAAGCGGCGGCGGTGGAACCAGCGGGCCAGGCCGGCCGGGACGAACACCGGGGTGTCGGGCGGCAGGCGGCGCAGCGTGGGGGCGTCCAAGTGGTCGTAGTGGTTGTGGCTGATGACGACGGCGTCGACGCGCGGCAGCGCCTCCCAGGGGACGCCCACGGGGGTGACGCGGGCCGGGGTGCCGAGGATCCGGCGGGACCAGACCGGGTCGGTGAGGACCGTGAGCCCGCCGATGCGCAGGACCCAGCTGGCGTGTCCCGCCCAGGTCACGGCGACCGTGCGGGCGTCGACGCGGGGCAGCGGGCCGGGGGCGTAGGGGAGCCGGGGGATGTCGGCGAGGCCTTCCGGGCCCGGCCTGACGGCGCCCTCGCGGGCGAAGCGGGCCATGGCCCTCAGGCCGGGCAGCGGGGCGGTCAGCCGGTCGTGGAACGTGCGCGGCCACACCCGGCGCTCGGCGAGTGGTCTCGGTTCGGCCAGCGGCGGGTACGGGGGCGCGAGGGGGGACGGGAGGGCCGCGTCGCCGGCTTCCCGAGTGGTCGTGCTCGTGGTCGACTCGGACTGCTGCGTCATCGAGGAGGCTCCCATCGCTGAGCGTCGTCACGGAGATCGTCGAAGACCGACTTCAGTTGGATCAACGCACGCTGCACGTGTGGCAGTTCCAACGGCGTGGGTGAGGTGAGGCATTCCGCGCGTTCCGTGGCGGAGCCGAGCAGCAGTGCGCCGGTCGAAAGCCGCACGCGCGGGGCTTCGAGCTCGTCGCCGAAGCGGTGGCCGCCGGGCGCGGGCATGCCGAGGCGGGCGGCGAGGAAGTCCTCCAGCTCCTGCGCGTCACCGATGTCGTGCGCGCTCAGCGCGGGGCGCAACGGTGCGAAGTCGACGTACAGATGGCGGCCGGCCCGCGGGGGCCGGGCGAGGGCGCCTGCCGCGACGACGACGGCGTGCGCCTCGGCGGCCAGGCGCGCGTGCAGGCGCACGGTGGCGGACATGCGCGCGGTGACCGGTTCCGGTTCCCTCAGCGCGTAGGCGGCCGCCGAGGCGACGGGAGCGGCGACCCGGGCGTCGAGCGCGGTGAGGACGTCGAGCACGCGCGCGTGAAGGCCGTCGGCGTCCTCGCCGGCCGGGAAGCGGGCCACCGCGGCCGGCCAGCCGGGCGGGAGGAAGGCCCCGGCCAGGTCGGTGACGACGGTGACCCTGCCGGGCAGCATCTCGGCGGGGCTGAGCAGCACGGTGTCGTGCGGGTCGTGCAGGGTGTCGCGCCAGGTCTCGTCGCTGACGAGGTGCAGGCCCTCCCCCAGGGCGGCCTCGACGGTCTCGTGCAGCAGTTCGGGAGGGGCGACGGTGGCCGTCGGGTCGTCGGCGACGGACAGCACCAGCAGGCGCGGATCACCGCCCTCGGCGCGGACCCGGCGCACGGTCTCCAGCAGGGCGTACGGATCGGGCACCCCGCCGCTCTCCGGCGGGGTCGGCACGTGGAAGACGGGGCGTCCCAGCAGGCGGGCGTACGGCGCCCACCAGGCGGCGCAGGGTCTCGGCACGAGGACGTCGCCGCCAAGGGCGGCGGTCAGGGCGAGCAGCAGCGCGGGCGCGCCGGGCCCGGCGGCCACCCTGCCGGGGTCGCAGTGCAGTCCGCGCCGGTCCCAGTAGCCGCAGGCGGCCTCCCGCAGGGCCTCTCCCCCGCCGACCGGCTCGTGATCGCCCCGGGACGCCGCGGCGGCGAGCACGGCGGACAGCTCCGGCAGCACGGGCAGTCCGTCGTCGGGGAGCGGCGGCCCGAACCGGACGGGGCCGTGGCCTTCCGGGTCCGTCCGCATCCGTACCTCCGCAGTGCCTGCTGCCGTGTCCTGTCGCCCTCGCCCGAGCCGTATCGCGCGTGCCCTCGGCCACTGAGTACCCATGGCGCCGTCGCCCCATGGGCTCCCCACCGGGTTGTGACGGTCACAGCATGAGCGGGCCGGGCCGGGGAAACCGGGGGGCTCGCGGGGCGGTGGTGCGCGCCGGGGCTCAGCGGTACGGGTCGCTCTCCCGGTTGCGCAGCCGGTGCACGGCGGCACCGAACGCCCCCGCGATCAGCACTCCGCCCGCGACCAGGGCGGGCACGGAGTCGGAGAAGGCACCGCCGTCGCCGGCGCGTACCCCGCGCTGGACGACCGCTTCCCCGCACTCGGCGGAGTGGTGCCGCGGTGCGTCGCGCTGTTCGTCGGGGCAGGGCTTGTGGGTGGGCCGGTGGGAGGGCTCGTGCGTCGGGTGGTGGGACGGCGTGTGGTGGCCACCGCCGTGCGCCACGGTGAACGTCGCGCTCCACGGCTTGCCCTCCCCGCCGGGGGCGGCCGGGCAGGTGCCGTCGACGGTCCACGCCGAGTCCTCGCCGAGGGCGTCGGGGTCTCCCTCGAAGTTGTCCGCGGGAGCGATACGGGCCGTGCCCCGGTAGGCCGGGCCGGACACCTCGTCGTCGTTGCCGGTCACCTTGCGCAACGGGACCGTGCCCTCGTCGAAGGCCTGCGAGGTCGCGTCGATGCTGTCGGGCGGCGGCCCCCCGGTCGGATCACAGCTGACCGAGATGGTGAGGGTGCCGCCGGGCTCCACGGTGGCCGGACTGACCTCGGCGGCGGGTTCGGCGGACACGACCGGCGCGAACCCGGCCAGGGCCGAGCCGGCCAGGACGGCTACGAAGAGTGCGTGGCGGGTGCGGCGCATGGACCGGACTCCTTCGGGCGACGGCAGAAAAGCCCTCCTGCCATCACAGTCAGCCCGCTACAACGCCGCGCGCGGCCAGACCCCATTGGCGGGACAGTGCCACTCAACCGGGTGAACCGGACGTCCCCCAGGGGCGCGGGGCTGTATCGATATGCGGCTCCGCCGCGTGGGCGCGACCGGCCACAACGGACCCGCAGCCGCAAGACCCCGACAGCCCCACGGCGCTACGCCACATCCCGCATGACCTGCTCCCGGACCCGACCGCAGCACCGGCTGATGAGCCGGGACACATGCATCTGCGAGATCCCCAGCTCCTCGGCGATCCGGCTCTGCGTCATGTCCCCGAAGAACCGCATGTACAGGATCGCCCGCTCCCGCTCCGGCAGCGCCGCCAGCCGCGACTTCACCGCCTCACGGTCCACGACCGTGTCCAGCGCCGGATCCGGCGACCCGAGCGCGTCGCTCAGGGAGTACCCGTCCTCACTGCCGGGCAGCTCCGCGTCCAGGGACAGGGCGGTGAAGCTCTCCAGCGCCTCCAGGCCGGTCTTGACGTCCTCCTCGCTCAGCTTCGCGTGCTCGGCGATCTCCGCCACGGTGGGCCGCCGGCCGGAGATGGTCTGGGACAGGTCCTGGGAGGCGAACCGGACGCGATTGCGCAGGTCCTGGACGCGGCGAGGTACGTGCAGGGTCCACATGTGGTCCCGGAAGTGCCGCTTGATCTCGCCGGTGATGGTGGGCACGGCGTAGCTCTCGAAGGCGTTGCCGAGCTCGGGGTCGTACCGGTCGACGGCCTTGACCAGGCCGAGGGCCGCGACCTGGCGCAGGTCCTCCAAGCTCTCGCCGCGGCTGCGGAAACGTCCGGCGAGCCGGTCGGCCATGGGCAGCCAGGCCTCGACGATCTCGTCGCGGAGCGCGTCGCGCTCGGGTCCGCCGGGCAGTGTGGCGAGCCTGCGGAAGGCGTCGGCGGTGTCGGGGGCGTCGTCGTGGGGGTGCTGCTTCGCGCTGGTGTGGATCGGCATGATGCGTCGCAATTCCCTTGCAGGTGCTCTGGGTTGGACGGTCACCGTGGGAGCGCGTCGACTGGGTGCGGACCAGGAGCGCCGGTGGCGGCGCGATTCGCCGCTCCCACGGACGTGCCTCCTGTCCGAAGCACTGAGGTGCGCCTGCCCCCGGCCCCCGCCCGCAAACCCGGAGAGGTTTTCCGCCGTCGCGCAGGGTGACTCGTACAGCTGGCTCTGTCCCCATACGTCCGGGAGGTCGTACATGAGCACCAAGGTCTCCGACCACGTCCTTCAGCGGTTGCGCGAGTGGGGGGTCGAGCAGGTCTTCGGTTATCCGGGCGACGGCATCAACGGCCTGCTCGCCGCATGGGGCCGGGCCGAGAACGAGCCCCGGTTCGTGCAGTCGCGGCACGAGGAGATGTCGGCGTTCCAGGCGGTCGGATACGCCAAGTTCAGCGGCCGTCTCGGAGTGTGCACGGCCACCTCCGGACCGGGCGCGATCCATCTCCTGAACGGCCTGTACGACGCCAAACTGGACCATGTCCCGGTGCTGGCGATCGTCGGCCAGACGCACCGCACCGCGATGGGCGGCTCCTACCAGCAGGAAGTGGATCTGCACTCGCTGTACAAGGACGTCGCCTCGGATTTCGTGGAGACGGTGACCGTGCCGGAGCAGCTGCCGAACGTGCTGGACCGGGCGATCCGCACCGCGTACGCGCGCCGCTGCCCGACCGCGATCATCATCCCCGGCGATGTGCAGGAGCTCGACTACTCGCCGCCGACGCACGAGTTCAAGATGGTGCCCTCCAGCCTGGACCGCAGTTCGTGGACGGCCGTGCCGTCCGACGACTCGGTGCGCCGGGCCGCCGAGATCCTCAACTCCGGCGACAAGGTGGCGATCCTGGTCGGCCAGGGCGCGGCCGGCGCGCGGGCCGAGGTGGAGTCGATCGCCGAGCTGCTCGGCGCCGGTGTCGCCAAGGCGCTGCTCGGCAAGGACGTCCTCAGCGACGAACTGCCGTACGTCACCGGCTCGATCGGCCTGCTGGGCACGCGTCCGTCGTACGAGCTGATGCGGGACTGCGACACGCTGCTGACCATCGGGTCGTCGTTCCCGTACACCCAGTTCATGCCGGAGTTCGGCAAGGCGCGGGGTGTGCAGATCGACATCGACCCGCACATGGTCGGGATGCGCTACCCGTACGAGGTGAACCTGGTCGGTGACGCGAAGGCCACGCTGGAGCGGCTGATCCCGCTGATCGAGGAGGGGCGCGGGCGCGAGTGGTACGACACGGTGTGCGCCAACGTGACGCGCTGGCGTGAGGTCATGGAGCGCCGTGCGGGACTCGACGCCGACCCGATCAACCCGGAGTACGTGGCCCGCGCCCTGGACCCGCTGCTGCCGGACAACGCGATCATCGCCTCCGACTCGGGTTCGACGGCGAACTGGTACGCGCGGCACCTGACCATGCGGCCGGGCATGCGGGGCTCGCTCTCCGGCACGCTGGCGACGATGGGCTGCGGGGTGCCGTACGTGATCGGCGCGAAGTTCGCGCACCCGGACCGGCCCGCGATCGCGCTGGTGGGCGATGGGGCGATGCAGATGAACGGGATGGCGGAGCTGATCACGGCGGCGAAGTACCGCCACCAGTGGGAGGACCCGCGGCTGGTGATCGCCGTCTGGAACAACCAGGATCTGAATCAGGTCACGTGGGAGATGCGGGCCATGGAGGGCGCGCCGCAGTTCCTGCCGTCGCAAGCGATCCCGGACGTGCAGTACGCCGCGTTCGCGCGTTCCCTGGGGCTGACCGGCATCCGGGTGGAGAAGCCTGAGGACGTCGAGGCGGGCTGGCGTGCCGCGCTGGAGGCGGACGGCCCCGCGGTGGTCGAGTTCCTGACGGATCCGGCCGTCCCACCGATCCCGCCGCACGCCACCTGGGAGCAGATGGAGGCGACCGCCGCGTCGATCCTGAAGGGCGACTCGGACCGGGGATCGGTGGTCAAGCAGGGCTTCAAGGCGAAGATGCAGGAGTTCCTGCCGGGGCGCGAGAAGAAGTAGCGGTCGCCGCCGCCGGGGGCACGCCGGCCGGTTCGCGCCGGTCGGCGCCGTCCTGCGACAGCAGCAGCTCCTCGTAGCGGCCCAGCAGCAACACCACTCCGAGCATGAGCACCGGAAGCAGCACAGCGAGCATCGCCATGGCGTGTCCTTCCCCAGAGATGAGTGGGGGGTGTGATCCGGGTCTCCCCCAGGCCGTGGCGCAAACCCGTGTGGAGGGCACCGATCCGGGGTGGCGGACCCGTGTCGGCTCGCGGTGTTCGGGTACGCGGTGCGGACCCCCGACCGTCTGGAGGGAGACATGCAGCGAGGCAGCGACCGGCTGAGCGTCCATCGTGACGACGAGATGAAGCATGAACTCCAGGGGCTGCTCAGGTCCGGGCACCCCACCCGCAGTGAGGAGTGGCACGACCCGGAGCCGGCTGCCGAGGACGACCCCGAGGTCGCGCGCGGGCCGGTGACGCCGAGCCGTGCGCCGACGTCCCTGGAGTCGGTACGCCTGGAGCTGGCCCGGATCCTGGGCCGCAGGGCGTTCCCGGCGAGCGCGCGCGACCTGGCCCGGGAACTGCGCGGCCACCAGGCGCCCGACGCCCTCGTCGAGGACCTGGAGCGGCTGCCGCGCCAGGAGCGCTACGGCAATGTCCAGGAGCTGGCCCAGGCCCTGATCCGGGCCCGGGAGACCGGACCGGAGGAGTACGCGTAGGGACCGCGACGGGGTGTGCCGCGGGCGGGCCGGCCCGCCCGCGGCGCCCCGCCGGCCGGGGAACGGAGGGAGGGCCCTCAGTGATGGCCGAGTTGGTGAAGGACGTGATGACCCCGGGTGTGGTCGCCGTACGCCCGGACGCCTCGCTCGTCGAGGCGGCGCAGTTGATGCGCACCCAGAACATCGGCGACGTGGTGGTGGCCGAGGGACAGGCCGTGATCGGCGTGCTCACCGACCGTGACATCACGGTACGGGCGGTGGCCGACGGGGCCGACCCGATGACGGTCAGCGCGCAGTCGGTGTGCACACCGGACCCGGTGACGGTGACGCCAAACGACCCGGTGACGACCGCCGTGTCGCTGATGCGCGAGCACGCGGTGCGCCGCCTGCCGGTGGTGGAGAACGGGCTGCCGGTCGGGATGGTGAGCCTCGGCGACCTGGCCGAGGCCGAGGACCCCGCCTCGGCGCTCGCCGACATCAGCCGCGCCGAGCCGGACGCCCGAGGTGGTGTGTGAGCACCGACCAGGCGAAGGAGATCACAGCCAGTGGCGTCACCGTGGACGTCGGTGACGCCACGACCCGCTATCTGCTGTACGGGCTGCTGCCCGGCTGGTTCGTGCCCGGGGTGGCCGACTGGGTGATGCACCGGCGGACCCGTATCGAGGAGACCGCGGGCACCAAGGAGTCGTTGATCCTCCCCCACTGCCTCAAGGGCGTGGGAGGTGCCCCCACGCTGATGATGGCCGAGGTCGGCATCCCGATCGCGCTGACGCTGCGCTACGAGATCAACCCGTTGCTGCTGAGCGTGCAGCTGGGCGGGGCCGCAGTGCATGAGGCGACGGCGCTGTGGGACGTCCGGACGGCCGTCGACAGCGAGCGGGAGGTCAAGCCGGTCGAGCAGCACGTCCACAGCTTTCTGGAGTCGCTGCCGTTCGCGGCGCTGGCCTCCCTGATGTGCCTGCACGCCGACCAGGTGAAGTCGCTGTTGCGCGGCGGCCGCGGGGACCCCGACGCGTGGCGGCTGGTACCGCGCCGGCGGCCGCTGTCGCGCGGCTATCTGGCGGGCATCGCCGCGGCGATCGGCACCTGTGTGCTGCTGCCGTACGGCGAGGAGTTGCTGCGGTGCGTGCGCACGGGCCGCAGGAACCGCAAGAACGACAAGAACGCGAGGAGCGACGCGGCGCGCTGGAGCGCCGCACGCTCCGGGAAAGGACGTTGAGCATCATGCGTATCGCATTTCTGGTAGCGCCCGAGGGCGTCGAGCAGGTGGAGCTGACCGATCCGTGGCAGGCCGCGAAGGAAGCCGGTCACGAGCCCGTGCTGGTGTCGACGAAGCAGGGTGAGATCCAGGCGTTCAACCACCTCGACAAGGCGGACACCTTCCCCGTGGACGAGGTCGTGGGCGAGGCCGCTCCGGGCTCGTTCGGCGCGCTGGTGCTGCCGGGCGGGGTGGCCAACCCGGACTTCCTGCGGATGGACGGCACGGCCGTCGCGTTCGTCCGGGACTTCTTCGAGCAGGGCCGCCCTGTGGCCGCGATCTGCCACGCGCCGTGGACGCTGGTCGAGGCGGACGTCGTACGCGGCCGGGTGCTGACCTCGTGGCCGAGTCTGCGGACCGACATCCGCAACGCGGGCGGCACCTGGGTCGACGAGCAGGTGAAGGTCTGTGACCACGGGGCCAACAAGCTGGTCACCAGCCGCAAGCCGGACGATCTGAAGGCGTTCTGCGAGACCTTCCTCGACGTCTTCGCCGAGGAGGCCGCCTGATGGCCTCTCCCGCCGACCGGAAACAGCAACAGCGCGAGGCCTTCAAGGCGGACGATCCGGCCGGCGGACCGCTCACCACCGACCAGGGAGTCGAGGTCGACCACACCGACGACTCCCTGGCGGCGGGCGAGCGCGGTCCGACGCTGATGGAGGACTTCCACTTCCGGGAGAAGCTCACCCGCTTCGACCACGAGCGGATCCCGGAACGGGTGGTGCACGCGCGGGGCGCGGGCGCGTACGGCTATTTCGAACCGTACGAGTCCTGCGCGGAGTTCACCCGTGCGGCGTTCCTCCAGGACCCGGCCGTGCGCACGCCCGTGTTCGTACGGTTCTCGACCGTGCAGGGCCCCAAGGGCTCGGCGGACACGGTGCGGGACGTGCGCGGCTTCGCGACCAAGTTCTACACGTCGGAGGGCAATTACGACCTGGTCGGGAACAACTTCCCCGTCTTCTTCATCCAGGACGGCGTCAAGTTCCCCGATTTCGTGCACGCGGTGAAGCCCGAGCCGCACAACGACATCCCGACGGGCGCGTCCGCGCACGACACCCTGTGGGACTTCGTGTCGCTCCAGCCCGAGACGCTGCACGCGATCATGTGGCTGATGTCGGACCGGGCCATCCCGCGCAGCTATCGCATGATGCAGGGCTTCGGCGTGCACACCTTCCGGTTCGTCAACGCGGACGGGAAGGGCACGTTCGTGAAGTTCCACTGGAAGCCGCGACTCGGCGTGCACTCGCTGGTGTGGGACGAGGCGCAGGAGTGCCAGGGCCGGGATCCGGACTTCAACCGGCGTGACCTGTGGGACGCGATCGAGGCGGGCGAGTACCCCGAGTGGGAACTGGGCGTGCAACTCGTGCCGGAGGAGGACGAGTTCGCGTTCGACTTCGATCTGCTCGACCCGACGAAGATCATCCCGGAGGAGCAGGTGCCGGTGCGGCCGATCGGCCGGATGGTGCTGGACCGCAATCCGGAGAACTTCTTCGCGGAGACCGAGCAGGTCGCCTTCCACACGGCGAACGTCGTGCCCGGGATCGACTTCACCAACGACCCGCTGCTCCAGGCGCGGAACTTCTCCTACCTGGACACCCAGCTGATCCGGCTCGGCGGGCCCAACTTCTCGCAGCTGCCGGTGAACCGGCCGGTCGCGCCGGTGCGCAACAACCAGCGCGACGGCTACCACCAGAGCGCGATCCACTCCGGCACGAACTACTTCCCGAACTCGCTCGGCGGTGGCTGCCCGGCCCACGCGGGCGCCGGCGGAAATGCCTACACGCATTACGCCGAACGGGTGGACGGCCACAAGATCAGGCGTCGCAGTCCCAGCTTCCAGGACCACTACAGCCAGCCCGCGATGTTCTGGAACAGCATGGCGGACTGGGAGAAGCAGCACATCGTCGAGGCGTTCCGGTTCGAGCTCGGCAAGGTGGGCGCGATGACCGTGCGGGCGCGCACCGTCGAGCACCTGGCCAAGGTCGACGGGGAGCTGGCGGTGCAGGTGGCACGGGGTGTCGGGGTGCCTGAGCCGTCCGCCGCCGAGTCCGCGTCCAAGTCGGCCTCCCCGGCGCTCAGCCTGGAGTCGCTGCGCGGGGACGGTTCGATCCGGACCCGGCAGATCGCCGTGCTGGTCACCGACGGCGTGGACGCCGAGCAGATCACCTCCGTGCGGGAGCGGCTGGCCGCCGAGGGGGCGATCGTCGAGGCGCTGGCCCCGGCTGACGGGACGATCACCGGGTCCGACGGTGAGACGTACGCGGTCGACCGTGCGCTGCCGACCGTGGCGTCCGTGCTGTACGACGCCGTGCTGCTGCCCGGCGGGCCCGTCGGCACCCCGCCGACGGCGGCCGACCCGGACGCCGTGCGGTTCGTACGGGACGCCTACCGGCACGGCAAGCCGGTGGGCGCACTCGGCTCGGGCGTGGGCGTCCTGTCGGCCCTGGAGCCCGAGGGCCTGCGGCTGTCGACGGAGTTCCACCGCGTGGTCACGGACCAGGGCGTGGTGACGGACACGTCTCCGGGCCCGGCGAGCGAGGAGTTCCTGAACGCGTACTGCGCCGCGATCGCGGCACACCGGCACTGGGGACGGGCGCCGGTGCGGCACTGAGCCGGGGTGGGGCAGGGCCGGGCCGCGCTTGTGGGGGCGCGGCCCGGCTCGCTTTGTGCTTTGTGCTGCGAGGGGGGCGTCTCGTGGTGTGGCGGTTGGGAGGCGGCTCGGGTTGTGCCGATGCCGGCCTGTTCGCGATGCGCCTCTACGGAACGGATCGCGTGCTGGTGCAGTGCGCACCGGGCCGGGTTGCGCCGGTGCGAAGCGGCTCGCCTTGTGCCGATGCGAACCCGGTCGTGACGGGCGGTGCGAACCCGCGCGCGAGGCATCGCCGGGGCCGGGGCGCGTTTGAGTGGTGCGGATCAGGCCGGGTGGCGGCGGCGCGGAGCGGGCCGCCTCGTACCGCGGCGAACCCGGCCGCGAGGGTGCGGACCCGCGCGCGAAGCGCCACCGGGGCAGGGGCGCGTTTGAGTGGTGCGGATCAGGCCGGGTGGCGGCGGCGCGGAGCGGGCCCGCCTCGTACCGCGGCGAACCCGGCCGCGAGGGTGCGGACCCGCGCGCGAAGCGCCGCCGGGGCCGGGGCGCGTTTGAATGGTGCCGATCAGGCCGGGTGGCGGCGGCGCGGAGCGGGCCCGCCTCGTACCGCGGCGAACCCGGCCGCGAGGGTGCGGACCCGCGCGCGAAGCGCCACCGGGGCCGGGGCGCGTTTGAATGGTGCCGATCAGGCCGGGCGGCGGCGGCGCGGAGCAGGCCGCCTCGTACCGCGGCGAACCCGGCCGCGAGGGTGCGGACCCGCGCGCGAAGCGCCGGCGGGGCCGGGGTCCGCTGTGCGGTGCGGGCCAGGCCGGACTGTGCCGGCGCGGGCGGGGGGCGCGAAGTGACCGGTGCCGACCGAGTCGCGTTGTGCCACTGCCCGCCGGGGTGCGTCGCTTCCGTGCTGGTCCGGCGGGGTTCAGGTCCCGGGAGTCGTGGGGGTCACCGAGTCCCCGCTTCGCCGTTCCCGGGCGCCTTCGCGGGTGCGGCCCGAGGCCACCGGGCGGCGCGGGTTGCGGCGCAGGAACTCGCCCTCCAGCTGCGCCATGCGCTCGTTGTGGGCCCGCAGCGCGTCGTTCGAGCCGTAGAGCAGCGTGTCGTGGCGCGTGCGGTGGATGGTCTCCAGCTCCTTCATGAGCTGCTGGTCGTCCAGCCGGTCAGGGTCCACTCCGGTCATGGTGTTGCCCCGCTCGTCGTGTTCGTTCATGTGGTCCGGGTACCCGCCCGGGGAGCAACTGAGCACTACCCCCGAGCGGCATCCAGGAGGGAGCCATGGATCTCGCCTTTCTGCACCCACTGTACGAACACCCCGGGCCTTGGGCCTCGGTGTACGTCGACACCTCCCGGCATACGGAGGCCACCCCCCACGAGCGGCAGCTCACGGCCCAGGCGATGTCCAGGCAGCTGGCCGACCAGGGCGCGGACGAGGCGACCTGCCGGGCCGTGCAGAGCGCGATCGAGGACCTGCGGCACTCTTCGGAACCGCACGGCCGGGCCCTGTTCGCCCGCGCCGGCGAGGTGGTCCTCGACCCGCCGCTGGCCCGACCCCCGCAGGGCGGCGACTGGGCCGAATGGGCCCCGCTGCCGCGTGTGACGCCGCTGCTGGAGCTGGCCGGCGAGGACCCGGTGTGCGTGGTGGCGTACGTCGACCGCAAGGGCGCGGACTTCGAGCTGCGCAGCGCACTGGGCAGCGAGGGCGCCGGAAGCGTCACCGGCCGCCAGTGGCCGGTGCACCGGACGAGCTCCGTGGACTGGTCCGAGCGGCATTTCCAGCTGCGGGTGGAGAACACCTGGGAGCACAACGCCGCGGAGATCGCCGACGCGCTCGCCGTGTGCCAGGAGGAGACCCGCGCCGACCTGCTGATTCTCGTCGGCGACGACCGTGAGCGGCGGTCCGTGCACGAGCGGCTGCCCAAGCGGCTGCACGACCTCGTCGTCGAGGCGCCGCACGGCAGCGGCAGCCGGCTCCTCGACGAGGACGTGGAGCGGGCCCGGGCCGAGCACGTGGCGCGGCGGGCCGAGGCGGAGCTGGAGCGGTTCCTGGCCGCCCGGAACCCGGACGACGAGGGCCGCACCGGAGCCGTGGAGGGCGTGCCCGCGCTGATCGAGGCGGCGCGCGAGCGCCGCATCGACGAGCTGCTGATCAGGCCGGACGGGCCGGACGCGCACCGCGAGGTGTGGATCGGCGAGGACCCGGACCAGGTCGCGGTGCGGCGTACGGACCTGAAGATCCTCGGCGAGCAGCACTCCTGGCCGACCCGCGCGGACGACGCGCTGATCCGGTCGGCCGTGGCGACGGACGCGGCGGCCCTGGCCGTTGCGGAGCGCGAGGTTCCGGTCGGCGGTCTCGGGGCGCTGCTCCGCTGGAAGTGAGCGGGGAGCCGGGTCCCTAGGTCGTGTCCGCAAAGTCCCGTCGTCCGCCCGGAGGGCGGGCCCCGCGGCGTCTGGAGCGTGCTCTCGGTGCACCGGACGGAGTCCCTCGTACTGGATGTACTCGGGGCTTCGTCCGGTGCGGCGAGTGGGGGCACCTCCCACGCCCTTGAGGCAGTGGGGGAGCGTGCCGGGCGTCGCGGGGCAGGCGGGACTTCGCGGACACGGCCTAGCGGGCCCGTTCCACCCTGCGTTCGTCCCAGACCGGGTCCGGGGTCTCCCGGACCCGGCCGTCGCTGCCGAAGACCAGGTAGCGGTCGAAGGAGCGGGCGAACCAGCGGTCGTGCGTGACCGCGAGGACCGTACCCTCGAAGGCCTCCAGGCCCTCCTGGAGTGCCTCAGCGGACTCCAGGTCCAGGTTGTCGGTCGGCTCGTCGAGCAGCAGCGCCGTCACGCCCTGGAGCTCCAGCAGGAGGATCTGGAAGCGGGCCTGCTGGCCGCCGGACAGGCGGTCGAACGTCTGCTCGGCCTGGTTCGTCAGCTCGTAGCGGCGCAGCCGGGACATCGCCGCGCCGCGGTCCTGTGCGTGTTCCGTCCACAGGATGTCGAGCAGTGTGCGGCCCTCCAGCTCCGGGTGCGCGTGCGTCTGCGCGAAGTGCCCGGGGACGACGCGGGCTCCCAGTTTCCAGTGGCCCGTGTGCGCCACGTCGCCGCCGGCGAGCAGGCGCAGGAAGTGGGACTTGCCGGAGCCGTTGGAGCCGAGGACGGCGACGCGTTCGCCGTAGAAGACCTCCAGGTCGAAGGGCTTCATCAGGCCGGTGAGTTCGAGCCCTTCGCAGGTGACGGCCCGGACGCCGGTGCGACCGCCCTTGAGCCGCATCCTGATGTCCTGCTCACGGGGCGGCTCGGGCGGCGGGCCGGCCTCCTCGAACTTGCGCAGCCGGGTCTGGGCGGCGGCGTAGCGAGAGGCCATCTCATGGCTGACGGCTGCGGCTTGACGGAGCGTCAGCACCAGCTTCTTCAGCTGGGCGTGTTTCTCGTCCCAGCGCCTGCGCAGTTCCTCGAAGCGCTCGAACCGCTGCCGGCGGGCCTCATGGTACGTGCCGAAACCGCCGCCGTGCACCCAGGCGTCGGCGCCCGCGGGGCCGGGTTCCAGGGAGATGATCCGCTGGGCGGCGCGGGCGAGCAGTTCGCGGTCGTGGGAGACGAACAGGACGGTCTTGCGGGTCTCCGCGAGGCGCTCCTCCAGCCAGCGTTTGCCGGGGACGTCGAGGTAGTTGTCGGGCTCGTCGAGGAGGAGCACCTCGTCGGTGCCGCGCAGGAGGGCCTCCAGGACGAGCCGTTTCTGCTCGCCCCCGGAGAGGGTGCGGACCTGGCGCCACTGTGCCTTCTCGTAGGGAATGCCGAGAGCGGCCGTGGTGCACATGTCCCACAGCGTCTCGGCCTCGTAGCCGCGGGCCTCGGCCCAGTCGGCGAGGGCCTGCGCGTATTTCAGCTGGGCGGCCTCGTCGTCGACGGTCATGAGGGCGTGCTCGGCGATGTCCACGGCGTGGGCCGCCTCGCGGATGCGGGGGGTGGCGACGGACACGAGCAGGTCCCGCACGGTGCTCTCGTCGCGTACGGATCCGACGAACTGCCGCATCACGCCGAGCCCGCCGCCCACGGTGACGGTTCCGCCGTGCGGCTTGAGCTCACCGGCGAGCATGCGTAGCAGGGTCGTCTTCCCGGCCCCGTTGGGCCCCACGAGGGCGACGACGGCCCCCTCCCCCACCCGGAACGAGACGTCACCCAGCAGCGCCCTTCCGTCGGGCAGGTAGTACTCCAGATGCGCTGCTTCAAGGTGACCCATGGGCGCGATTCTGCGCGGCGGACGTCGCCCCGGGCAAACCCATTTCCGCCGGGCCTGGCAACCGCCCGGCCTCAGCGACGACGGGTCAGACCCGGTCCAAGGGCCGGTGCGGCCCCGCAGGCAGTTCAACCGCGATCGCGTCGCCGGGACGCACCACGCCCCCTTCCCGCACCACGCTCATGATCCCGGCCTTGCGCACGACGTTCCCCGCCTCGTCGCGCCCCACCACCCGCTTCAGCAGCCCGTCCTGGAAGATGTCGATCTGCAGGCAGGGATTGCGCAGGCCGGTCACCTCCAGCACCGCGGTCTCGCCGATGCGCAGCAGCGTGCCGACCGGCAGACCGAGCAGATCGATGCCCCGCGTGGTGATGTTCTCGCCGAGTTCGCCGGGCGCCACCTTGAACCCCTCCTCACCGACCTCCTCGAAGAGTTCCTCGTGCATGAGGTGCACCTGGCGCAGGTTCGGCTGGGTCGGATCCTGCGCGATGCGCGACCGGTGCTTGACCGTCACACCGGCGTGCACGTCCCCCTCCACACCCAGCCCGGCGAGCAGCCTGATGCTGTCCCGGTTCGGCTTGGTGAACGAGTACTCCCCGTTGCTGCTGACCGCAGTCACTCGCCCGCTCATACTCCGGTTCCCCCTCTTCGGTCGGATGATCACCGCTGAAGCCTGCCCGGCGCCGGTCGGTGTGTCCACCCCCCTCCGGGTACCCGCACCCCATGACGCCCGCCGTCCTGCCCCGCCTGAGCCGCCCCGCGAACCACGGCGCCCTGTGGTTCGCGGCCGCCGCCGCCCTCGCCGCGACCCGCACCCCCCGCGCCCGCCGCGCGGCGACCCGCGGCCTGGCCTCGCTCGGCCTCGCCTCCCTCACCGTCAGCGCGCTCGGCAAGCGCCCGGTTTCGGCGATGGGGCAGCGGAAGCGGCGGCCGACCGCCACCGCGTTCCCCTCCGGGCACGCCGCATGGGCCGCCGCCTTCGCGACCGGTGTCGCCCTGGAGTCCCCCGCCTGGGGCACGGTCGTCGTCCCGGTGGCCGCCTCCGTCGTCCTCGCCCGAGCCGGCAGCGGTCGGCACGTCCCGGGCGACGTCCTGGCGGGCGCCGCCCTGGGCGTGGGTGCCGCGTTCGCCGTACGGGCCATGGTGCCGACGCGCGGCCAGGTCGCTCCGCCGGCCCGGCCCCGCGCCGAGGTCCCGGCGCTGCCGGACGGCGCGGGGCTGGTGCTGGTGGCTAACACCGCCGCGGGGAGCGCGGAGCGGGTCCGTGCCCTGCGGGACGCCCTCCCCCGGGCCGAGGTCGTCGAGTGCGAGCCGGGAGACGTGCCCGCCGAGTTGGAGAAGGCGGCCGCCCGTGCCCGGGTCCTCGGCGTGTGCGGCGGCGACGGCACCGTGAACGCCGCCGCCCGTGTCGCGCTCGGGGCCCGCCTGCCCCTCGCGGTGCTGCCGGGCGGGACCCTCAACCACTTCGCCTACGACCTGGGCATCGAGGACGTACGCGATCTCGCCCGCGCGCTGCGTGCGGGCGAGGCCGTGCGCGTGGACGTGGGCCGGTACTCCTGCGGCGCGGAGCACGGCGTCTTCCTCAACACGTGCAGTGTCGGCGTCTACGCGGAGCTCGTGCGTGAGCGGGAGCGCTGGTCGCACCGGATCGGCGGCTGGCCCGCCGGGGTGGTCGCGGCCCTGCGCGTACTGCGGGCCGACCGGCACCCGCTGGAGGCCGAGGTCCAGGGCCGTACGCGTCCGTTGTGGCTGCTGTTCGCCGGGAACGGCACCTATCACCGCATGGGGCTGGCGTCCGGGCGCCGGAGGGACCTGGCGGACGGGCAGCTCGACGTGCGGGTCGTGCACGGCGGTCGCCGGCCGGCGGTCCGGCTGCTCGCCGCCGCTCTCGCGGGACCGCTGACCCGCTCCCCCGCCCACGCCGCCGTCCAGGTGGAACGGCTGCAGCTGGATCATGTGGCGCCCGGCACGCTCCTCGCCTACGACGGTGAAGTCACCGAGGTGGAGGGCCGCGTGACCTTGGAGAAGCTGCCCGAGGCGCTGACCGTCTACCGGCCGATCCCGTCCGACTGACACGGCGTCAGTCCAGATGCTGGGAATGCGGTCTCAATATGCGGCCACACTGCGTACCGTGATCCCATGCCGACCCGACACGAAGGGGTGGGATCCGCCATGCCGGAACCACGGGAGACCGCCGTCTACACGCACGGGCACCACGAGTCGGTGCTCCGTTCGCACACCTGGCGGACCGCCGCCAACTCGGCCGCGTATCTGCTGCCGTCGCTCCGCCCCCACATGAAGATCCTGGACGTCGGGTGCGGGCCGGGCACCATCACCGCCGACCTGGCCGGGCTCGTGCCCGACGGGCATGTCACCGGCGTCGACCGGGAGCCGGAGATCCTGGAGCGGGCGCGCGCCACGGCTGCCGGACGGGGGCTCGCCAACGTCGACTTCGCGGTCGCGGACGTGCACGCCCTGGACTACCCGGACGCCACGTTCTGCGTGGTGCACGCCCACCAGGTGCTCCAGCACGTGGGGGATCCGGTGGGGGCCCTGCGCGAGATGAGGCGCGTGCTCAAGCCCGGGGGCCTGGTCGCCGTGCGGGACGCCGACTACGAGGCCATGACCTGGTTTCCGGCGTCCGAGGGGCTCGACGACTGGCTGGACCTGTACCGCCGGGTCGCCCGGGCCAACGGCGGCGAGCCGGACGCCGGGCGCCGGCTGAAGGCGTGGGCGCTGCGAGCCGGGTTCACGGACGTCACGGCGACCTCCAGCACCTGGACGTTCGCCGCGCGGGAGGAGCGGGCCTGGTGGAGCGGGCTGTGGGCCGACCGGACCTTGGCGTCGGCGTACGCGGACCGGGCCCGGCAGGGCGGGCACGCGAGCGAGGCGGAGCTGCGGGAGGTGGCCGACGCCTGGCGGGAGTGGGGGCAAAGGAAGGACGGCTGGTTCAGCGTCCTGCACGGAGAAATTCTCTGCCGGAAGGACGCCTGAAACGCCGATTCGGGGACACCCTAAAAGCAGGAGGTTCGAATTATGGTTCCCATCCTGTTGGTGCTGCTTCTGGCGTTGGTTCTGTTCGGCGCCGGATTTGCAGTGAAGGTTCTCTGGTGGATCGCGCTCGCGGTTCTCGTTCTGTGGCTGCTTGGATTCTTCGTCCGTGGTACGTCGGCGGCCGGAGGCAGGGGCCGCTGGTACAGGTGGTGAATTAGCCCCCGTCGCGGGGCAGCAGCGGTCCGAGCGGCCCGAGGTCCAGATTGAGGTCCTCGGGCCGCAGTCCGTAGCGGTCGCGCAGTTCCGCCATCCGCTCCTCCAGCAGCATCAGCGTGAGGCCGATCCGCTCCTCCTGGTCCTCGCTCAGGTCCCCCACGTCGAAGCGGCGCAGCGCCTGGCGCTCCATGAGCTGGCGCAGCAACTCCACCACCGTGAGCACGAGTTTGACCAGGTCACGCTCGACCGTGTCGGGTTCCAGGTCCAGCCGGTTGCGGCGCGGCCGCGGGTCCTGCGCGGGCTGGTCGGACGACGTCACAGCAACTCCTCGAACGGGGAGGGCACCTGGGCGTTCACCGAGCTGATGAGCGCGTTGAGGTCGATACGGACGAGGTCGACGTCGGCGATGCGCAGCGTGATGTCCCCCGTGATCACGACGCCGCCGGCGAGCAGCCGGTCGAGCAGGTCCACGAGGGCGACCTCACGGCGTTCCACTACGGTCACGGCTTCTCCCCGTCGGTCATGTTGCCTCCCCGGCGAACGAATAGGCCGCCCAGGGGCCGGTGAGTTCCACGCGCATTCCGGGAAGCTCGCCCTTCGTGCGGTCCACCATTTCCACGAATTCCTCGGAATGCGAACGCGGCACGAGATAGGCGGCGTTCAGCACGTTCCGCCCGGTCGCTTTGGAAAGCGCGGGATTCTGCGGGGGATGCAACCGGGAATCCTCCGCGAATGCGGAAAGCTTTTCGTGCAGTCGGGTCGAAAAGCTTTCCGCCTTCTGCCACATCTCCTCGTGCGACCGGGTCTGCATACGCCGCTGCCGCAGGTAGTCGCGGCCCGACGTGGCTTTCTGCGCGGGCCGGTCGCTCTCCTGCGGTTCGGACTCGGCGTACACCTTCACGCCCCACTCGACCCGGCCCTCCAGCCGGTCGAGGGTGCGCCGGAAGTCCTCTTCGCGGGCCTCCATCATCGTCCGTACGCCGCTGTCGTCCCGGAAGACGGTGCCCAGCCGCAGCGGCAGCGGGGTCGTGACCGTGGTGAGCGCGTCGATCACGCCCTGGTGGGCGCGGGCGGTCTCGGTGAGCCAGTCCAGGTCCTCCAGATGGGCGCGGAGCGGTTCCTCCGCGAAGTCCCGCTCCGGTACGTGGCTGACCACGGCCACGAGGCCGTGGTGGGTGAGCGCTCTGGGCGGATCACCCGCCACGCCCGACAGCTGGGACTGGAGCGGCGTACCGAAGGGGCGGCAGACGGCGTAGACGTACCGCAGTCCGGTCACGGTGCCTCCTTCTTCTGCGCGCGGCCGGGCTCCAGTTCCTCCAGCCGGGCCAGCCTCTCGCGCAACTCGGCGTTCTCACGGGTCAGTTCATCACGGCGGGCCCGCGAGCTCAGTGCCGGGTCGGTCTCCCACCAGTCGATGCCCATCTCCTTCGCCTTGTCCACGGAGGCGACGATCAAACGCAGCTTGATGGTGAGGAGTTCGATGTCGAGCAGGTTGATGCGGATGTCGCCCGCGATGACGATGCCCTTGTCGAGCACCCGCTCCAGGATGTCAGCGAGGTTGGCGCTGCTTCCATGGCCGTAGGGTTCGGGCATCCTGCTGGGCGTTGTCATCGACGGCTCCCGACTTCGGCATCCTCGGCCTCGTCGGCCTCCTCGTCCTCGTCTTCCTCGTACTCCCCTTCAGCCTCTTCCTCGGGCTCCTCCTCGCCTTCGGCCTCTTCGTCGTCGGCCTCGGCCTCGGCTTCGTCCTCGTACTCGCCCTCGGGCTCCTCCTCGGACTCCTCTTCCTCATCCTCGGCGTACTCGTCCTCGGGTTCCTCGTCCTCGGGGCGCTCCTCCTCGGACTCCTCCTCGGCGAGCGCGTCCTCGTGGCTGCGGACGACCTCGCCGTCGCGGATCTCGCCGCGCCAGCCGTCCTCCGCCTCGCCCTTGATCGTGATGAAGCGGACGAAGTTCTTCAGGTCGAGCCGGGCTCGACGGCCCTGGGCGCGCCAGATGTTGCCGGTCTTCTCGAAGAGGCCGGACGGGTAGTACTCGATGACCAGCAGCACGCGCGTGAGGTCGTCGGTGAGCCGGTGGAAGGAGACGACGCCCTTCGTGGTGCCCTTGGCGCCCTCGGAGGTCCACGCAATGCGGTTGTCCGGCACCTGCTCGGTCGTGTGCGCCTTCCAGCTGCGGTTGGACCACCAGACCTTCAACTGCCAGTCGGAGTGGGTGTCGTCATCGCGCCGCGCGCTCTTGACGCCCTTCGCGAAGGTGCTGAAGTCCTGGTACTGCGTCCACTGGTCGTAGGCGGTGCGCAGGGGCACACCGATGTCGATGTGCTCGATGATGACGGTCGGCTTGTTGCCGGAACGGCCCTTGCCCTTCCCCTTGCCGCCGCCCAGGCTCTTGAAGGCGCCTGTGACCTTGTCCTTGATGCTCGACCCGCCGGTCTCCAGGGCGGCGCGCAGCGGGCCCTTGCCCTCGGCGAGCTTGCGGCCGCCGGTGAGGGCGAGCTTGGCGAAGCCGGGGCTGTTGCCCTCGGCGATGTCGTTCAGCTTGCCGGTGGTCTCGCCGAGCTTGCGGCCCACGCCGGTCAGCACGCGCGTGGCCTGGGCGGCGAGATACTCCTGCAGTTCGGCCTTCAGCCGGTCGGCGGCCTCGCTGTGGGCCAGGTCGGTGAGCGGGTTCTTCGTCGCTCCGTTCGCGGCGGAGCTCGCTGATCCGAGGGTGTCGGTCATCACTCGCCGCCTCCCTTCGGCAGCCGGGCCCGGGCGCTGCCGCCCCTGTTCCCAACCGTGGTCTTCTTCGCCGCCGCCTTCTTGCCTGCGGTCTTCTTGGCGGGTGCCTTCTTCGCCGGGGCCTTGCCCGCCGTCTTCTTCGCGGGTGCCTTCTTGGCGGGGGCCTTCTTCGCCGCCTCCTTCGGGGCCGGCTCCGGCTCCTCGTCGTCCTCCGGACCGGAGTCCTCGGCCTCTTCGGCCTCGGGCTCCTCGTCCTCGGCGTCGCCCGCGCCGGGAACCACGCCCGACAGCTGGTCGCGGACCTGCGCCGTACGGCCGTGCAGCCGGTCGGCGACGGCGTCGAGCTGCCGCTCGACCATCGCGCCGGAGGCCGCCTTGCCGACACCGCGCAGGTCCTGCCGCAGCTGGTCCCCGATCTCCTTGAACTGCGGGTTGTTCCGCAGCTGCTGCTGGACCAGGTCCGCGACCATGCGCGGGCTCAGATTCAGCTTCTTCCCGGCCACCAGGCCGCCGACGGCCATCGCCATCTTCAGTTTCTTGGTCCGTCCCAGGAGGTATCCGGCCCCTATGGCGAGACCCAGTCCCATTCGGTTCATGGTGTCGTCCCGTTGCCTGTTCCCGCGCTTCTGCGCGAAGCGATCTCCAACCGGTCGAGGAGGTCGTCCTCAAGGCGGTCGAACTCCTCCTCCGTGACCTCTCCGGCCTCCAACTGCTCCTCAAGACGGCCCAGTTCGGCCCGGATCGTGGCGGGGTCGTAGTAGATCCGCTCGGCCTCCTGGACTACCTGTCTGATGGCCCAGGCGCTGCCGCGCACCGGGGCGAACGGCAGCAGCAGCACCTCCGAGATCAGACCCATGGCGTCACCCCACTCCGGTGTCCGAACCGCTCGCCACGGTGTCCGCCGGCTCGGTCGGGCCGGGCTCGACGAAGCTGTACGGCGGCAGCGGTCCGTTGATCCGCACCTCCAGGTGCGGCATGTCCTTGCGCACCTGCTCGACCGCGGCCAGGAAGGACTCGGCCGACTCCCGGTCCACCAGGAACGACACGTTGGCCAGCCAGCCGGTGGACTCCGGGCCCAGGCTCACGTCGTCGGCGGCCGGCTCCAGGGCGCGCTGCAGCGCGGCACCATCCTCGGCCTCCTTGCCCTTGACCGCGGCCGCGACCATCTCGCCGAGCCTGATCTTGTCGTCGTAACTGCCGCCGCCCGCCTGGCGGTTGGCCTCGGCGAGACCGCGGATGTCCGGGTTCTCGGCCATCACCTGGTGCAGTACGGCCTCTTCGACGTGGTTGGCCTTGACGTTGTACTCGACCCGGCCGTCGAGGGCCCGCAGGCGCTCCTTGTAGTGCTCGGCACGCTCGGCGAGGACCGAGGTGATCGAGTTGTCGTCCGGGGCGACGCTGCCGAACCGCATGGGCAGCACGCAGCCGGCCGCGCCCGCCTCGCTGAGCACGTTCTGGTGGGCGAGCAGGTCCTTGCGCTTGGGCCGCAGCCCTTCGGGCGCCTCGCTGACGACGGCCGCCAGGTCGCCCTCGCGCAGGATGCGCACCGGGCGCGGTGGATCGCCGACGCCGCCCATGCCCTCGGGGAGCCCGGGGTGCGAGCTCGCCGCGATGCCGTAGACGTAGGTGCTCACTCCTGCTCCTCCTTCCGGCGGGCGGACGTGCTCTTGCGGGCCCGCGGACGCGACTCGGTCTCACGCTCGGAGCCTTCGGAACGCGCCTGCTTGAAGGCGTCGGAGATGGTTTCGGCGGCGCCGGACAGCGCCCCCTTGGACTTGCCGCGCGCGCCGGACTCGGTCATCTCCCCGACCAGGTCGGGAAGGCCCGGGTCCTTGCGCGGCCCGGCCTCCAGGTCGAGCCGGTTGCACGCCTCGGCGAAGCGCAGGTAGGTGTCGACGCTGGCGACGACGACGCGAACGTCGATCTTGAGGATCTCGATGCCGACCAGGGAGACTCGGACGAATGCGTCGATGACGAGCCCCCTGTCCAGAACAAGTTCGAGCACGTCGTAGAGACCGCTGCTGCCGCCTCCGCCGCCGGTCTGCTGTGCCGGTACGACTGTCATGCCGGATGTCCCTCCTTGTCTGTGGGTGCGGGTCCGGTCGGGCGGCCTAGTGACCGCCGGTCCTTCGCGGGTCGGACCGCCCCCGCTCGTAGCGGCGGACGCGGCGATACCCCGTGAGCTGCCCCTGGGTGTCGAGCTCCACCTGGTAGCTCGCCATCAGGCTCATCGTGTCGGGCACGCGCTCGAGTTCGAGGACCTCGACCTCCAGCGCCCAGCCCTGCTCGGTCTGCTCGAAGGACGACACGGACTCGGCGGTCATGCCGGTGAGCTCCGCGAGCTGGCCGCGCGCCTGACGCAGCACCTCCATGGGGCTCGGCCGGCCGTCGGCCGCGTTGTCAGTCGGTTTGCGGGAATTCTGAGAGCTCTGGGAGCCCTGGGAGTTCTGAGAGTTCCGTGAACTCTGTGACTCTTGCGTGTTTCTTGTGTTCGACATGGCCACCTCCCCCTCCGTGTGGCCGCAAGCGTGTTCGCCAAACCTCTACAGATGCATGCATCTGCCACCCGCCTGGGGGCGGCGGGTGTGATTCAGCCGCTCAGCGCGGTCAGTCGACGCCTGGCCGGTCCCAGCGCCCGGCCGCGGCTCAGCAGGCCCGACCAGGGGTTGGTGCGAGCCTGCTCCACGGCGTCGGCGATGGTCCAGCGGCGGGCGTGCAGCTCCGGGTCGTCCAGCAGGTCCCAGGTGATCGGGGTGGCCACGGGCGCGCCCGGCCGGGGCCTGACGGTGAACGGCGCGACGGCGGTCTGCGCGTAGGCGTTGCGCTGCACGTCGAGGTAGAGCCGCTCACCGCGGTCCTTCTTGCGAGCGGCGGTGGTCAGCCGGTCGGGGTGGGCACCGGCGAGGGTTCCGGCGACGTCGTGGGCGAAGGAACGCACCTCGTCGAAATCGTGCCGCCCGTTCAACGGCACGATCACGTGCAGCCCGCGTGAGCCGGTGGTCATCAGCGCCGAGGGCAGCTCCAGCTCGTCCAGCAGCTCCCCCAGCAGCCGGGCGGCCTCGCGCACGGCGTCGAAGTCGTCCCCCGCCGGGTCGAGGTCGAAGACCAGCCGGTCGGGGTGGTCGACGCTGTCGGCGCGGGACAGCCAGCGGTGCAGGGTGATGCTGGCCTGGTCGACGAGGTAGAGGAGCGTGGCGGTGTCGTCGCAGACGACGTGGCGGACGGTGCCGCCCTCCTTGGTCACCTCGACGCGGGTGATCCACTCCGGGTAGTGGTCCGGGGTGTTCTTCTGCATGAACGTGGGCCCGTCGAGCCCGTCCGGGTGCCGCTCCAGCATCAGCGGACGGCCGCGCAGGTGGGGCAGCATGAAGGGCGCGACGGCCCGGTGGTAGTCCACCAGATCGCCCTTGGTGTACTCCTTGGCGTCCCCGCCGCCGGGGAAGAGCACCTTGTCCGGCCGGTGGACCTCCACGGTGCGGCGACCGGCCCGCACCCTGCGCGTGCCGTCGCCGCCGCTCACGGCACGACCGCCTCCTCCACCAGCAGTCGCCCGGCCGCCGCGATCGACTCGGCGTCGATGCCCGCGGCGTGCAGCTGCTCGTCCGGGGAGGCCGAGCCGGGCATGCTCCGCACGGCGAGCCGGACCAGGCGCGGTACGGGGCGTCCGTCGGCGAAGGCCTCCAGGACCGCGTCGCCGATACCGCCCTCAGGGTGGTGGTCCTCCACGGTCACCAGGCAGCCGGTCTCCTCGGCGGCCCTGCGCAGGGCGGCCCGGTCGACCGGCTTCACCGAGTACAGGTCGATCACCCGCGCGTGGATGCCCTCCCGCTCCAGGGCGTCGGCGGCGGCCAGTGCCTCGTGCAGGGTGACGCCCGCCGCCACGAGGGTCAGCCGGTCGCTGCCGGAGGAGCGCAGCACCTTGCTCCCGCCGACCGGGAAGTCCTCGTCCGGGCCATAGATCACCGGGCTCTCGCCGCGCGAGGTGCGCAGGTAGCGGACGCCGTCCAGACCGGCCATCGCGCCGACGAGCCGCGCGGTCTGGTTGGCGTCGCAGGGGTACAGCACGGTCGAGCCGTGCACCGCCCGCAGCATCGCCAGGTCCTCCAGGCCCATCTGGCTGGGTCCGTCCTGGCCGATGGCGACGCCCGCGTGCGAGCCGACGAGGTTGATGCCGGAGCCGCTGACGGACGCCATCCGGATGAAGTCGTACGCCCTGGTCAGGAACGCCGCGAAGGTGGCGGCGTAGGGCACCCAGCCGCGGGCCGCGAGTCCGACGGCCGAGGCGACCAGCTGCTGCTCGGCGATGTAGCACTCGAAGTAGCGGTCGGGGTGCTCCTTGGCGAAGAACTCGGCGCGGGTGGAGTCACCGACCTCGCCGTCCAGGGCGACGATGTCGCCGCGGCCGGTGCCGAGGGCGGCGAGCGCCTCGCCGAAGGCGTTGCGGGTGGCGACCTCCTCGCCCTTGTCCCACTTCGGGAGTTCGAAGTTCCCGGTGTGGACGGAGTGCAGCATGCGGGCGGCGGGCGGCTCCTGCACCTGGACGCGGATGTCGCGCGGGCCGCCGAGTTCGGCGATCGCCTCGTCGGCTTCGGGGAGCGGTTTGCCGTGCAGGCCCTCGCGGTCCTGGACCCCTTCGACGCCCTTGCCCTTGAGGGTGCGGGCGAGGATCGCGGTGGGCTGGCCCTTGGTGGACAGGGCCTCGCCGTAGGCGCGGTCGATCGCGTCCACGTCGTGCCCGTCGACCTCGATGGTGTGCCAGTCGAAGGCCTGGAAGCGGCGGGCGTAGGCGTCCAGGTCGTGGCCGTGCCGGGTCGGGCCGCGCTGGCCGAGCCGGTTGACGTCGACGATGACGGTGAGGTTGTCGAGGTGCTCGTACCCGGCGTGCTCGGCGGCCTCCCACACGGATCCCTCGGCCAGTTCGCTGTCGCCGCACAGCACCCAGGTGCGGTAGCCGGTGCGGTCGAGCCGCTTGCCGGCCAGCGCGATGCCGACCCCGACCGGCAGGCCCTGCCCGAGCGAGCCGGTGGCCGTCTCTACCCACGGCAGGCGCTGCGGCGTGGGGTGCCCTTCCAGGCGGCTGCCCAGCTTGCGGAAGGTGAGCAGCTCCTCGTCGTCGATGGCGCCGGCCGCCTTGTACGCGGAGTACAGCAGCGGGGAGGCGTGGCCCTTGGAGAGGACGAAGCGGTCGTTGCCGGGGTGGGCCGGGCGGTCGAAGTCGTAGCGGAAGTGATGCGCGAGCAGGACGGCCAGCAGGTCGGCCGCGGACATGGAGGAGGTCGGGTGCCCGGAGCCCGCGGCGGCGGCAGCGCGGACACTGTCCACGCGCAGCTGCTGTCCGAGGTCGGTGAGTTCACCGGTGTTCATGAGTCTCCTTTCGCGGAGTCGTCCGGGACGTCGGATCGCTTGACGGGACCGGGGGCCGTGTCGGGGCCCGGGGGTGGCTGGTCGGCCGGGGGCTGCGGGGTGGACCCGGGCTGATTCCTGGCGGGCTCACCGCCGGGCTGGTTCCTGGACGGTTCACCGCCGGGCTGGTTCCTGGCCGGTTCACCGCCGGGCTGATTCCTGGCAGGCTCCCTACCGGACTGTCCCTCTGCGGACTCGTCCCCGGGCTGGTTCCTGGCCGGCTCCCCACCGGAGCGCCCCTTCGCGGGCTCACCACCCAGATGCCCCTTGGCGGACCCGTCCCCGACCGGTCCCTTGGCGGGCTCGTCGGTCGGCCAGTGCCTGGTCGGTCCGCCGCCGGGGCGGCCCTTGGCCAGCTCCTCTTCCGACCGGCGCTGTGCGGTCCCGGATCCGGGCGGGTGCTGGTTCCGCGTCGCCCCGGATCCGGGCTGCCCCTTCGCGGGCTCTTCTCCGGCCCGGCCCTGCGAGGATCCGGCGCCGGTCCCCCCGTCGTGCGCGTCCGCCGCGATCGCCGCCCCCGGCCCCGACCGGGCGCTCGCCTCCTGCCGCCGCTCCGGCCCGCCCGGCACCCGGGCCAGCTCCGGCGAGGACGTGTCCAGCGGCACGGACCAGGACCGGACGAGTCCCAACTGCACGGCCTGGCGCGGCAGTACCGCGTCCAGCAGCCAGTCGGCGGCGACCCGGACGCGGTTGCCGGGCATCGCGGCGAGGTGGTAGCCCCGCGTCACCGCACCCGCCGGCACCCCGGACAGGGGCACGCCGAGCGGATTGGCGGCGGCCTTCGCACCGCCCAGGTCGACGACGAAACCCAGGTCGCGATGGCGGTAGGGCTTGCGCGCGCCGCCGAGGCCGAGCGAGGCGGCGACGTTCTCCGCCGCGACCTTGCCGTGCCGCCAGGCGTGCTGCGCGGTCATCGGCGTGTAGCTCCCCGGCTTCTCCAGATCCGGCACCGCGGCCACGTCACCGCAGGCGAACAGCTCGGGCCGGCCCGGCACCTGCAGGTGCGGGTCGACGAGCAGCCGCCCCTTCTCCATCGGCAGCCCGAGGGACTCGACCAGCGGGTCGGGCCGTACGCCCACGCACCACACCAGCGTCCGGGTCTCGACGAACTCGCCGTCGGTCAGCACGACCCCGTCGGGCGTGGCCTCCTTCACGGAGGTGCCCATCCGCACGTCCACGCCCCGCTGCCGCAGCACCCGGTCGGCGGTGGCGGACAGCTTCTCGTCCATCTCGGGCAGCACCCGAGGCGCCACGTCCAGCAGCATCCAGCGCGGCCGCATGCCCTGCCGCAGCGGGTGCTTGCGGACCTGCGCGTCGGTGAACATCTGCCCGTGCGCGGCGACCTCCGTGCCGGTGTATCCGGCGCCGACCACGACGAAGGTGCACCGGGCGGCACACGCCTTGGGATCGTCGGCGGCGGCCGCCAGCTCCACCTGCCGGGTCACGTGGTCGCGCAGGTACAGCGCCTCCGGCAGCCCCCGGAAGCCGTGCGCGTACTCGGCGACACCCGGGATCGGCAGCAGCTTGTTGACACTGCCGGCGGCGAGCACCAGCCGGTCGTAGGCGAGCGTGCCCTCATCGCCCTCGGGCCCGGTGTAGTGCAGGGTCCGTCCGTCGAGATCGATCCGGTCGGCCTCGCCCAGCACCAGCCGTACGTTCGGCAGCGTGTCCGAGAGGGAGACCGTGACCCGGCGCGGCTCCAGGACACCGGCCGCGACCTGGGGCAGCAGGGGCAGATACAGGAAGTAGTCAGTGGGGTTCAGCAGGGTGATGTGCGCCCGGCCCCGGGTCTCCCGGGACAGGGTTCGGGCCGTGCGGTACCCGGCGAAACCGGCACCGACGATCACGATGCGGGGTCGACTCACGGTTCGCTCGCCTCCGGCGCTGTCGCGTAGCTCGGGAGCCTTCCGCGTCCCCCTGGCCAGGGCACCCAAACGTCCGCCGGGGCCCTCTCGGCCGAACGCCGCCGGTTTCCGGACCCGCGCCCGGGTACCCGGTGCGGGATACGGACCGCCGATGTCGCGGAGGCACTCCCCCATGACCGAGTACGGCTACTTCCTGTCGTGCGAGCAGTACGGCCCCGCCGAGCTGATCGAGCAGGCGCGGATGGCCGAACAGGCCGGATTCCAGGCGCTGTGGATCTCGGACCACTACCACCCGTGGAACGACGCACAGGGCCAGAGCCCGTTCGTGTGGTCGGTGATCGGCGCGCTGTCCGAGGCGGTGTCCCTGCCGGTGGAGACGGCGGTGACCTGCCCGACCGTGCGGATGCACCCGGCGGTGGTGGCGCAGGCCGCGGCGACCAGCGCGGTGATGACGGAGAACCGCTTCCGGCTGGGTGTCGGCTCCGGCGAGGCGCTCAACGAGCACATCCTGGGTGACCACTGGCCGCCGGCCCACGTCCGTCTGGACATGCTGGAGGAGGCCATCCAGGTGATGCGCCGGCTGTTCACCGGCGAGGAGGTCAATCACCACGGCCCGCACTACACGGTGGAGAACGCCCGCCTCTACACGGTCCCGGACGAGCCGATCCCGATCGACATCTCCGGCTTCGGCCCGGCGGCCACCCAGCTCGCGTCCCGCGTCGGCGACGGCTACATCACCATCCAGCCGGACGAGACGATGGTCGAGCAGTACCGCAAGGGCGGAGGCGGCGGAAAACTCGTCAGCGGTGGCACCAAGGTCTGCTACGGCACCGACAAGGACGAGGCCGTGACGACCGTCCACCGGCTCTGGGCGAACGAGCAGCTGCCCGGCGAGCTGGGCCAGGTGCTGCCCTCCCCGAAGCACTTCGAGCAGGCGCAGCAGCTGGTCACCGAGGACATGGTGCGGAAGAACCGGGTGTGCGGCGACGACGTGGACGAGCACGTGGCCGAGCTGAAGCAGTTCGCGGACGCGGGCTTCGACCGGGTCTACGTCAACCAGATCGGCCCGGACCTGCGCGGTTTCTTCGACTTCTACCGCACGAAGGTGCTGCCGCAGCTCCAGCAGGCCGTCTGAGAGGCCGGGCGATCCGATGGAACTCCACCGTCCCGCCGTGTCCGTGTGCACGGACACGGCGGACGCTCCACGGGCTCACGCTGCGGACGCAAGAGGTGGCGGAGTACCGGGTCGCTCAGGGGGCGGGGGGACGAACAGACCAGCCAGACTAGCCAGGGGGGCGAACAGGTGTGCCTACCGGAGCAGGTGCGCCTATCGGCGGGCCTGCCCGGCCAGTTTGCGTGCGGCCAGGGCGCCCGCCGCCCCCACGGTCAGGGCCGCGCCCATCCGCCGCCGGTTCCGTGAGACCCACTGCTGCGGGCTGGCGTGGACGGCCTCGTCGTCGAACCGCCCGTGCGCGCCGAAGTCGCGGCCCTGCCGCCCGTCGGCCGGGGCCCACAGGTTGGCCGGCTCGTCGTGCCGGTCCCCCTCCTGCTGGGACGCGAAGCCCGTGCGCGCCAGATAACGCTCCAGCAGCCCGGGGGCGACGGCGTTGGCGAGGAGCGTGGCGGCCGTGGAGGCGCCCACCCAGTACTCCCGGCGCCCCGCGTGGGAGGCCGCGTACACGATCGCCCGGGCCGCGACCTCCGGTTGGTACACGGGTGCGACCGGCCGGGCCCGGCCCCGCATGCGGTTCAGCACCCAGTCGAACTGGGGCGTGTTGAGGCCCGGCAGCTGCACCATCGTCGTACGCACCCCACTGCGGGTGTGCAGCAGTTCGCAGCGCAGGGACTCGTTGAAGCCCTGGATCGCGTGCTTGGCCCCGCAGTAGGCCGACTGGAGCGGGATGCCCCGGTAGGCGAGTGCGGAGCCGACCTGCACGATCGTGCCGCGGTCGCGCGGCAGCATGTGGCGCAGGGCCGCCCGGGTGCCGAAGACATAGCCCAGGTAGGTCACTTCGGTCACGCGGCGGAACTCGTCGGGGTCGATCTCCGTGAACGGAGCGAAGACGCCGGTGAAGGCGTTGTTCACCCAGACGTCGATGGGTCCGAACGTGTCGACGACCTGCTGGGCGGCGTCGTCGACGGCCTCGGCGTCGGAGACGTCCGCGCTGATGACGAGGGCCTCGCCCCCGGCGCGCCGCACGTCGTCGGCCGCGGCCGAGAGCCCTTCACTTCCGCGGGCCAGCAGGGCGACCCGGTCGCCCCCGGCGGCGAAGGCCCGGGCCGTGGCCCGTCCCACGCCGCCGCTGGCCCCGGTCACCACGACGACGCGGCCGCGCGGTGTTTCTGTCGTGCTCACTTTGGATCACGCCCCACGGGGAGGAACGTCGGGTTCGTCGGTCGGCCGCGGGGGCACGACGCCAGGGGCGGGCCCGTCGGCCGCTCCGGCGACCGGTCCTGCCGCGGGCGGGGCCGGCGGCACGGGCGGCACACCACCGGGCACTCCGGTCCCCGGTGCGGTGGTGCTCTCGTGTCCCGGCGTCATGCCGGCCGCCTGCGCGGGGCCCGGCGGGGAGGCGGACGGGCGGGCCATGCCGCGCAGCACGTACGCCAGGGCGCCCAGGATCACGGCGGTGATCAGCGCGGCGGCCCAGTCGGGCAGGCCGAGGGCGAGGGCCAGTCCCACGGCGAGCGCGAGGGCCGCGCCCGCGTACAGGGCGAGGGCGCCGGACGCGGCGTACAGCGCGGCCCTGCGGCGCTGCTTGCGCGTCTGCTCGCGCAGTTCGTCCCGGACGGTCTCGCGCGCCACCTGTGCCAGCTCGTCGACCAGATGCTTGTCCAGATGCTCCAGGTGATCCAGCGGCTTCATACCCGGCCGGGTACCCTCGCCCCCTTGCGCGTAACTAGGCTCGTCCCCATGGAGATTCTGGGTGCCACACTGCGCGTTTGCGTCGACGACCTCGAGACCGCGATTCCCTTCTACGAGCGGCTGGCGGGCGGCAGAGCCCAGCGCTTCGAACGGGGCGGTGTCCAGGTGGCGGCGATCGGCTGCTTCCTGCTGATGAGCGGCCCCCCGGCCGAACTGGAGGTGCTGCGCAAGGTGGCCGCCACGATCGCCGTGACGGACGTCGAGGAGACGTACAAGGTGCTGACCGAGCTCGGCGCCCACATCATCGCGGGGCCCATCGCCTCACCGGCGGGCCGCAACCTGATCGCCCTGCATCCGGACGGGTCGGTCTACGAGTACGTGGACCGCCAGGCGTGATCCCGGCCGGGGCCGGCTCAGCGCCGCCCCGGCTCCTCGATCATCTCAGCGGTGATCGCCCAGCGCTCGTGGTCGCGCCAGGCTCCGTCGACGAAGAGCATGTTCGGCGAGAAGCCCTCCAGGCGGAATCCGCAGCCGCGGGCCAGGGCGATCGACGGGGCGTTGCGGGGCTGGACGTTGATCTCCAGCCGGTGCAGCCGCATCGGGCCGAACGCGTACCGCACCACGAGGTCCAGCCCTTCGCGCATCAACCCCCGCCCGGCGGCGTGCGCGAAGGCGCCGTAGCCCAGCGTCCCGGACTGGAAGCCGCCCTCGACGATGTTGTTGATGTTGATGAACCCGGCGATGGACCCGTCGGCCTTCTCGCAGACCAGGAAGCCTGCCTTGGACGGGTCCTCGATCAGCCGGGCCGCGTACGCGGTGTACGCGGGTGCGCTGTCGGGCGGGAAGAGCCACGGCTGGTGCAGGTCCTTGCTCTCCCGAGCGCGGGCGGTGAACTCGGCCCCGTCCTCGTAGGTGAAGTGGCGTATGCCCACCCGGGGGCCTTCGGCGAGGTAGCGGGATGCGTTGTGCGGCACCCCGCCACAGTAACCGCGCAGGCGGTGACTTTTCAGAACCCGGCGACCTCCGGACCCGGCGACCGGCAGCCGGAGCACGCCGGACTCGCGCGGTCCGCCGACCACGGCCACCCCCTGCGCCACGGGGGCGGCCGGAGCGGCGCCCGGAGCGAGAGATTTCAGTAGCGGCCCACTCAGCCCAGGGCCGGCGCGTCGAACGTCACCGTGCCCGCGCCGGCGTCCAGTTCGGCCGGGACGCCGAGTGGCATCGTCAGCGCGCCCTCGCCGTGCCCGAACCCGAACTCCTCCACGACAGGGACACCGAGGCCACCGAGCCGGTCGGCGAGCACCGCGCGCAGCTCCTCGTACGGGCCGCACGCCGCCCAGGAGCCGAGCACGATCCCGGCGACCCCGTCCAGCCAGCCGGTGCGCAGGAGTTGGGTCAGATACCGGTCGACGCGGTACGGGCTCTCGCCCACGTCCTCGATCAGCAGCAGCCCGCCCCGGGCACCCGCGAGGGCGTGCGGGGTGCCGAGGTCGCTCGCGAGCAGGCTGAGGCAGCCGCCCAGGGTGACGCCACGGGCCCGCCCTGGCACCAGCGCGGTGCCGCCCGGGGGCACGGCGGTGACCGTCTGCACGGACTCGGGGTCGAAGAGGGTCGCGCGCAGATGTTCCTGCGCCCGGGCGTCCTTGAGGAAGTCGACACCGGCCGCCGCCGGGCCGTACAGGGTGGCCAGTCCCAGGCGGGTGGCGAACGCCTGGTGCAGGACGGTGATGTCGCTGAACCCGGCGAACACCTTAGGGCCCGCCGACCGCATCGCCTCCCAGTCGAGCAGGTCCACCATGCGCTGCGCCCCCTACCCGCCCCGGGCGCACAGCACCGCGGCGACGGCCGGGTCGCACCAGGCGTTCTGGAGGTCGGCGGCCCGCTGGGCGTCCGTGCCGGCCAGGTAGCCGAACTCCCGGTGGCGGCCGAGAACATGGGGTGCCACCACGGGGTCGAGGTCCCAGCCGCGCAGGACGTCGAGCCCGGCCTGGAGCCGCTCCTCGGGCACGGGCCCGCTGGGCGCGACGACGGCCACGCGGGCGCCGGGGGCGAGTCGGGGCGGTCGCAGCAGAGGTCTCACTTTGTGAGCTCCAGGGTCGGGACGCCGGGCGGGTTCAGTCCGAACACCTGGGCATACAGGGAGAGTTCGGCCTCCAGGGCGCGCACCATGGTCTCCGCCCGGCGGAACCCGTGTCCCTCCCCCTCGAAGGCGAGGTAGGCGTGCGGTACCGGCCGGTCCCCCAGCCGGGCCAGGAACCGTTCGCACTGGACGGGCGGGCAGATCACGTCGTCCAGGCCCTGGAGCAGCAGGAACGGCACGTGGAGGCGGTCGGCGTGGGTGGCGGGCGAGCGCTCCGTGTAGCGCGCGGGTACATCGGCGAGCGGCCCGATCAGGCTCTCCAGGTAGTGCGACTCGAAGTCGTGGGTCTCGCCCGTGCCCCAGCCCGTGAGGTCGAGGATGGGGTACTTGATCGTGCCGCAGGCGTAGACGTCGGTCGTGGTGAGCGAGGCGGCCGCGGTCCAGCCGCCCGCGCTGCCGCCCCGTACGGCGAGCCGGTCGCGGTCGGCGGTGCCCTCGTCGGCGAGGGCCAGGGCGACGGCGGCGCAGTCCTCGACGTCGACCACGCCCCACTGCTCGCGCAGCCGTTCGCGGTACGCGCGGCCGTATCCGGTGGAGCCGCCGTAGTCGACCTCGGCGACGCCGATGCCGCGCGAGGTGAAGTAGGCGATCTCCAGGTCGAGCACGAGCGGCGCGCGTCCGGTGGGCCCGCCGTGCGCCCAGACGACGTACGGCGGCAGCTCGTCGGCGGGGGCGACGCAGCCGGGGTGGTGCGGCGGGTAGACGTGGGCGTGGATGTCACGTCCGTCGGGGCCGGTGAAGGTGCGGATCCGGGGCTCGGGGTAGTACGCGGGGTCCACGGCGTCGTCGTGCCCGGCGCCGATGACGCGCGCGTGGCCGGTGCCGGCGTCCAGCTCGACGACCTCGTAGGCGCTGCGCGGGCTGGCGCCGACGGCGACGACCCTCTCGCCATATGCCGCGAGCGTGGCGGCGAACTCGGTCCAGGGCCCGGCCGCGTCGACGACCTCACCGGTCTCGGGGTCCAGGATGCCGAGGGCGGTGGTGCCCCGGCCGTGGACGACGGCGATCAGGCCGCTGCCGAGCGGCGTGAACCATCGCATGCCCGGTTTCCACAGCGCCCCGGCGAACTCCTCCTCGCGAGGGCACAGGGGCTCCCCGTCGCGGTAGAGGTTCCACCAGCCGCTGCGGTCGCTCGCGTACAGCAGGCGGCCGTCATGGGTGAAGTCGGCCTGCGCGATGGACTCGCCGGGCCCGCCCGCCACGGTCCGGGCGCCGTGCAGGGTGCCGTCGGGGCCGACGTCGGCGAGGAGCAGTTCGGTGCCGTCCCACGGCATGCGCGGATGGTCCCAGGCGAGCCAGGCCGCCCGCCGCCCGTCGGGCGACAGCCGCGCTCCGGTCACGAACCGGTGCCGGCCGTCGGTGAGTTCGCGTACGGCGTTCCGGTCCCGGGCGGCGGAGCCGTCCAGCGGTACGGCGGCCAGGACACGGCGCACATCGGCGGGCCCAGGGCCGGTGAACTCCTCCAGCACGCACCACACCTCGCCCCGCTCGGGCCGCAGTCGCGGCTCCGCCCAGCGCAGGCCCGCGCCCACGTCGGACACGGGCGTGAGCGGACGAGGCTCGCCGCCCGGCTCGTACCGGTACAGCCGCTGGTCGGCGAAGTGCACGAAGACCACCAGCGGGCCGTTCTCCTGCGGGAGGGCGGCCCAGGGATGTCCGCCGTACTCGATGACCCGGCTGCGCACGTTCCACGGCGCGGGCAGCACCGACTCCTCCGTGCCGCCCTCCCGTCGCCCGCCACCACCCCTCCAACGAGGCGCTTCGCGCCCCACCTCCTGATTGTGCCGCCGCACCAGGACGCGCCTGCCCGCCTCTGCGGGGCGCGGCTCGGTCCACCACACCTCGTCGCCGACGAACCCCACGTACTCCGGATGCCCGTCGTGCGCGGCGGCCAGCGCCGCGTCGATGGGCGAGGGCCACGCCCCGTACGGCAGTGTCCGCACCGTCTTCCCCACTCCCCTAGGCCGTCCGCAGGAACCGGTCGAGCACGCGGACACCGAAGTGCAGCGCCTCAACGGGGACCCGCTCGTCGACGCCGTGGAACATGGCGTTGTAGTCGTAGCCCTCCGGCAGCTTCAGCGGTGTGAAGCCGTAGCCGGTGATGCCGAGGCGGGAGAACTGCTTGGCGTCCGTGCCGCCGGACATGCAGTAGGGCACCACGTGTCCTTCCGGGGCGAACTCCTCGACGGCGCCCCGCATCCGGGCGAACGTCGCCGAGTCCACCGGCGCTTGGAGGGCCACCTCGTGGTGGTGGAACTCCCACTCCACGTCCGGCCCGGTGAGCCGGTCGAGGGTGTCGCGGAACTCGTCCTCACCGCCGGGCAGATACCGGCCGTCCACGTGGGCCACGGCCTCCCCGGGAATCACGTTGATCTTGTAACCGGCGTCCAGCATGGTCGGGTTGGCGCTGTTGCGGACGGTCGACTCGACGAGCCGGGCGGCCGGTCCGAGCTTGTCGAGCAGCCGGTCCACGTCGGTCAGGTCGGCCTCGATGCCGTACAGCGCGGCGAGTTCGGTGAGCGCGGCGCGCACCGTCGGGGTCAGCCGCAGGGGCCACTCGTGCTCGCCGATCCGGGTGATCGCGGCCGCGAGCCGGGTGACCGCGTTGTCCTTGTTCACCTTGGAGCCGTGCCCGGCCCGGCCGCGCGCGGTGAGCTTCAGCCAGGCGGTGCCCCGCTCACCGGCCGAGACGGGGTAGATCTGCCGTCCCGCGCCGTCGTGGAAGGTGAAGGCGCCCGACTCGCTGACGCCCTCGGTGCAGCCCTCGAACAGCGCGGCGTGCCGGTCGGCGAGGAACCCGGAGCCGTCCTCGGCACTGGCCTCCTCGTCAGCGGTGAACGCGATGACGATGTCCCGCCGGGGACGGACGCCCTGGCGCGCCCAGGCGCGGACCACGGCCAGGATCATCGCGTCCATGTTCTTCATGTCGACGGCGCCGCGCCCCCAGACGACCCCGTCGCGGATCTCCCCGGAGAACGGGTGCACGCTCCAGTCGGCGGCCGCGGCGGGTACGACGTCCAGATGGCCGTGGAGCAGCAGCGCGTCGGCCGAGGGGTCGGTGCCCTCGATGCGGGCGACGACGTTGGTGCGGCCCTTGGTGCGCTCCAGGAGCGTCGGCTCGATGCCGGCCTCGGCGAGCCGCGCGGCGGCGTACTCGGCGGCGGGCCGTTCCCGGCAGTCGCCCCCGCCCCGGTTGGTGGTGTCGATCCGGATCAGGTCGGACGTGAACGTCACGACCTCGTCCAGCGCCTGCCCGTCCGGCTGCTCAGCCATACTGCTCCTCCACCGCGGCCGAGACGATCGTGGTGACCGCCTTGAAGGCGCGGATGCCCTCGTACATGGTCTCGCTCGTGTAGGCCACCTTCCGCTCCCCGATCCGGTCCACACCCGGCACGACGGTGGCGGCCATGGCCAGGTGCTCGGCGTCGAACTCGACGGCGACGGTGAACGGGCCGCCTTGGACCGGTTCGTGACGCACCGCCAGCGAGGCCGCCTCCTTGGCCGCCGCCCGGATGTCGGCCGCGGTCCTGGCGGGCGTGCGGCACACGGCGGCGTACCGCGAGACGTGGTCCTTCACGGCGACCTTCAGCGCCTCGGGCGCGTACCCGAGGGCGTCCTCGCAGGCGACGTCGTCCCCGGTGACCAGCACGACCGGCACCCCGAACTCGGCGACGACACGGGCGTTGAGCAGCCCCTCGCTGGCGGGTACGTCGTTCAGCCACACGCCGGTGATCTGGTTCGCGAGGTAGGTGTGCGCGAGGACGCCCTCCATGCCGGCGCCCGCGTGGTAGCCGACGAACGCGATGCCGTCCACGTCGCCGTGCTGCACGCCCTCCACCATGGACAGCGCCTTGTGCCGGCCGGTGAGCAGCTGGGCCCGTTCGTCGAGGTGCTCCAGCAGCAGATTGCGCATGGTCGAGTGCGCCTCGTTGATGACGACCTCGTCGGCTCCGCCGTCGTAGAAGCCGAGCACGGCGGCGTTGACGTCGGAGGTGAAGAGCGAGCGGCAGCGTTCCCACTGCGAGGCCCCTGGCAGCACGTCGTCGGGCCAGGTGACGCCGGTGGCGCCCTCCATGTCGGCGCTGATGAGGATTCTCATGACGAGCCGTCCCCCCGGATGGAGATCTTCATGGTTCGTCACGTTACGCGCTGCGGGCGGAACCGGCTACGACATGTCACCACCGTATCGACAGGTCGCTGATGAACGCGGTGAGCCGGTCGGCGAGCAGCCGGTTGTCACGGGCCGAGTAGTGCCAGTGGCAGCCCGTGTAGTCCAGACCCGTGTCGTCGAGGCGCCAGTAGCGGACCCGGCGGTCGCCGGCTGCGGTACGTTCCTGGACGACCTGCTCGACGTGTCCGGCGAACGGCCCGGCGCCGACGGCCACCACGGTGGTCCCGGCTCCGTAGCGCGTCCGCAGCTTCTGGAGGAAACCGCTGTAGGCGCTGCGGTAGGCGGCGGCGAGGCTCTCGTCGGTCCACGGCTCGCCCGGGTTGACGGGCGTCGAGAAGTCGTTGGTGCCGAGGTGGACCACCACCAGCTGCGGCCGCCAGGTGCCCGGGTTCTGCCAGACGTCGCCGGGCACGTTCAGCAGGGCCCGGTCGTAGAAGGTGCGGTAGTTCACCTCCGGTGTCCCGCCGTTGTAGTTGCGGACCATCCCCAGGCCCGAATACGCGTTGACCTGGTAGTCGGCGCGCAGCCGCCGGGCGGTGAGGGCGCCGTAGCTCACGTCGGCGTTCGTGGTGCGCGCGACCTGCTCGCCGGTGCAGTCGCGGGAGGCCGAGAGGTTGCCGTAGCCCGCCGTGAGGGAGTCGCCGACGAACTCGATCTGGCGGCTGCGCGCGGCCGGCCTGGTGAGGACGGCACCGCCGGGCGCGGCGACGAAGCCGCCGAACGAGCTGGTGCTCCAGGGGGTGTCGTTGCGTTTGACGAGCCGGACGGTGTGCACGCCGTCTCGGAGACCGTTGATCCAGTGGGTGGTCCTGCCCGGCGTGACGAGGGTGGCGACGGTGGTTCCGTCGATCTGGACGTCGTAGTCGGCGGCCGGGTCGTCGAGCACGACGCCCACGCCGGTGCCGCGGAACCGGCCCTCGAAGTACACGCCGGGCCAGCTGTACTGGAGCACGTCTCCGGCGTCCTTGACGCGCCCGGGGGTGTGCACGCTCGCCCGCACTCCGTCCCGGTCCGGCGGGGCGGCGGTGGCGACGGCGGGCGGACCGGCCAGCGCCATCGCCGCCGTCGACGCGACCAGCATCCGTAACCAGGGCAACGGCATGACTGTCCTCCGGGGGACGAGACAGGTGCACGGATCGGGGCGACATGACCGTACACCGACAAAAACCCCGCCCACCAGACCGCGTCGCGCTCAGCTCCGCAGCCGGTCGAAGCCGAAGGGCACGAGGGCCTCGGGCCGCCGCCCGGTGGCGACGTACCGGGCGAGCCGGTGCCCGGTGACCGGACCCAGGGTGACCCCGAGCATGCCGTGGCCGGTGGCAGCGTAGGCGTTGTCGTGCCCCGGGACGCGGTCGATCACCGGGAGCCCGTCGGGGAGGAACGGGCGCCCGCCGACCCAGGGGTCCCGGATCAGGCCGACCAGGTCGTCCGGGTCGTCGAACCAGCGGCCCAGGTAGTGCCGGCTCGCGAGGGCGACCGCGACGATACGGCGCCAGTCGAGGCGATTGTTGTTGCCGCTGAGCTCCATCGTGCCGCCGATCCGCGTGCTGCCGCCGATCGGCGAGGCGACGGCCCGGCGCTCACCGAAGTACAGCGTGTGCCGGGGCGCCGGATCCAGGTCCACGGAGAAGCTGTAGCCCTTGCCCGCCTGGAGCGGCAGACGGTGCCCCAGGAGCCCGAGCAGATCCGACGAACGCATGCCCGCCGCGACGACGACCGCCGCGCAGGGCAGTTCCGTGTCGGCGGTACGCAGGGCGGTGATCCGGCCGCCGGCCGACCGGAACCCGGTGACCTCGGCGTTCTCATGGATCTTCACACCCGCGGCGGCCAGCGCCTCGCCCAGGGCACGCGCGAACGCCTCCGGGTCGACGACCCCCTCCCCCGCCACCAGGTAGGCCGCGCGCACGGCCGGTGACAGCGCCTCGTCCAGCAGGTGGGCCTCGGTGCCCGTGACGATGTCGTCGGGCACGGGGTAGTGCCCGTCCGCCATCTCCCGCTGGATCGCGAGGTGGTGCCGGGCCTCGGCCGGCGACAGGAAAGCGTGCACCATCCCGGGCCGGGTCAGCGTCGTGTCCACCCCGGCCTCGCGCATGCCGTCGAACAGGCCGAAGGTCTCGCGGTTCAGCTCGGCGACCGCCGCGTAGCCGCGCTTGAAGGCGGCCGGGGTGCTGCTGCGCCAGAACCGCCACAGCCACCGTACGAACGCCGGGTCCGGCAGCGGCCGCAGGTAGAGCGGGGAGTCGGGGCGGCCCAGCGAGCGCAGGGCGTAGCGCACCACGCCCGGGGCCGGCACCGGCGTCGAGTGGCTGAGGCAGACCCAGCCGGCGTTGCCCCGCGACGCCCCGGACCCGACCCGGCGCCGCTCGACCACCTCCACCGGCAGCCCCGCGGCGGCCAGGTAGTAGGCCGTGCACAGCCCCACGACACCGCCGCCCACGACGACGACCGGGTCCGCGGTACCCGACACGGCGCTCACGACGCGTTCCCGTACGACGCGAGGAACTCCCTGGTGCGGGCCTCGGCGGGAGTGTCCAGGACGTCCTCGGGCCGGCCCTCCTCCACGATCCGGCCGCCGTCGACGAACACGACGTGGTCGGACACCTCCCGGGCGAAGGGCAGTTCGTGGGTGACGAGCAGCATCGTCATCCCGTCGGCGGCCAGTTCGCGCATCACGCTCAGCACCTCCCGGGTCGCCTCGGGGTCCAGGGAGGAGGTGGGCTCGTCGAAGAGCAGCACCTCGGGCCTGAGGGCGAGGGCCCGCGCGATGGCGACGCGCTGCTGCTCGCCGCCGGAGAGCTGCTCGGGCTGGGCGAGGGCGCGGTGGGCCACCCCGACCCGGCGCAGCAGCGCCACGGCCCGCTCAAGGGCCTGCGGTTCGGGCACGCCCGCCTTGCGCTGCGCGAGCACCACGTTCTCCACGGCGGTCAGGTGCGGGAACAGATGGAACCGCTGGAAGACCATGCCGACCGTGCGGCGCAGCCGGGGCAGGTCGCGGCAGACCATGCGGCCGCCCTGGTGGACGGTCTCCCCGGCGACCTCGACGGTGCCCTGGTCCGGGCGTTCCAGCAGGTTCACGCAGCGCATCAGGGTCGTCTTCCCGCCCCCGCTCTGCCCGATGACGCTGACGATGCTGCCCCGGCCGACCTCCAGGTTCACCCGGTCGAGCACGAGCCGGCCGTCGAAGGACCTGCACAGCCCCTCGATCCGTATGACGGCCTGGGAGGAGGCCCGGGCGGCGGGCGTCGCCGCGGCCACTGACTCGGTCATGCGGAGACCTCCTTCACGGGAACGGCGGCGGCCGGCTCGGCGGCCAGCAGGGCACAGGCAGCCCGCAGACGCCGCCGTCGCCATGGCGACAGGGGCACTCCCGACCGGACCTTCCGCTCCAGGAGCAGCAGCAGCTGGGACAGCGGGTAGCACAGGGCGAAGTAGATCGCCGCGATGACCAGGTACACCTCCAGGGCCCGGAAGGTGGCCGAGGTGATGAGCCGCCCCTCGGACATCAGCTCGGCGGCGGAGACGGTGACCAGCAGCGAGGTGGACTTGAGCAGGTCGACGAGCATGGTGTTGGTGCCGGGCAGCGCCAGCCGGAGTGCCTGCGGGAGCACGATGTGGCCCAAGATGCCGGTCCTGCCGATCCCCAGGGCCTCACCGGCCTCGGTCTGCCCGGCGTGCACGCCGCTGATCGCCGCGCGGAAGATCTCGGACAGGTAGGCGGCGTAGAAGACGATCAGGCTGAGGCAGCCGGCCGTGAAGACGTCCAGCCGGATCCCGGCCGAGGCGAGACCGAAGTAGGTCAGGAAGATGATGGCGAGCAGCGGGACGTTCTTGAACACCTCGGTGTAGACGGCGGCGAGGGCGCGCGCCGGCCAGGCCCTGCTGAGCCGGAGCAGCGCCACGGCCAGGCCGAGGAACACCGCTCCCGAGAAGCTGACGACCGTGTAGGACACGGTGCGCCCGAGCGCGGAGACGAGATCGGGCCGGTAGTCGGACCAGGGCACCTCGAAGAGACCGGACATGGCGGCTGCTTTCACTGGGCGATGGACGGGGGCGTCCAGTCCTCGGGCCGGTCCACGCCGCGGCGGGCCGTGGCGACGTCGGCGGCGGGCACGAGGAACTGCTTCGGGTCGCCGCCGTACTTGCGGACGAGCTTGTCCAGCTCGCCGTTCTCGTACATGGCGTCGATCTGCGCGGAGATCGCCCGCTCCAGCTTCGTGGCCTTCTTCGGCAGGTAGAAGCCGGTCTGGTACGGCTGGAAGTACGCGTAGGCGGGCTTGGCCTTCACCTGCGCTGCGGTCGGCGGCGTGAGGTACTGGGTGTCGATCTTCAGCTCCGGGCGCTGCTTCTGCGCCGCGATGATGATCAGCGGGTCGAGGAAGCCGACGTCGACGCGGCCCGCGCCCAGGTCGTCGAAGACGCCGTTGGCGTCGGGGTAGGCGTGCAGCTTGCCTCCCGGCACGGCCTGGATGGACTTGACCCAGACGTAGCCCTCGACGGTGCCCAGGTTCAGGCCCTCCAGGTCCCCGACCGTCTTGTACGTCCTGCCGCTGCGGACGGCCATCGCCGGGGGCGAGTAGTAGGGCGGATCGGTGAACAGCCCCTGTCTCTGCCGGTCGGCGGACCAGGCGACGCCGCCGACGGTGATGTCGACCCGCCGGGACTGCACCCCGGCGAGCATGCCCGCGAAGTCCGTCACCTCCGGCTCGACCTTCAGGCCCAGCTTCTTGGCGGCGTAGGCGAGGATGTCACCGTCGAGTCCGACGATTCTGCCGCCCTGCACGCTGGTGTACGGGGCGTAGGGCTGGACGGCGACCTTGAGGACGCCGGGCGTGAGCGTGCCCAGCGCGGCGGTCTCGGCGGACACGTTCTTCGGGGCGTCGTCCCCGCCCGAGCCGCAGGCGGAGGTGGACATCAGGAGCATCGCGGACAAAGCGAGAGCGAGCGAGCGCACACGGATCATCGGCTCGGGCCTTCCGTCTCGGTGCTGAAGGATCCCGCCGATTCACCGGACACCGTGCTCCCGGCGGGGAGGTGATGAGGCCCATACGCTAGGCACAGGCCCGCCGCGCGTCACCGTTCACTTCGTACGGACTTGTCGCCGGAATGCCTGCCTCCCCTGTACGGTGCGTCCAACCCGGACCGCCCCTGGCGGGAGGAATCGCCCATGCTGAGTCCGTCACTCGCGCAGGAGATCGCCGGGGACACCTCCGCGGTCATCGGCTTCAACGTGCTGATCACCGACGCGGAGGGCATGGTCATCGGCAGCGGCGACAGCAGCCGCGTCGGCACCTTCCACGAGGCGTCCGTCGAGGTCGTCCGCACCAAGGAACCCGCCACGCACAACGCGTCACAGGCCCAGTCGCTGCGCGGGGTCCGCCCCGGGATCACCCTGCCCCTGGTCACGGACGGGCGGGCGGTGGGCACCGTCGGGATCACCGGCACCCCCGCCCAGGTGGGCCGCTTCGGTCTGCTGGTGAAGCGGCAGACGGAGATCCTGATCCGGGAGTCGGTGATGCTGCGCTCCCGGCTGCTCGCCGAGCGTGCGGCCGAGAAACTGCTCACCGACATCGCCGCGTACGACCCGCTGGTCGTGGAGGGCGACCTCCTGCTGTTCCGGGCCGCCGACCTCGGCTTCGACCTGCGGCTGCGCCGCGTCGCGGTGGCCTTCGAGGTGACCGTACCGGATTCGGGCGCGCGTCGGGTTGCCCGGGCCCGGGACGTCACGCTGGTCCGTTCCGAGCTGCTGCGTACGGTCCGCGACGTCTTCGCCGACCCGCAGGACATCGTCGCCGGCACCGCTCCCGGCTGGATCGGCGTCCTGCACCGGCTGCCGGCCCGGGCCCCGGCGGACGCGCCGGCCGCCGACTGCCGCCGGGTCACGGACGTCATCGCCGCCCAGGAGGGACTCACCGCCCGCGCGGGCATCGGCGAACCGGCCACCTCCGTCGGCGCTCTGCACGACTCGTACCAGGACGCGTGCGACGCGCTGCGCCTGGGCGCCCGGGTGGACGGCGGCTCCACCGTCCACTCGATCGGCGACCTGCGCGTCCACCAGCTGCTGGCGGCGGTGAGCCAGTCCGCCCGGACCCGGCTGCTCGACCTGACCGCCGCGCGGCTGCGGGAGCAACCGGACTGGCCGGCTCTCCGGGACACGATCACCGCCTGGTGCGAGAGCGGCTTCAACCTCGTACGGGCGTCGACGGCGCTGCACATCCACCGCAACACCGTCGTCTACCGCATGAACAAGATCGAGCAGCTCACCGGCCGCCCGCTGCGCGAGCACCGGACGGCCATGGCCCTGTACCTGGCGTGCCTGGCCGACCGGCTGGGCGGCCCGGACCGCTGACCGTCCGCCTCAGGTCGTACGCCCCGCCACCAGCCACCTCGACGGGAGCTCGACGCGTGTGCCGTCGGGGTGGAACTCCGTGGTCACCAGGGGGAGTTCGCCGCTCGCGAGGACGGTGAGACCGGCCGAGCGCAGATAGGCGGGTACGGCGTCGTCGGAGACCTCGCCGGGGGCGAGGCCGTGCCGGAACACGGGCGCGAGCTTGGGCGGCGGCCCGGCCGGACCGCTCGCCAGCCCCAGCAGCACCGCCTTGGCCGCCCCCGACAGCTCCACGAGGAAGGCCCGGCCCCGGTCGCCGACCAGCGTGGCGATCCCGTCGACCAGCGCCTGCCTGTCGTCCGGCTCGCACTGGTGCAGCACGCCCCGCATGTACACGTTGGTGTCGCCGAACTCCGCGTGCAGGGCCTGCGCCGCGCTCTTCTCGGCTGCGTCCAGCTGCCGGTAGGAAGCCTGCCCCGCCGGGTCGGCCCGCCGGGCGTGGTCGAGGGCCGCGGCGGACAGATCGGCGCCCACGACGCGGGGGAAGCGGTCGGCGAGGAAGCGCGTCTGGGTGCCGTTGCCGCAGCCGAGGTCCACCAGCGGCAGCGCTGGATCGGCCAGGTGGGGTTCGAACAGGGCGAGATGCGGGCCGGCGGTCACGGCCGGCTCGGCGTCCCACATCACCACCCCCGGTTCGCCGGACGCCTCCCGCCAGAACCCCTCCCAGGCCTCCCGGTACCGGCTCGTCACGCTCATGCCCTACTCCCCAGGATGCGAACGAATCCCGCCAGGTGTGACGGGCGAGTACGGTGTACCGCGCCCGGGTCACGGCCACAAGGAAGGGGCGCGTTCCTTCACCTCGCGTTCGACGCGGTGGTGTTCCGGGCGCGGCGTTCGGACGCGCGCCCGTGTCGGCTGGACCTTCACCGTGCGCTCCGCGATGCCGAGTCGGTTCGCTGAACCGTGTCCCCTCCCTCCCGATTCGCCCCGGCGGTGTTCAGCGGCGCGGCAGGGTCAGCTCGAACCAGACCGTCTTGCCGGCATTCGTCCGGCTGGTACCCCACTCGCGGGACAGTGTGCTGACGACCCGCAGACCGCGCCCGGCGTCGTCGAGTGGGCCCGCGCCGAGCAGCGTCGGCAGCTCGTGGTCGTCGTCGTCCACCTCGCACAGCAGGGTGTCGCCGCGGACCAGGCGCAGTTCGACGGGGCGGGCGCGGGAGTGCCGTACGGCGTTGGTGACGAGTTCGCTGACCATGAGCTCGGCGGGCGCGGCCAGCTTCGCCAGGCCCCAGTGGTGCAGTTGCTCGCGGACCGCCGCGCGGGCCCGGCCGACCTCGGCCGGTTCGAGGGCGAGCCGCCACTCGGCCACGTCGTCCGGTTCGATGCCGTTCAGGCGGGCCATGAGCAGCGCCACGTCGTCCTTGCGGCCGCCACACGTGTTGAGGGACCGGATGATCGTGTCGCAGGCGTCGTCCATGGAGGCGGCCGGGTGGGCGGCGGATGCGCAGAGGGTCGCCAGACCCACGCCGATGTCCTCGCCGCGCACCTCGACCAGCCCGTCGGTGCACATCACCAGCCGGTCGCCGGGCCCGACGCGCACCCGTACCGCCTCGAAGGGCACCCCGCCGACGCCGATGGGCGCCCCGGTGGGCAGGTCGAGCAGTTCGCTGCGCCCGTCGTCGGCGCGGACCAGGACGGGCGGGATGTGACCGGCGTTGGCGAGGTGCAGTTCGCCCGCGATCGGGTCGTAGACGGCGTACAGGCACGTCGCGAGGTAGCTGTCGCCGAGGCGCTGGGCGAGGTCGTCGAGGTTGCGCAGCAGCTGGGCGGGCGGCAGGTCGAGCCCGGCCATGGTCTGCACGGCCGTCCGCAACTGGCCCATCATCGCGGCCGAGTTCAGTCCGTGGCCCATGACGTCGCCCACGACGAACGCGGTGCGCCCGCCGGGCAGCTTCACCGCGTCGAACCAGTCACCGCCGACCCGGCCGAGCAGCGTGCCGGGCAGATAGCGCGTGGCGATGTCACAGCCCGCCATACGGGGCGGGATGTGCGGCAGCATGCTGTCCTGGAGCGTCTCGGCGACGTTCTCCTGGAACGTGTACATGCGCGCGTTGTCGAGCACGAGGCCCGCGCGGGCGGCGAGTTCGGCGCCCGTGACCCGGTCCATGTCGTTGAAGACGGGCCGCTCCGGGTGCCGCAGAAGGATCATGAAGCCGAGCACGACCTGGCGGGCCTTCAGGGGGACGACCAGCATGGAGCGGCCCGTGATGAGCGGCCGGATGTCGCGCTTCTCGAACTGCGCGGCGATGGCGTGGCCCATCTCCTCGCTGATGCGCGGCATGAGCACGGGTTCGCCGGTCGTCATGCACTGGAAGAACGGCGTGTGCGCCGGGAAGGGCATGGCCTCGCCGACGGGCACGACGTCGTCCCAGCGGCCGGGTTCGTCGGTGTGCTCGACGGCGACCCGGTGCCACAGGGTCGTCGTGTCGGGCACGCCCTCCGGGAACCCCTCGCCCGCGACGACCTGTTCGCGCAGATAGGTCCCGGCGACGTCGGTGAAGCGGGGCACGACGGCCCTGCTGACCTCGATGATCGTGCGGGACAGGTCGAGGGAGGTGCCGATGCGGCCGCTGACCTCGTTGAGGAACTCCAGGCGCTCGCGGACGGCGGCGTACTCGAGGTCCTCGCCCTCGTCGCGCAGTTCCTCCGGGAGGGGCTCGCCGGCGGCCAGGGCCCGCGCGGCCCGTTCCCGGCGTGCCTTGCGCTCGGCGCGCCGGGCGACGCCCCAGTCCGGGGTGACGGGCACCCGGTCGTTCTGGCTGAACTCCAGGACGGGGTAGCCGAGTTCGAGGACCTGCGCGACGATGCGGGCGCTCTCGCCGACGCTCATGCTGGGCAGGATCTCGGGGAGCCTGCGGGCGAGGTCCTCCGACCCGGGGAAGTCGGTGTGCAGCGCGAAGCCGGGCGCGATCCGCTCGAACGCCCCGTCGGTGCCGCCGGCGCGCAGCCCGTCCGCGTCGGCGGCCAGTACGAGCAGCCGCTCGGGGCCGGGGCCGACCAGGGGGTAGGCCCACCACAGGACGTCGACCCGGTCGCTGCCGGGTGCGGTGAGCCGGGCGCGGCCCGACGCCGGGTAGGACAGCCCGCCGTCGAGGGACGGTCCGAGGCCGGGGCCCAGTGCGTCGTAGGCCCCGTACGGGGTGGTGTCCTGGTCCTCGGGAAGTGCGCCGGAGACGGGAAGCAGGTCGAGGGCCGGACGGCCGATGGCCTCGTCCTTGGGGACGCCGAACAGGCGCCGTGCGCCCCTGCTCCAGTGCGACACGAGGCCTTCGCGGTCGACGACGACCACGGCCAGGGGGACACGGCCGGGCTCCGTGGCGTCCGTCACCGTGCCGTGCCCGGCTTCGGGGCCGGCGGGTGTGTCCCTGTCGGTGCCACGGTCCATGGCCCAGGCCCTCTCTCCCCGCGGATCAGCAAGATCTGTGCCAGCGTCACCACCGTACGGCGACCGCCGGTTGCCGTGTGCGGCAACGGGGGAATTCCTCGCGCGGGGTGCGCACCGGCGTGCGACCCCGCGCGCCGGTGCGGGTCAGTCCTCGTGTCCGAGCTGGAGGTCCCGCTCGGTGCGGCCGCCTCCGGCGACTTGGAGGACGGTGGCGACGGGCGGGTAGCCGGCGGCGATGACGGTGTACTCGCCGGAGGACAGGTCGACGAACCGGAACGTGCCGTCCGGGCCGGTGGTGAGGGTGTCGACGACGTTGCCCGCCACGTCGAGCAGCGTCACCCGCGCGTCCTCCACGGGCCGCCCGCCGCCCGCCCGGACGGTGCCGCGCAGGAGGGCGCCGCCGGCCAGTTCGATGTCCCGGCGGGTCTCGCGGGCGGCCTGGACGGTGACCGGGACCGCGGCCGGGCGGAAGGCGGGGGCGCTGGCGGCGAGGGTGTACTCGCCGGCCACCAGACCGGTGATGACGTAGCCGCCCTCGCGGCCGCTGCGGGTGGTGGCCACGACCTCGCCGTGCGCATTGGTGAGCGTGACGCCGGCGTCCCGTACGGGGGTGCCGTCGGCGGTGACCACGCTGCCGACGAGGTTGCCCGCGCCGCCGAGGACGATGTCCAGTTCGACGGGGCGCTCGCCGACGGTCACGGAGACCGCCTGCGGCTGGTGGCCGCCCGCGGCGGCGATCAGCACGTAGGAGCCGGGACCCGGAGTGGCCAGCGCGTAGCGCCCGTCCTCACCGCTCGCGCCGCGTCCGGTCTGCCGGCCGGTGACGTCGATGAGGGTGAGCGCCGCGCGGGCCACGACGGTCCCGTCGTGGTGCTGCACCGAGCCGCAGACGGGGACCCCGGCGGTGTGCGGAGCGCGGGCCCGCGGGATCGGGGCCCTTCCCGGCTCCGTGTCCGGGTCGGTGACGGATGCGTGGTGGGACACCAGGGGTTTCTCCTTGAGGAAGAGGGCGATGACCAGCCCGAGGACCAGCACCGGCACCAGGTAGAGGAAGATCCGCGGCATGGCATCGGCGTACGCCCCGATGTAGCCGTCGCGCAGCCTGGGGGGCAGGGCGTGCACGAGCTGCGGGGTGAGGGACTCGGGGTCGGGGAGCCGGTCGCCCGCGCGCGTGGACGGGTGGTGGGCCAGGGCGTCGGCGAGCCGGCCGGCGAGGAACGTGCCGAGGACGGCGGCCGAGACGCTGCCGCCGATCTGCCGGAAATAGTTGTTGGCGCTGGTCGCGGTGGACAGGTCGGCGGGGCGCACGGAGTTCTGCACGGCGAGGATCAGCACCGGCATCACCATGCCGATGCCGGCGCCGAGGACGGCCGTCCAGATGCTGTAGTGCAGCCGGGGCGTGTCGGCGTCGAGGCGGGACAGCAGCCACAGGCCGGCGGCGGAGAGGGCGCAGCCGAGGACCGGGTAGGCCTTGTAACGGCCGGTGTGGCTGATGAGCTGTCCGGCGATGACCGAGGCGCCGACGATGCCGGCCGTCATGGGCAGCATGAGCAGGCCCGACTCTGTGGCGGAGACCCCGTCGACCATCTGGAGGTAGGTCGGCAGATAGCCGGCGGCACCGAACAGCCCGGCTCCGGTCACCAGGCCGACCAGGCCGGTGACGTTGAAGACGGAGTCCCTGAACAACCGCAGGGGGATGAGGGGTTCGGCGGCGAAGTGCTCGGCGACGAGGAAGAGGACGGTCGCCACGGCCGCTCCGGCGCCGAGGCCGAGGATCATGCGCGAGTCCCAGGCGTACTCGGTGCCGCCCCAGCTGGTCAGCAGGACCAGGCAGGTGGAGGCGGCGGTCAGCAGCAGCGCGCCGAGGAGGTCGAGCCGGGCCTTGCCCGCCGGTTTCGGCAGCTTCAGCGCGATGGCGACGACGGCCAGTGTGACCAGGCCGAAGGGCACGTTGACGTAGAAGCACCAGCGCCAGGAGAGATGGTCGGTGAAGTAGCCGCCGAGCAGGGGTCCGGCCACGGAGGCGAGGCCGAAGGCGGCACCGATCAGGCCCATGGAACGTCCGCGCTGCCGGGCGGGCACGATGTCCGCGATGATCGCCTGGACCCCGCTCATGAGGCCGCCCGCTCCGGCGCCCTGGAGGGCGCGGAAGGCGATCAGCTGGTCCATGGTCTGCGCCCGGCCGGCGAGCGCGGAGCCGGCGACGAAGACGACGATCGCGAACTGGAAGACGCCCTTGCGGCCGAGCAGGTCGCCGAGCTTGCCGTAGACCGGCAGTCCGACGGTCGCGGTGAGCAGGTAGGCGGTGATCGCCCAGGACATCCGGTCCAGGCCGTGCAGCTCACCGACGATCTTCGGGAGCGCCGTGGCGACGATCATCTGCTCCAGGGCGGCGAGGAACAGGGCCGGCATGAGCGCGAGGAAGACCAACCGCACTCTGCGCGGGCTCAGTTCGGCGGCCGGGGCCGGCGGCGGGGCGGGTGATTCGGGAGGTGCCACCGCCGGTTCGTCCTGCGCCAGAGTGATCCCGCCCACCTACCGCTCCCCTCGTCGCGCTGCCGCACAATTCCCGCGTAAAGCGACAACTACGAGCAAGCGCGACGAGTTACGGCACAGGAGCGAGCCGCACGGAGATCACTCGAACCGGTGAGGGGCCACAACAGCCCTTCAGCGTTTGGGCCTTGGGGAGATTACTTCTCGACCTCGGTGGCGAGCCGGGCGAGCAGCGCGTCGTAGATCCGGCCGAGGCCCTTGGGCGCGAAGGTCTTCTCGAAGAAGCCGCCGATGCCGCCGGCGCCGGCCCAGGTGGTGGTCACGACGACCCGGGACTTGCCGTCGCCGGCCGGGGTGACCCGCCAGGTGGTGACCATGGAGGAGTTGCGGTCCTTCTCGACCAGCTCGCCGTCGGTGGGCTCGCTGACCTCCAGGAGGCAGTCGCGCACGCGCTTGCTGGTGGCCTGGAGCTTCCAGTGGACGAGGGTGCCCTCGCCGTCACCGCCCTCACGGACCTCGTACTCGCTGAACTGCTCGGGCAGCAGCTTCGCGCGCGTGCCGCTGTAGTCGGCGAGGGCGTCGAACACCGTCTCCGCGTCCGCCGCGACGATCCGCTCCGTAGTGGCCTCGACCTGCGCCATCGCTTTCCTCCAGGACATGGGTTCTCGGGGGTTGGGGGCAAGCCAACCACCCCGCCGCCCGGCCCCCCAAATCGGGGTCGCCCAACCCGGTCGCACCCGTTCGGAAAACACCCTCGCACGATCAAGGGAACATGTGTTCTATTCTGTGGCCAGTGCTACCGAGGAGGCGTCATGCGCTGGGACAACCTCACAGAGGACTCCGAACACAGCCGGGCCGACGCCGCGCTGTTCGGCGCGGACGCCGTCACCACGCGCACGTTCGACACTCCGGAGTTCGCGGGAATCACCTTCCACGAGATCCGGGCCCGCTCGATCATCAACCGGGTGCCGGCCGTCTCCCGGATGTCGTTCCAGTGGACCGTCAATCCCTATCGCGGCTGCTCACACGCGTGTGTGTACTGCTTCGCGCGCAAGACGCACAGCTACCTCGACCTCGACACGGGCCTGGACTTCGACTCCCAGATCGTGGTCAAGACCAACGCGCCGGAGCTGCTGCGCCGGCAGCTCGGCTCGCGCCGCTGGCAGGGCGAGCACATCGCGATGGGCACGAACGTCGACTGCTACCAGCGCGCCGAGGGGCGCTACCGCCTGATGCCGGGCATCATCTCGGCCCTGCGCGATCACGCGAACCCCTTCTCGATCCTGACCAAGGGCACCCTGATCCTGCGCGACCTGGACCTCATCAAGCAGGCCGCGGAGGTGACCGACGTCGGCATCTCCGTGTCGGTCGGCTTCACCGAGCCGGAGCTGTGGCGGACCGTGGAGCCGGGCACGCCCGCGCCCGAGCGGCGACTTGAGGTCGTACGGACCTTCGGCGAGCACGGCATCGGCTGCGGTGTGCTGATGGCGCCGGTCCTCCCGTTCCTGAGTGACCAGCCGGACCGACTGCGGGCCACCGTACGGGCGATCGCGGCCTCCGGTGCCACGTCCGTCACCCCGCTGGTGCTGCATCTGCGGCCGGGCGCCCGCGAGTGGTTCATGACCTGGCTGGGGCGGCACCACCCTCACCTGGTGCCCCGCTACGAGCGGCTGTACGCGGCGGGCTCCTACGCCCCGAAGTGGTACCAGCGGCGGATCACCCGTCAGGTGCACGAGCTGGCCGAGGAGTACGGCATCGGGCCCATGCGCGCGGGCATGCCGCGCCGGATCAGGCCCCCGGAGCCGGCCGGGGAACCCCCGGTGTCCGGGCCGACACAACTCTCGCTCCTTTAGGGGCGTCCGAGCGCATCCCTTGAGGGGCGTCCGAGCGCATCCCTTGAGGGGCGTTCGAGCGCATCCGAAGATCCATCCGGGTCATGACAGTGATGGAATGAGCACTTCCAGGACTCCTCTCCGGGACGATGCGGCGAGGACGGTGACCCTCGCGGTCCTCCATCCCGCCGTCCTGGGAGGACTCCATGAGAAAACGCGCAGCCGCGCTGTGCGGCGCCGCCGTCGTCATGGCCGGTACTTTCACGGCCGTTCCCGCGGAGGCGAGCGCACCGCGCACCGCGGAGCCCGTGCACTCCGCGGAACCCGTCGCGGAATCCACCGCGGAACCCACCTGGAAGAACTGCGCCACCAAGAACTACCCGACGCTCCAGTGCGCGTCCCTGAAGGTGCCGCTCGACCACCGCAGGCCGCACGGCCGGCGGATCTCCCTGGCCCTGTCCCGCGTCCCGCACACCGCCAGGACCTACCAGGGCCCGCTGCTGGTCAACCCCGGCGGCCCCGGCGGCAGCGGTCTGGCGCTCGCCGGGTTCGTCGCGTCCGCGCTGCCCGGGAAAGTGGCGGCGCAGTACGACGTCATCGGGTTCGACCCGCGCGGCGTGGGCAAGAGCCGGCCCGCGCTGGACTGCCGCCCCGGCCACTTCGCCCCGGTGCGCCCGGACTCCCTGCCGACGACACCCGCGATCGAGCGGGCCAACCTCGCCCGCGCCGAGTCCTTCGCGAGGGCCTGCGGCAAGAAGTACGGCCGACTGCTGCCGTACCTGAACACCACCAGCGCCGTGCGCGACATGGACGCCATCCGGAAGGCCCTGGGCGCGAAGCGGATCAACTACCTCGGTTACTCGTACGGCACCTACCTGGGCGCGGTCTACGCCAAGCTCTTCCCGGAGCGCGTCCGGCGCCTGGTCCTGGACTCGGTCGTCGACCCCACGGAGGTCTGGTACGACGCCAACCTCAACCAGGACCTGGCCTTCAACGACCGCCACCGTGCCTTCCTGGCCTGGGTCGCCGAGCACGACGCGACGTACCGGCTCGGCACCGACCCGGAGCGGATCGAGGCCAGGTGGTACGCGATGCGGGCGGCGCTGGCGAGGAAGCCGGCGGGCGGCAGGGTGGGGGCGGCGGAGCTGGAGGACACCTTCATCCCGGGCGGCTACCACAACGGCCACTGGCCGCGTCTGGCCGAGGCGTTCGCGGCCTACGTGAACGACGGGAAACCCGAGCCGCTGGTCGAGGCGTACGAGGCCCTCGGTGCCATCGACGCCTCCGGCGCCAACGGCTACAGCATCTACACCTCGGTGCAGTGCCGGGACGCCGGCTGGCCGCGCGACTGGCACCAGTGGCGCGAGGACAACTGGGCGATGCACGAGAAGGCGCCCTTCATGACCTGGAACAACGCCTGGTACAACGCGCCGTGCGCGTTCTGGCCGGCGGACTCGCTGAAGCCGGTGAACGTCGCCAACGGCAAACTGCCGCCCGCCCTGCTGTTCCAGGCGACCGGCGACGCGGCCACCCCGTACGAGGGCGGTGTCACCGTCCATCATCTGCTGGCGGACTCCAGCCTGGTGGTCGAGGAGGGCGGCGGCAACCACGGCATCACGCTGAGCGGGAACACCTGCCTGGACGAGCATCTGGCGGCGTACCTCTCCGACGGCACGGTGCCGCGCGGCTACGGCGAGGCGGACGCGGTGTGCGAGGCGCTGCCCGACCCGAAGCCGGCCGCCGGGAAGGGAGCGCCGGCCTCCTCGAAGGGCTCGGTGCTGCGCGGCCTGCTCGGATTCCGAGGCTGAGCGAGTTGACCGGATGCTGCCCCGCTGCGCCCGGGCAGACCCCGAGACGACGCACGCTGGTCCACCATGGGCCCATGAGTGAGTCGACCAGGACAGGGAAGCTCCGGATACGGCAGATGACGCTCGCCGACTGCGACCGCGTCGCCGAGATCCGCATCCGCGGCTGGCAGAGCGCGTACCGGGGGCTGATGCCGCAGTCGTACCTGGACGGGCTCAGCGTCGCGGAGGACGCCGAGCGTAGTCGCGGGCGTCTGGCGCAGGCCGACGGCAGCGTGGTGAACCTGGTCGCCGAGGACAGCGGAGGCGAAGTCGTCGGCTGGGCCTGCCACGGTCCGTACCGGGACGGTGAACTCCTCACCGCTGACGCCGAGTTGTACGCCATCTACGTCCACCCCGACCAGGTGGGACAGGGCGCGGGGCAGGCTCTGCTCACGGAGTCCGTCGCACGCTGCTCCGCCGCGGGCCACGGCCGTCTGCTTCTGTGGGTCCTCAAGGAGAACGGCCGGGCCCGCCGCTTCTACGAGCGGGCCGGCTTCGAGGCGGACGGCGCGGAGGAGCCCTTCGAGGTGGACGGTGTCGCGGTCCCCGAGGTGCGGTACGCACGCGCGCTCCCCGGCTGATCTCACCTCTGTTTCGGAATCCGCCCCAGCGCCCGCACCGCCGCCTCCGCCAGCACCGGATGCGCGAGGGCCTCGTTCAGCACGGGTCTGGCCCGGGCGTCGCCCAGCGTGCCGAGCCCGTCCACGCAGGCGAGGGCCACGCGGCGGTACGGGTCGTGCGGGCGCAGCCGTCGCTGGAGCGTGGTGATCAGGGCGGGCACCGCCTCGGGGGCGCGCAGTTCGACCAGGAGCCGGACCGGGTGGAGGGCGTAGGCGACGCGCAGTTCGTTGGTGGCGAGGGCGGCGGCCGCGCGGGCGGTGCGCGGGTCGCCGAGGCGGGCCAGGGCGTAGGCGGCACAGGCGCAGCGCGGCGGGTCACGGTGGTTGAGCAGCAGCACCAGGGACTCGAAGGCCCGCCGGTCCCCGGCGAGTCCCAGCCGGAAGGCGGCCAGCTCCCGCGCCCACAAGGGCTGTCCGGGTTCGGTCAGCACCGCGGCCAGGGCGTCGAGGTCGTCGGTCGCCACGAGCCGCTCGAAGGCGGGCGACGCCCCCGACTCCTGCCGTAAGCGCTCCGTGAGTGATCGCAACTCTTCGTCCATGCCTGAGAGATTAGGGGCTGGCGCGAGCCGCGCGGGACGTACATCACAAACACCAGGGCTGGCGCGCTCGTTACCCGCCAGTTAAGCTCAGACGAGCGAGTTACCCACTCGTATCTCCTCGCGGCGGTCTGGTGACGCGGCCACCGTGAGAGCAGTCGGTTCGGTACATCGGTACCGCAGTACGGCTCGGCCCCGGGACAGGGCCGGTCGGAACCGCCGTTCACCGGGCGTGTGCACGCCCGGCCCGACGGCACCGGGCGTGTGCGCTCGCAGCCCGGCCAACACCCGCACTTCTCACGCACCCGGTGCGCCCGGGGCCGGCCCCTGCCGGTCCGTACTCGGCGCACCCGGGACGCGTTCCCCGTCGTCACCCTCATCCTGGAGTCCCGCGATGGCCACTCCCCTTTCCGACCCGTCCCTGTCCCCGCTGCGCACCATCGCCGTCGTCGGCCTCGGCACGATGGGCACCGGCATCGCCGAGGTCCTCGCCAAGGCCGGCCGCGAGGTCGTCGGCATCGACATCAGCGAGGCCCAGGCCGCGAAGTGCGTCGCCGCCCTGGAGGCCTCCACCGCCCGTGGCGTCGAGCGCGGCCGGCTGACCGAGCAGGACCGCGCGCAGATCCTGGGCCGCGTCCGCACCTCCACCGACCTGCGGGCCGCGGCCGACGCCGACCTGGTCATCGAGGTGGCGCCGGAGTCGTACGAGGTCAAGCACCAGATCTTCCGGGAGCTGGACGGGATCGTGCGCCCCGAGACGATCATGGCGACCGGCACCAACGCCCTGTCCGTCACCCGGCTCGCCGCCGACTCGGCCCGTCCGGAGCGCGTGCTGGGTCTGCACTTCTTCAACCCGGCCCCGGCGATGCGGCTGGTCGAGGTCGTCTCGTCGGTGCTGACCGCCCCGGCCGCCGTCACGGCGGTCACCGACCTCGCCCTCGACCTGGGCAAGGAGCCCGTCGCGGTCGGCGACCGGCCCGGGTTCGTCGCCGACGGACTGCTGTTCGGCTACCTCAACCAGGCCGCAGCGATGTACGAGGCGAAGTACGCCTCCCGCGAGGACATCGACGCCGCCATGCGGCTGGGCTGCGGCCTGCCGATGGGGCCGCTGGCACTGCTCGACCTCATCGGCGTCGACACCGCGCGCACGGTTCTTGAGGCGATGTACGCCGCCTCCCGCGACCGGCTGCACGCCCCGGCGCCGATCCTCAAGCAGCTCAGCGAGGCGGGCCTGACCGGCCGCAAGGCGGGGCGTGGCTTCTACACGTACGAGGCGCCGGGCAGCGGCACCGTCGTGCGGGACGCGCTGACCCCGCTGGAGGGCGGCGACCTCGGCCCCGGACGGGAAGTCCGCTCGGTCGGTGTCGCGGGCTCGGGCACCATGGCCTCCGGCATCGCCGAGGTCTTCGCCAAGGCCGGGTACGAGGTGGTCCTCGCCGCCCGCAGCGAGGAGAAGGCCCAGGCCGCGAAGGCCCGCATCGGCAAGTCCCTGTCCCGCTCGGTCGACAAGGGCCGGATGACCGCCGAGGCCGCCGCGCAGACCCTGGACCTCATCACGCCGACGGGCACGTACGACGACTTCGCGGGCGTCGACCTGGCCGTGGAGGCGGTCGCCGAGGACCTGGAGGTCAAGCGGCAGCTGTTCGCCGCGCTGGACAAGGTCTGCAAGCCGGGCGCGGTCCTGGCCACCACCACCTCGTCGCTGCCGGTCGTGGCCTGCGCCCGGGCCACCTCACGCCCGCAGGACGTGATCGGCATGCACTTCTTCAACCCGGCGCCGGCCATGAAGCTGGTCGAGGTCGTCCGTACGGTGCTGACGGCCGACGACGTCCACGCCACGGTCCGCGAGGTCTGCGGCCGGATCAGGAAGCACCCGGTCGACTGCGGGGACCGCGCGGGCTTCATCGTGAACGCGCTGCTCTTCCCGTACCTGAACAACGCGATCAAGATGGTGCAGGAGCACTACGCGTCCCTCGACGACATCGACGCGGCGATGAAGCTGGGCGGCGGTTACCCGATGGGCCCGTTCGAGCTGCTGGACGTCGTCGGGCTCGACGTCTCGCTCGCCATCGAGAAGGTCCTGCACCGCGAGTTCCGCGACCCGGGGCTCGCCCCGGCGCCGCTCCTGGAGCACCTGGTGGCCGCGGGCTGCCTCGGCCGCAAGACCGGCCGTGGCTTCCGCGAATATGCCAAGCGCTGAGGGTCCCGGTGACTGGTTCCGGTCCGGCGCGGAGTGGGGCGGCCTGCTCGGCCCGGACCGGTGCCCGCCGCCCCAGGGCGGTGGCGGAGAACCAGGTCATGCGCAGCGAGCTGCGCACATGCAGTACGTTCGGGGCATGTCCCAGCCCGCCAAGTCCTCACGTACACCAGCTACGACCGACGCGCCGGAAAGTGCCGCGGGCTCTCGCGCCGCCGCCCAGCGGCTCAAGATGCGCCGGGAGTTGGCGGCCGCCGCGATGGAGCTGTTCGCGACCAAGGGCTACGAGGCGACCACCGTCGACGAGATCGCGGCCCAGGCCGGCGTCGCCCGCCGCACCTTCTTCCGCCACTTCCGCTCCAAGGAAGAGGCGATCTTCCCCGACCACGACGACACCCTGGTCCGGGCCGAGGCGGTACTCAACGCCGCGCCCGCGCACGAGCATCCGCTCGACACGGTGTGCCGCGGCATCAAGGAAGTCATGAAGATGTACGCGGCCCGGCCGGAGATCTCGGTCGCCCGCTACAAGCTGACGCGCGAGGTGCCGACCCTGCGCGAGGCGGAGATCGCGTCGGTGGCCCGCTACGAGCGCCTGTTCACCCGGTATCTCCTCGGTCACTTCGACGAGCGCGCCCACGCCGACGACGCCAACGACGACCCGCTGCTCGCGGAGGTCGCCGCGTCCGCCGTGGTCACCGCCCACAACCACGTCCTGCGGCGCTGGCTGCGGGCGGGCGGGCAGGGGGACGTGGAGGCGCAGCTGGACCACGCCTTCGCGATCGTGCGCAAGACGTTCGGCACGGGGATCGGTGCCGGGCGCTCCACGGAGGCGAAGCCGGCCGCGGCGACGGCCTCGGCGCAGGGCGAGGTGCTGGTGACGGTCGCCCGTACCGACGCCCCGCTGGACGAGGTCATGCGGACGATCGAGCAGGCCCTCAAGGAGCGCTGAGCGGCTCCCGTTCCTGTGATGACGGCCACCCCACGGGGTGGCCGTTTTGGCATGTCAGGGCCCGGTTTGCAGGCCCTTGACGAGGCCGTTCGATCGATCATCGCTCATTTGTTACGTAAAGATTTCATCTGAGGGCAAGTTCTGGCACTCAGTGCCTTGCGAGGTGACACGCGGTGTCATACGTTGAAGAGGTCCGGGCGACGTCCCAGCAAGCCCAGCGCCTGCCCGCCCGGACGCCTGCGTCACAGGCAACCTCCCGCGCCACCAGCGCTGCCGAACAGCACCACCGCCGAACCGACGGCACACCCCGACCCTCAGCAGCACCGACGTAACCATCGGCGCCCTTCCCTCAGGGCGCTCACCGCCGGAGGCAACACCGTGACCGTTAAGGACATCCTGGCCGCGATCCAGTCGCCCGACTCCACGTCGGAGGACTTCGCCGCCCTCCCGCTCCCCGAGTCGTACCGCGCGATCACCGTGCACAAGGACGAGACGGAGATGTTCGCCGGGCTCGCCACACGCGACAAGGATCCCCGCAAGTCGATCCACCTGGACGAGGTGCCGCTGCCCGAGCTCGGCCCGGGCGAGGCCCTGGTGGCCGTCATGGCCTCCTCGGTCAACTACAACTCGGTGTGGACGTCGATCTTCGAGCCGCTGTCCACGTTCGGCTTCCTGGAGCGCTACGGCCGCACCAGCGAGCTGGCCAAGCGCCACGACCTGCCGTATCACATCATCGGCTCCGACCTCGCGGGCGTCGTCCTGCGCACCGGCCCGGGCGTCAACGCCTGGCGGCCCGGCGACGAGGTCGTCGCGCACTGCCTGTCCGTCGAGCTGGAGTCCAGCGACGGCCACAACGACACGATGCTCGACCCCGAGCAGCGCATCTGGGGCTTCGAGACCAACTTCGGCGGCCTCGCCGAGATCGCGCTGGTCAAGTCCAACCAGCTGATGCCCAAGCCGGACCACCTCAGCTGGGAGGAGGCCGCCGCCCCGGGCCTGGTGAACTCCACCGCCTACCGCCAGCTGGTCTCCCGCAACGGCGCCGGCATGAAGCAGGGCGACAACGTGCTCATCTGGGGTGCGAGCGGCGGACTCGGCAGCTACGCCACGCAGTTCGCGCTGGCCGGCGGCGCCAACCCGATCTGTGTCGTCTCCAGCGAGCAGAAGGCGAACATCTGCCGGTCGATGGGCGCCGAGGCGATCATCGACCGCAACGCCGAGGGCTACAAGTTCTGGAAGGACGAGAACACCCAGGACCCGAAGGAGTGGAAGCGCTTCGGCAAGCGCATCCGCGAGCTCACCGGCGGGGAGGACATCGACATCGTCTTCGAGCACCCCGGCCGCGAGACCTTCGGCGCGAGCGTCTTCGTCACCCGCAAGGGCGGCACCATCACCACGTGCGCCTCCACCTCGGGCTACATGCACGAGTACGACAACCGCTACCTGTGGATGTCCCTGAAGCGCATCATCGGCTCGCACTTCGCCAACTACCGCGAGGCCTGGGAGGCCAACCGGCTCATCGCGAAGGGCAAGATCCACCCGACGCTGTCGAAGGTGTACTCCCTGGAGGACACCGGCCAGGCCGCCTATGACGTGCACCGCAACCTCCACCAGGGCAAGGTCGGTGTGCTGTGCATGGCCCCCGAGGAGGGCCTGGGCGTGCGCGACCAGGCCAAGCGCGCCCAGCACATCGACGCCATCAACCGCTTCCGGAACATCTGAGGGCTGCTGGATGACAGAGCGTCAGAAGGACCGTCCGTGGCTCATGCGGACCTACGCCGGTCACTCCACGGCCGAGGCGTCCAACGAGCTGTACCGGCGCAACCTCGCCAAGGGCCAGACGGGTCTGTCGGTGGCGTTCGACCTGCCGACACAGACCGGCTACGACTCCGACCACATCCTCGCCCGCGGCGAGGTCGGCCGGGTCGGCGTGCCGATCGCGCACGTCGGTGACATGCGCCGGCTGTTCCAGGACATCCCCCTGGAGCAGATGAACACCTCGATGACCATCAACGCCACGGCCATGTGGCTGCTGGCGCTCTACCAGGTCGTCGCCGAGGAGCAGGGCGCGGACATCACCAAGCTCCAGGGCACGACCCAGAACGACATCGTCAAGGAGTACCTGTCCCGGGGGACGCACGTCTTCCCCCCGGGGCCCTCCCTCCGCCTGACGACGGACATGATCGCGTACACGGTCTCCCACCTGCCGAAGTGGAACCCGATCAACATCTGCAGCTACCACCTGCAGGAGGCGGGCGCCACACCGGTCCAGGAGATCGCGTACGCGATGTCCACCGCGATCGCCGTCCTCGACGCCGTGCGCGACTCCGGCCAGGTGCCGCAGGAGCGCATGGGCGACGTCGTCGGCCGGATCTCCTTCTTCGTGAACGCGGGCGTCCGCTTCATCGAGGAGATGTGCAAGATGCGCGCGTTCGGCCGCATCTGGGACAGGATCACCCGCGAGCGGTACGGCATCGAGAACCCCAAGCACCGCCGCTTCCGCTACGGCGTCCAGGTCAACTCCCTGGGCCTGACGGAGGCGCAGCCGGAGAACAACGTCCAGCGGATCGTCCTGGAGATGCTGGCCGTGACGCTCTCCAAGGACGCACGCGCGCGTGCCGTGCAGCTGCCCGCCTGGAACGAGGCGCTCGGCCTGCCCCGCCCCTGGGACCAGCAGTGGTCGCTGCGCATCCAGCAGGTGCTGGCGTACGAGAGCGATCTGCTGGAGTACGACGACATCTTCGAGGGCTCGAAGGTCATCGAGGCGAAGGTGGAGGAGCTGGTCGAGGCCTCGTTCGCGGAGATCGACCGCATCCAGGAGATGGGCGGCGCGATGGCGGCCGTCGAGTCCGGCTACCTCAAGTCGCAGCTGGTCGCCTCGCACGCGGAGCGTCGGGGCCGGATCGAGTCCGGCCAGGAGAAGATCATCGGTGTCAACGCCTTCGAGGGCACCGAGCCGAACCCGCTGACCGCCGACCTGGACACCGCGATCCAGACGGTCGACCCGGAGGTCGAGGCCCGCGTCATCGCCGCGCTCCAGCAGTGGCGCGACAGCCGCTACCAGCCGCCCTTCAACCACCCCCGGCCCTGCAAGGCGCTGGAGCGGCTGAAGGAGGCCGCGCGCGGCACCGAGAACCTCATGGAGGCCACCCTGGAGTGCGCCCGCGCCGGAGTCACGACCGGCGAGTGGGCGGGGGCCCTGCGCGAGGTGTTCGGCGAGTTCCGGGCGCCCACGGGTGTCTCCTCGGCGCCGGTGGCCGTCTCCGCCGAGGAGGGCAGCACGCTGGCCCTGGTCCGCCGCAAGGTGGATCTGACGGCCAAGGACCTGGGCGTGGGCAAGCTGCGCTTCCTGGTCGGCAAGCCGGGCCTGGACGGGCACTCCAACGGCGCCGAGCAGATCGCGGTCCGTGCGCGTGACGCCGGCTTCGAGGTGGTCTACCAGGGCATCCGGCTGACGCCCGAGCAGATCGTGGACGCGGCCCTCGCCGAGGACGTGCACGCGGTCGGCCTGTCCATCCTGTCCGGTTCGCACGCCCAGCTGGTGCCGGACGTGCTCGAACGGCTGCGTGTGGCCGGTGCCACAGACATCCCGGTGATCGCCGGTGGCATCATCCCGAACGGGGATGCCGAGCAGCTCAGGGCAGCCGGAGTGGCCGCGGTCTTCACCCCGAAGGACTTCGACATCACCGGAATCATCGGCCGCATCGTCGACGAGATCCGGAAAGCGAACAAGCTCGACCCCCTGGAGGTCTCCGCATGACCGCCCACCCGTCGCCCACCACCACCCTTCCAACGGGCGGCTCCGCCGCGCACCCCTCGATTAACCGCCTTCGCCCCCGGCGTTCCTGCCTGGCGGTACCGGGCTCGAACCCCCGCTTCCTGGAGAAGGCGCAGGGCCTCCCCGCCGACCAGGTCTTCCTCGACCTGGAGGACGCGTGCGCGCCGCTCGCGAAGCCCGAGGCGCGGCACACCATCGTCAAGTTCCTCAACGAGGGCGACTGGACGGGCAAGACGCGCGTCGTGCGCGTCAACGACTGGACGACCGAGTGGACGTACCGCGACGTCGTGACGGTGGTCGAGGGCGCCGGCCAGAACCTCGACTGCATCATGCTGCCGAAGGTGCAGGACGCCCAGCAGATCGTCGCCCTCGACCTGCTGCTGACCCAGATCGAGAAGACCATGGGCTTCGAGGTCGGCAAGATCGGCATCGAGGCGCAGATCGAGAACGCCCAGGGCCTGAACAACGTCAACGAGATCGCGCAGGCTTCCCAGCGCGTCGAGACGATCATCTTCGGCCCGGCCGACTTCATGGCGTCCATCAACATGAAGTCGCTGGTCGTGGGCGAGCAGCCGCCCGGCTACCCGGCGGACGCCTACCACTACATCCTGATGAAGATCCTGATGGCCGCCCGCGCCAACAACCTCCAGGCGATCGACGGCCCCTACCTCCAGATCCGCAACATCGACGGCTACCGCGAGGTCGCCCAACGCGCCGCCGCGCTCGGCTTCGACGGCAAGTGGGTGCTGCACCCGGGCCAGGTCGAGGCGTCCAACGAGATCTTCTCGCCGTCCCAGGAGGACTACGACCACGCCGAGCTGATCCTGGACGCGTACGACTACTACACGTCCGAGGCGGGCGGCAAGAAGGGCTCGGCGATGCTCGGCGACGAGATGATCGACGAGGCCAGCCGCAAGATGGCCCTGGTCATCGCGGGCAAGGGACGCGCCGCCGGCATGCAGCGCACCAGCAAGTTCGAGATCCCGGAGGCGTGACGGCGATGCAGTTCGGACGCACGTACGAGGAGTTCGAGGTCGGCGCGACGTACAAGCACTGGCCGGGAAAGACGGTCACGGAGTACGACGACCACCTGTTCTGTCTCCTCACGATGAACCACCACCCGCTCCACATGGACACGAACTACGCGGAGAAGACGACGGACTTCGGCAAGAACGTCGTCGTCGGGAACTACGTCTACTCGCTCCTGCTCGGCATGTCCGTGCCGGACATCTCCGGCAAGGCGATCGCCAACCTGGAGATCGAGTCGCTCAAGCACGTGGCGCCGACCTTCCACGGCGACACCATCTACGGCCAGACGACCGTGCTCGACAAGTGGCCGTCGAAGTCGAAGAACGACCGCGGCATCGTGCACGTCGAGACCAAGGGCTACAAGCAGGACGGCACGCTGGTCTGCGTGTTCCGCCGCAAGGTGATGGTGCCGACCGAGACGTACATCAAGGAGCGCGGCGGCGAGCAGCCCGGCCGCCCCGAGCTCAAGGAGCAGGAGAAGTAGCCATGGCGCGACTCGCCCAGACCGCCGGTCTGACCGATGTCCAGCAGGAGATCCTGTCGACCGTCCGGGACTTCGTGGACAAGGAGATCCTCCCGGTCGCGACCGAGCTGGAGCACCGCGACGAGTACCCCCAGCAGATCGTCGACGGGCTGAAGGAGTTGGGCCTGTTCGGCCTGATGATCCCCGAGGAGTACGGGGGTCTGGGCGAGTCGCTCCTGACGTACGCGCTGTGCGTGGAGGAGATCGCCCGCGGGTGGATGTCGGTGTCCGGCATCATCAACACGCACTTCATCGTGGCGTACATGCTCAAGCAGCACGGCACGCCGGAGCAGAAGGACCACTTCCTGCCCAGGATGGCGGCCGGCGACATCCGCGGTGCCTTCTCGATGTCGGAGCCGGGCCTCGGCTCGGATGTGTCGGCGATCACGTCGAAGGCGGTGAAGGACGGCGACGAGTACGTCCTGAACGGCCAGAAGATGTGGCTGACCAACGGCGGAACGTCGTCTCTGGTGGCCGTCCTGGTCCGAAGTGACGAAGGTCACCCGGAGGGCACCGCGCCCCACAAGTCGATGACCACATTCCTGGTGGAGAAGGAGCCCGGTTTCGGCGAGGTCCGGCCCGGCCTCACCATCCCCGGCAAGATCGACAAGATGGGGTACAAGGGCGTCGACACCACCGAACTCATCATGGATGGCCTGCGGATTCCTGCGGATCGTGTGCTCGGCGGGGTCACGGGCCGTGGTTTCTACCAGATGATGGACGGCGTCGAGGTCGGCCGCGTCAACGTGGCGGCGCGTGGCTGTGGCGTCGCTCAGCGTGCGTTCGAACTGGGCGTCGCGTACGCGCAGCAGCGCCACACGTTCGGCAAGCCGATCGCGCAGCACCAGGCCATCCAGTTCAAGCTGGCGGAGATGGCTACCAAGGTCGAGGCCGCGCATGCGATGATGGTGAACGCGGCACGCAAAAAGGACTCCGGTGAGCGAAACGACCTTGAGGCTGGGATGGCGAAGTACCTCGCCTCCGAGTACTGCAAAGAGGTCGTGGAAGACGCCTTCCGGATCCACGGCGGCTACGGCTTCTCCAAGGAGTACGAGATCGAGCGCCTCTATCGTGAGGCACCGATGCTGCTGATCGGTGAAGGTACCGCCGAGATCCAGAAAATGATCATCGGCAGGCGGCTGCTCGAGGAGTATCGATTCCAGGGCTAGATGTCCGGATACGGGGTGTTTTCTTGGAGAAGAAGATCACACCCCGTCAGCACTCTTCGGCCGCCGACTCGGCTGCCTGGCTTACCCAGTTAGGGCCCCGAGCCGCTACGATCGCCGGAAAGCCGCCGTCCCCCGTCAGAGTGCGGCATCATCCGCTACGAAGGTCATCCATGCCCCACAGCCAAACCTCTGCACCTCGCGACAGCCGGGCCGGCGTACGCCTCGCGCGCGGAGCATCGCCGTGGCTCCTTCCTACCGTCGCCACCGCAGCCCTCAGCCTGGCTCGCGCCCGCCGCTCCGGCGCCGCCAAGGCCGTGGCCGTTCCCGCCACCGCGCTCGCGGCGGGGATGCTGTGGTTCTTCCGCGACCCCGAGCGCGAGATCACCCAGGGCCGGGTCATCTCGCCCGCAGACGGTGTGGTGCAGAGCATCATGCCGTGGAAGGACGGCCGCACCCGCGTCGCGATCTTCATGAGCCCGCTCAACGTCCACGTCAACCGCGCGCCGCTGGCCGGCACGGTGACGTCGGTCGAGCACGTGCCCGGTGGCTTCGTTCCCGCCTTCAACAAGGAGAGCGAGAACAACGAGCGTGTCGTCTGGCACTTCGACACCGAGCTCGGCGACATCGAGATGATCCAGATCGCCGGCGCGGTCGCCCGCCGCATCGTTCCCTACGTGCCCCAGGGCACCAAGGTCGAGCAGGGCGAGCGGATCGGCCTGATCCGCTTCGGCTCGCGGGTCGACCTCTACCTGCCCGAGGGCGTGGAGGTCGCGGTCGAGGTGGGGCAGAAGACCGTGGCTGGGGTGACTCGCATTGACCGTGATTGATCCTGACACCAAGGCCGGCTGGGTCCCGGAGGCCGACGAGGTCGACGAAGAAGAGGAAATGCCCCTCTCTCTTCGCCTCTCCATAGCGGACACCCTGACGCTCGGCAACGCCACGTGCGGTTTCATGGCGGTGTACTTCACCACCACCGGCATCCTGATCCCGGACCTCACCGGCAGCCAGGAGACCGGCATGGCGCGCAACAGCGCGGCCACGGCGGTCATCCTGATGCTGTGCGCGGCGGTCTTCGACCTGTTCGACGGCCTGGTGGCGCGCAAGCTGCGCTCCTCGCCCATGGGCGCCGAGCTGGACAACCTCTCCGACCTGATCAGCTTCGGCCTGGCGCCGGCGTACTTCGTCCTCGTGTACGGCATGGTGGCGGACGGCGCGTACCAGCGGGTGGCGGCGGTCGGGGCGATCGTCGTGCTCTTGGCGGTGGTGCTGCGGCTTGCGCGGTTCTCGTGCGTCACGGTGAAGGACGGCACGTTCCAGGGCATGCCATCACCGTTCGGCGCGCTGACGGTCGTGTCGATCGTGCTGCTGGAGCTGCCGTTCGTGGCGACGCTGCTGGCGATCCTGGGGACGGCGTGGCTCATGGTGAGCCGGGTCGAGTACCCGAAGCCGCGGGGGCGGCTCGCGGTGGCGATGCTGTCGTGGATCGTGCTGGGCATGGGTCTGATGGCGGCCTGGGCCTTCGACGCGCCGAGCGGACAGCTGCTGCTGCAGACGGGATGCGCGCTGCAGCTGGTCATGGGGGCGGTGATCCCGCTGTTCGCGACGGCCCGACGGGTGAACAACTTCCGTGACAACCGGCGGGAGGCACGGGCGGCCCAGCTGCCCTGACCTCGTCCCACCACTGACGGGTGTGGCCCGAGCCTTCGAGGCTCGGGCCACACCCGTTTCACGTCGGCACACGCGCCCTCGGCGATCTCAGCAGCGGCAGCTACTTCAGGGACCCGGACGTGAGCTGACACCCCTGCCGTGACGGCTCAGGTCAGGAAGTCCCGCCCGATCCGCTCCGCCACCCGCTCCAGGATCGGTCCCGCCTCGGCGATGCACTTCGCCACCTCCGGCTCCGCGTCCGTCAGGGGGTAGACCCGGCGGAAGCCGGCCCGGCCCAGGGTCTCCGGCGGCAGGGCGAGGCGGCCGCAGACCGCGACGACCTCCTTGCCCGCCGCACGGGCCGCCGCGGCGACACCCGCCGGGGCCTTCCCGTGGAGGGTCTGTTCGTCGAGGGAGCCCTCGCCGGTGATCACCAGGTCGGCACGGTCCAGGGCGGGGGCGAAGCCCAGGACGTCGAGCATGACCTCGATGCCGGGGCGGAAGCGGGCGCCGAGCAGCAGGGCGCCGTAGCCGATGCCGCCCGCCGCGCCCGCGCCCGGCGAGGCGGCGTACGCGGCGGCCTTCGGTCCGGCCGACTCCTCCAGCACCTTCGCGAAGTGCGCGAGGGCGGCGTCCAGAGCCGCCACGTCGTCCGGTGAGGCGCCCTTCTGCGGGCCGTAGACCGCGGGCGCGCCCTTCGGGCCCGTCAGCGGGTTGTCCACGTCGCTCGCGAGAACCAGCTCGATCTCCGTCAGACGGGGGTCGAGGGCCGAGAGGTCGGCGGTGGCCAGCTCGGCGAGGCCGCCGCCGCCCGGGGGTACCGGCTCGCCGTGCCCGTCCAGGAAGCGCGCGCCCAGCGCGGACAGCATCCCGGCGCCGCCGTCCGTGGTGGCGCTGCCGCCGACGCCGAAGACGATCGTGCGGGCACCCGCGTCCAGCGCGGCCCGCAGCAGCTCGCCGGAGCCGTACGTGGAGGCCGTGAGCGGTGCGAAGACCCCGGCGGGCAGCCGCTGGAGTCCGCTCGCCTCGGCCATCTCCACGACCGCGGTGCGCTCACGCAACGCGAACGCCGCCGTCACCTCGTCGCCGAGCGGACCGGCGACCCGCACCTCCCGGCGCTCGAACCCGGCCGCGACCGCCGCGGCCACGGTTCCGTCGCCGCCGTCGGCCACGGGCAGCGCCTCGACCTCGACGTCGGGTACGGCCCGGCGCAGCCCGGCCGTCACCCGCTCGGCGACCTCCACGGCCGTCAGCGACCCCTTGAACTTGTCCGCGGCGACGAGCACCCGCCGTGCCTTCCGGGTATCGCTCACTGCAGCGTCCGCCACTTGCACTCCCCTTGCTCTCCGGGCCCTCACGCACGTCAAGGCCAGTCGCGCCGCAGCGACCTTAACCGCAGGACGCCCCCGTCGTCAGCCTGTGCCCATCCCGTGGACCGGCTCAGGGCCGCGGGGCTGTGTCACATATGCGGCTGCCGCCGCGCGGGCGCGAGCGACCACGACGAACCCGCAGCCGCGCGCAGACCCCGGAACCCAGCCCTTAGGCGTCCCGCTGAAACGGGTAGACCTCAACCATGCCCCCTGCGCACACCCAGACAGACCTCCCCGACCGCATCCTCGGCGGCTGGCAGGGCCGCATCGCGGGCAACATGCTCGGCAAACCGGTCGAGCAGGGCGAGGTGTGGACCCGCGACCGCATCGACCGCTACCTGCGCCAGGCCGCCGCCCTGCCGCTGACCGACTACCTCCCCGAGCCGATCAGCGAACACGACGGCTTCGAGCTGCGCCCCGAATGGCGCCAGTGCGTGCGCGGCCGGATCCACGGCAGTTGCCGTGACGACGACGTCGACTACGCGATCCTCGGCCTGGACCTGCTGGAGACCCACGGCTTCGGCTTCAGTACCGAGCAGGTCGGCGACCTGTGGCTGCTGCGGCTGCCGTACCTCCAGACGTTCACCGCCGAGCGGGCCGCGTACCGCAACCTCGCCAACGGGCTGAAGCCGCCGCTGACGGCGACGTACGACAACCCGTACCAGGAGTGGATCGGGGCGCTGATCAGGGCCGACATCTACGGCTGGACCAGCCCGGGCCTGCCGCGCCGGGCCGGCTCGCTGGCCCGGCGGGACGCGGTGCTGTCGCACACCGGCAACGGGGTCTACGGGGCGATGTGGGCCGCGGCGCTGATCGCGGCGGCGTTCACGGCGCCCACCGTGCGGCACGCGATCGACGAGGCCCTGGCCGTGATCCCGGCGAGCAGCCGCCTGGCCCGTACGGTGCGCCGGGTCGTCTCCCTGCACGACACCCGGATGTCCTGGGAGGACACGCTCACCACGCTCACCGAGGAGACGGCCGGGATGGGCTGGATCCACACGGTCCCGAACGCCGCCGTGCTCACCGCGGGCCTGCTCTACGGCGACGGCGACTTCACCCGCACCATCGCCCTGACCGTCCGCGGCGGCCTGGACACCGACTCCAACGGCGCGACGGCGGGGTCGGTGGCGGGAGTGTTCGGCGGTGCTGCCGCCATTCCGCGGCAGTGGACGGTTCCGCTGGAGGACACGGTCCGCAGCGCGGTGTTCGGCTTCGACGGGGTGCGGATCAGCGAGCTGGCGGAGCGGACACTGCGGCTGGCGGGGCGACGGGGCTGACAGCGACGTCGGCCGGGCGCAGTACATGTCCGTAAGACGGGCTCGTCCTCCGGCAGCCTCTACGTCAACTGCAAGTCCAGCTACTCTTCCCCTGCGGCTGAGCCGTCATCGGGTGGTTACCCTGCCCCAATGACCACCTCTTCTGACTTCGCCGCCTACATCGCGTCCCTGCCCCGCGTCCTGGCCGGCGCCGCCGCGCTGTTCCGGGACGGCGAGGGCCGGGTGCTGCTCGTCGAGCCCAACTACCGGGAGGGCTGGGCGCTGCCCGGCGGCACGATCGAGTCCGACGACGGCGAGACGCCGCGGCAGGGCGCGCGGCGCGAGACGGCGGAGGAGATCGGGCTGGACCGGGAGCTCGGCCGGCTGCTGGCGGTGGACTGGGTGCACGGCGCGGGGCGTCCGCCGCTGGTGGCCTATCTGTACGACGGCGGGGTGCTCGGCGAGGACGAGTTCAAGGCGATCCGCCTCCAGGAGGAGGAACTGCTGTCCTGGCGGCTGGTTCCGCGCGAGGAGCTGACCGAGTATCTGCCGGGCGCCCTCGGCCGCCGTGTCCTGGCCGCCCTGGACGTCCTGGCGGAGGGCTCGGGCACGGCGGAGCTGGAGAACGGGCACCGGGTGTCCTGACCGGCTCCGCCCGGTCACCCGAGGGCGCCCCGTTCGATAACCGCTCGCCGCTGTCGTACGGCCCGGCCTACCCTCGGTGACATGGCCAAACCCCTCGTCGCGCTCCTCACCGGTGCCGGTATCAGCACGGACTCCGGGATCCCGGACTACCGCGGGCCGAACGGGCTCTGGCGGCGGGATCCGGAGGCCGAGAGGCTCGTCACGTACGAGTACTACATGGGCGACCCGGAGATCCGCCGCCGCTCCTGGCGGATGCGGCGCGAGAACCGGGCCCTTCAGGCGGAACCCAACGCCGCGCACCGGGCGGTGGCCGAACTGGAGCGGTCCGGGGTGCCCGTCCGGGTGATCACGCAGAACGTGGACGGGCTGCACCAGCTCGCCGGGATGCCCGACCGCAAGGTCCTCGAACTGCACGGCACGGCCCGGAGTGTCGTCTGCACCGGCTGCCACGCCCGCGGCTCGATGGAGGACGCGCTCGCACGGGTCGAGGCCGGTGAGGACGACCCGCCGTGCCTGGAGTGCGGCGGCGTCCTGAAGTCGGCGACGGTGATGTTCGGCGAGCGGCTCGACCCCGTCGTCCTCGGCGAGGCGGCCGCCATCAGCAAGGCCTGCCAGGTGTTCGTCGCCGTCGGTACGAGCCTCCAGGTCCAGCCCGCGGCCGGCCTCGCCGGTGTGGCCGCCGACCACGGCGCCCGCCTCATCATCGTCAACGCCGAGCCGACGCCGTACGACGACCGCGCCGACGAGATCGTCCGTGAGCCCATCGGCACGGCGTTGCCAGAGCTGTTGCGCGGCCTCACGGCCGAGGCGCGGCCAGCAGATCCGCCAGGCGCGTGAGCGCGTCGCGGCCTTGGTCGCGTTCGGCTTCGGTGAGGTCGAGCGCGGCGGCCCGGGCCAGGGCGGTCGCCGCCGCGTCCTCGTCGCCGAGTCGCCCCGCGATGTGTGCTTGAGCGGCCCGACCCCCGGCAGACCCTGGGTGGGGTTCCTGCCGTACGCCGCCTTGAGCCCGGCCCGGAACGCCTGGTAGAGGCCGGGTGCTAGAAGAGCGCGGCACCCCGCTCGAAGTCCAGCAGGCGCTGCTTGCGTTCCAGCCCGCCCCCGTATCCCGTGAGGCCGCCGTTCGCGCCGATCACACGGTGGCAGGGGACGATGATGCCGATGGGGTTGCGGCCGTTGGCGAGGCCGACCGCGCGGGAGGCCGTGGGGGTGCCGAGGGCTTCGGCGAGTTGGCCGTAGGTGCGGGTCTCGCCGTAGGGGATGCGGCGCAGTCGGTCCCAGACGCGGCACTGGAACGGGGTGCCGGTCAGGCGGAGTTCGACGGTGAACTCCTTGAGCTCACCCGCGAAGTAGGCCTTCAGTTCCTCCTCCGCCTGCGCGAACAAGGTGTCGTCGCGGGTGCCGAAGGTCTCCTCCGGCGGGCGGTGGCGCTGGCCGGTCATGTAGACGCCGCACAGGACGCCGTCGTCGGCGACGAGGGTGAGGGGGCCGTAGGGGCTCTCGCTCACGGTGTGGTGCTTCATGGAACGTCCCTATACCGGTAGGAAGTTGATCGGGTGGCTGTCGGTCGCCCAGAGGTACTGGACGGCGTAGGCCCGCCAGGGGCGCCAGGCCGCCGCGCGGGCGGTGAGCGCGGCGGGCGTGGAGGGCAGGCCGACCTCCTGGGCGGCGCGGCGGATGCCGAGGTCGGTGGGGAGGAAGGCGTCGGGGTCGCCGAGGGCGCGCATGGCGATGACGTCGGCCGTCCAGGGGCCGAATCCGGGCAGGGCGAGGAGCTGGGCGCGGGCCTGCGGCCAGTCGCTCTCCACGCCCAGGTGGAGGTCGCCGTCGGCGAGCCGGCGGACCAGGGTGGTGAAGGTCGTGCGGCGCGTGCGGGGCATCGCCAGTGTCTCCGGGTCCAGCGCGGCGAGGGCCTCGGGGGCCGGGAAGAGGTGGGTGAGGCCGCCCTCGGGGTCGTCGACCGGTTCGCCGTGCGCGGTGACCAGGCGGGCCGCGTGGGTGCGGGCGGCGGCGGTGGAGACCTGCTGGCCGAGCACGGCCCGGACGGCGAACTCCGCCTCGTCCACCGTGCGCGGGACTCTCCGGCCGGGCGCCTTGTCGACCAGCGGCGCCAGGACCGGGTCGGTGCGCAGCTGGTCGTCGATCGCGACCGGGTCGGCGTCCAGGTCGAGCAGACGGCGGCAGCGGCTGATCGCGACGGTCAGATCGCGCAGGTCGCTGAGGGTGAGGCGGCAGGCGATGTGGTCCGGGGTGGGGGTCAGGGACACGATGCCGTGGCCGTAGGGCAGCCGGAGCGTGCGCCGGTAGGAGCCGTCGCGCCACTCCTCCACCCCGGGTACGGCCGTCGCGGCGAGGTGGCCGAAGAGGTTGTCGGGGTTGAGCGGGGACCGGAACGGCAGCCGCAGTGACAGCGCGCCGGGCGTGCTCGCGCCCTGCCGCCTCGGGGCGCGGGCGCGCAGCTCGCTCGGGGAGAGGGCGAAGACCTCGCGGACGGTGTCGTTGAAGGTGCGGATCGAGGCGAAGCCGGCGGCGAAGGCGATCCGGGCCATCGGCAGGGCCGTCGTCTCGATGAGGAGCCGGGCGGTCTGGGCGCGCTGGGCGCGGGCGAGCGCGAGGGGGCCCGCGCCCAGTTCGGCGAGCAGCTGGCGCTCGACCTGCCGGGCGCTGTAGCCGAGCCGGGCGGCGAGGCCGCGCACGCCCTCGCGGTCCACGACACCGTCGGCGATCAGCCGCATGGCGCGGGCCACGAGGTCGGCGCGCTGGTTCCACTCCGGGGAACCGGGGCTGGTGTCGGGCCGGCAGCGCTTGCAGGCCCGGAAACCGGCCTGCTGGCAGGCCGCCGCGCTCGGGTGGAAGACCATGTTCTGCGGCTTGGGCGGCACGACCGGGCAGCTGGGACGGCAGTAGATGCCGGTCGTCAGGACGGCCGTGAAGAACCATCCGTCGAACCGGGCGTCCTTGGACTGGACGGCGCGCACGCAGCGCTCGGTGTCGGTGTGCATCCCCATGTGCATGCGTCCAGCATCCGGCACCGGACGGGACGAGGCTGGCGAGAATCCGACATCGACGTGCCCGGGCGGCGCCCCGCGAAGGCCACGGGAGCCAGTACGGATGAATATCCATTCATGTGTTTGTGGGCGACCGGTACGATGACGTCATGGGTCATGGAGCCGTCATCCCCGCACAGGACGCCACCGAGCGCGTACGCCTGGACGCGGACAACGTCGCGAAGGTCGCCACCACGCTCCAGGCCCTGTCCACACCCTCCCGGCTGCTGATTCTGGCGCGGCTGCGGGAAGGCCCGCTGCCGGCCACCGAGTTGGCCGCCGAGGTGGGCATGGAGCAGTCGGCCTGCTCGCACCAGCTGCGGCTGCTGCGCAATCTGGGCCTGGTCGTCGGCGAGCGGCAGGGCCGTTCCGTCGTCTACGCGCTGCACGACCACCATGTCGCCGAGCTGCTCGACCAGGCCGTCTACCACGTGGAGCATCTGCGCCTGGGCATCAGCGACGCCGCCGACTGAGGCGGCGCCCCCCGCGTGAGGTGGCGCCGCCGTCCCGCCGTTCGGCGCTATTCGGTGGCCGTCGGCCGTCGCGAGGCCGCCATCGCCTCGCTCACGCGCGTCAGCGGACGCAGCCGGTAGGTGTAGGCGTAGTCGCGCTTGGCGAGGAGCTTGAACTCGTCGTGGGTGTGGGCGCCCCAGCTGTTGTCACCGCCCACGCCCATCTGACGGTGGTTGACCCGGAGGACCACCGCGTCCCTGGGGTCGAGCTGGTAGTCGTGGCGGGCGCCGACCGACAGGTCCTCGGGGGTGAAGTGCGAGGCGTTGATCTCCAGCAGCGGCTCACCGCAGACGAGCAGTCCGCGTCCGCTGCCGTCCGTCAGCGCGGCCCAGCGGACGTCGGTCTTGTTGCCGTTCTCCTGGGGGCGCAGGTAGGAGGTCCACTGGTCGGAGACGGTGCCGGAGTGCAGGCCCACGTCGGTGGCGTTGTTGCGGTCCCACATGTTCTCCTCCGGGCCCCGGCCGTAGTAGTGCAGCCGGTGCAGGCGGCGGGGCAGGAACAGCAGGGTGCCGACCTCGGGGATGTAGGGCAGGTTCGACGCTCCCGGGTGCAGGGTGTTGTCGACCTTGATCTCGCCGTTGCCGAAGACCGTGTACGTGGTGCTGTACGTGGACTGCGTGCTGGTGGGCAGCGTGCCGGTGCACCTGATCTCGACGGCCCGGTCGTCCAGCGGCCGGACCCGTACGTCCGCCACCTTCCGCTTGGCTCCCGCGTCCCGCCACGTCTGGTTGCGGGTGTGGTGGCCGTTGCCCCGGTCGTTGTCGGTGGGCGCCCGCCAGAAGTTGGGGACGGGGCCGGAGGTGATGAGCCGGGTGCCGCCCGTCTCGTACGACGTGATGGTGCCGGTGCTCTTGTCGACGGTGACCGAGAAGCCCTTGCCCTTGATGGTGACGGCCTCGTCCCGGTCGGTGTACCGCAGGGCGGGGACGCTGCGCAGGGGCAGGGGCGTCACGGCCGGGCTGTCCGTGTCGAGGGCGAGCTGCTGCTTGGCCACCTCGAAGCCGGCCTTCGCCCACTTGGTGGACTCCTTGGTGGTGAAGGAGAGCTGGAGGAAGTACTCCGTGCCCGGTTCGGGCTTCGCCGGCAGCCGCACCGGCACCTTGATGTCCTTGCTGGTCAGCGGCGCGAGGCTCAGCTGGTCGCGGGTCAGCCGGCCGCGCTGGACGACTTTGCCGTCGGCGATGAGGGACCAACGGCCGTCGAACTCGCGGAGGTCGGTGAAGAGGTACTCGTTGGTGAGGGTGACGGCGCCGGGACCGCCGGAGGCCGGGGCGGCGTTGATCGCCTGGTAGATCTGCTTGACCTCGGCGGACTTGCCCGTGAGGCCGCGGTCGGCGGTGATGATGCCGTCACCGGCGAAGGCGCCGTCGTTGGGGTTGTCACCCCAGTCGCCGCCGTAGGCGTAGAACGTCCTGTCGCGCGGGCGCTGCTCGGCGAAGCCGACGGTGGCGGCGTCGAACCAGAAGCGCACGCCCTCGTCGTCCGGACCGCGGCTGTCGGAGGCCAGTTCGGTGGCGCTGAGCGCGCGGGCGTAGACGCAGGCCCGCCGGATGGTGCCGCTGAACTCCCGGGTCGGGTTGTCGACGTCGGTGGCGAGCGCCAGGGACGCGGTGTTGTCGGTGGGGCGCCGGGTGGTGGTGCGGGTGCCGCGCACCTGGCCGTCGACGTACAGGGTGAGCGTCCCCGCGTCGGCGTCGAAGACACCGGCGACGTGGTGCTCCCTGCCCGTCCAGCCGTCGGGCAGCGCCCAGCTCGCGGTGACCCACTGACCGCCGCCGTGGATGAAGAACTCCAGGTTCTTGTCGGTCTGTTTGAGGGCGTACTGGGTGTCGCCCTTGGCGAGGATGGGCTGGTGGCCGTAGGGCACGCCCGGGGTGACCCAGGCCTCCAGCGTGAGGGAGCCGGTGAGGTCCAGGCCGGGGTCGCGCGGGAAGACGGTGCCGCCAAAGACGCCCTTGGAGCGGTCGAAGGTGCCCGCGGGGGCCATGATCTCGCCGCGCAGCGCGCCCGGGCCGGACTCGGTCAGCAGCTTGCGGGTGGGGGCCGGCCAGCTCAGGGCCTGGTCGACGAAGTCCCAGATCCAGCCGCCCTGGAGGACGTCGTAGCGGCGGACGATGTCCCAGTACTTCTTGAAGTTGCCGTTGGAGTTCCCCATCCCGTGCGAGTACTCGATCATCACGTACGGGCGGGTGTCGCTGGTGTCCTTGGCGCGCTGCTCGACCCGCTGCGGGCTGTCGTACATCTCGGAGCGGATGTCGCTGATGCCCGGGCGGTCGTCGCCCTCGTACTGGATGACGCGGGTGGGGTCGTAGGAGCGGATCCAGTCGTGCATGGCGTTGAAGGTGGTGCCGCCGCCCGCCTCGTTGCCGAGGGACCAGATGACCACCGAGGCGTGGTTCTTGTCGCGGTGGACCATGTTCTGGGCGCGGACCACGCACGCCTCGGTCCACTCGGGATGGCCGCTGCCCGGGAACCTGTCGCGGATGCCGTGGGTTTCGAGGTTGGTCTCGCCCACGAGGTACAGGCCGTACTCGTCGGCGAGTTCCAGCCACAGCGGGTTGTTGGGGTAGTGCGAGGTGCGGACGCTGTTGATGTTGAGCCGCTTGATGATCTCGATGTCCTCGATCATCTGCGCCCGGGTGAGCGCGGAGCCGGTTTCGGGGTGCATCTCGTGCCGGTTGGTGCCGCGGAAGGAGACCGGCTTGCCGTTGATGCGCATCAGGCCGTCCTTGAGCGCGAACTCGCGGAAGCCGACCCGGTGCGAGAGGGTCTCGACCACCTTGCCGGAGGGGTCGCGCAGCCGGAGCACCGCGGTGTAGAGGTTCGGGTGCTCGGCGGACCAGAGCTTCGGCGAGGGGACGGCTCTGGACGCCTCGGCGGTGGCCTCGTCGCCTTCGGGGACGTCGACCGGCTGGTTCAGGGGCCGCGGCCAGACGGCGTGGCCGCGCGCGTCGTAGAGCTGGGTCTCGACCGTGTAGCGGCCCGCGCCCTTGCCGCCGTAGTCGCGGACGTGCGCGGTGACCTTGAGTTCGGCGGAGGTGTAGTCGTCGCCGAGCGGGGTGTCCAGCTTGAAGTCGCGCAGGTGCACGTTCGGGGTGGAGTACAGGTGGACCGAGCGGAAGATGCCGCTCAGCCGGATCATGTCCTGGTCCTCCATCCACTCCGCGTCCGAGTAGCGGTATACCTCGACGGCGATCTGGTTGGTGCCCGGCTTGAGGTGGCGGGTGATGTCGTACTCGGCGGAGGTGTAGGAGTCCTCGTGGTAGCCCACCAGCTCGCCGTTGATCCACACGTAGTGGGCGGACTTGACGCCCTCGAAGTGCAGGAAGGTGCGCCGGCCCGACCAGTTCCGGGGGACGGTGAACGTACGGCGGTACTGGCCGACGGGGTTGTAGCGGGTCGGGGCGGTGGGCGGCTGGGCCTCCTCGCCGCCGCCGTTGGGTCCCCACCAGGGATAGGTGATGTTGACGTAGATGGGGAAGTCGTAGCCGTGCAGCTGCCAGGCGGAGGGCACGGGGATGGTGTCCCAGCCGGAGTCGTCGACGTCGGTGCGGTAGAAGTCGGTGTCCCGGTCGTCGGGCCGGTCGGCGTAGGCGAACTTCCACTTGCCGTCGAGGCTGAGCCGGTACGGCGAGCGGGTGCGGTCGCCGTCCAGCGCCTGCTCGACGTCCGCGTACGGCATGAGCGTGGTGTGCGGCGGCTCGGTGCCCATGCGGTACACGGCCAGGCCGTCGTTCCACTCCGGCGGGCCGTCCGCCGCCGGGCGCCGGCCGGCCGCGTGCGCGACGGCGGGCGACGCGGACAGGGCGAGCGCGCCGAGCATGGCGGCGCCCCCTTCGAGCAGGCGGCGACGGCTGACGACGGGCCGGTCGGCGGGGGACGGAAGCGGGTGCGGCATGACCGTGGCCTTCCTCGGTTCGACAGGGTGCTGCACGGACTGAGGGCACGTCCGTTGCGATCCCCAACTCCCTTGCTGGGTGTTTCTGTTGGGACTTCTGCAACGGACGGTGACGGAGCAACTGCTGAGCAGGCACACCCTAGGACTCGAACACAATCGAAGCAATGACCCCGTCGGACTTTGTGCGGTCCTGATGGTTCTGGCTCGCCAGGCGCCTTCACGCCCCTTCAGGCCCCATCGGGCCCCGTCAGCTCCCGAGGAAGGTGAGCACCTCGTTCGTCAGCCGGGCGGGGGCGTCCAGCGGGACGAGGTGGCCGGACTCCGGGACGGGCACCAGCCGCGCACCCGGGATCAGGGCGGCCAGCTCCTGGCCCTTGGCGAAGGGGATCCAGGTGTCCTCGGTGCCCCAGCAGACCGTCACCGGCAGGTCGAGCGTGGGATACAGCGGCTGGATGTCGTCGGTGTAGCGCTGGTCGGCCTGCGCGATCTGGCGGTAGAAGGCGGCCTGGCCCCGCTCCCCCGTCCAGGGCCGCACGAGCGCGTCCAGCGCGGCGGGCCGCAGGCCGAGGTGGCTCGCGGACGTGACGTACTCGCGCACCAGAGCCTCGTGCAGCGCCGGCGGCAACTGCTCGAAGACGCGGCTGTGCTCCCCGACCAGCCGGAAGAAGGGAGAACCCCAGGGCTTCAGGGCCACCGGGTCGACCAGCGCGAGCCGCCGGTAGCGGGCCCCGTGCAGCAGATGGGCGCGCAGTGCCACGCACCCGCCGAAGTCGTGCGCGACGACGGACGGCTCCTCAAGCCCCCAGTGCGCGAGCAGCTCGGTGAAGATCCGGCCCTGGGCCCCCAGCGAGACGTCCTGGTCCGGGCGCATGTCGGAGGTGCCGTAACCCGCCATGTCCCACACGTGCACGAGGTGTCCGCCGGCGGCGAGCGCCGGAGCGATCTCGTGCCACACGTAGGAGGAGAAGGGCGTCCCGTGCAGCAGCACGACCGGCTCGCCGCCGGGCTCCCCGAACCGGTCCCAGCGCACGGTCCCCGACGTGGTGGCCAGGCTCTCCCGCAATATCCAGTCAGCCAAGATTCCGCTCCCTCTTCCTCTGTGCATCGACCGGTGATGATTTGTCATTTCGGCGCGACAGTGTCGCTCTACCGACCGTAATGTGACCTCATCGGACAGCTGCGCAACGGATCTTGGCCGGACCTTTTGCCGCGCCGGAAGGAGCGGCTCGCATGAACGGGTATGCGCCCTCGGACCGGGACGCCGTCACGGCCGCGCCCGGTGGGCTGCTGGACCTGCTGAAGGTCGCGGCCGTGGTCCTGGACGACGGCGGGCACATCGCCCTGTGGAGCCCCGAGATCGAGCAACTGCTCGGCTACACGGCCGACGAGGCCCTGCGGCGGCGCGCCGACACGCTCCTGATCGCGCCCGAGAACCGCGCCCGGGGCAGGGAGCTGTTCGCCCAGGTCAGAGCTGGGGACCGCTGGGCCGGCGTCTTCCCGCTGCGCCACCGCGACGGCACGGAACGCGCCGTGGAGTTCCGCACGATGCGGCTCCTCGACAGCGAGGGCAGGCCCCACCTGCTGGGACTCGCCACGGACGCGACGACCGTACGGAAGGTGGAGCGGGACCTCGCCCTCTCGCACAGCCTCGTCAACCAGACCCCGCTCGGCATCGCCGTCTTCGACAACGACCTGCGCTGGGTCGGGGTCAACCCCGCGCTGGAGCGGATCAACGGGGTGCCCGAGGAGGCCTTGCTGGGCCGGCGGCTCGGCGAGGTGCTGCCGGGCCTGGACGTCGAGGCGATCGAGGCCCGGATGCGGCACGTCCTCAAGACCGGCAGGCCCCTGCTCGACCAGCAGACCATCGGCCGTACGGCGGCGGACGAACAGGACCGCGCCTACTCGGAGTCGTACCACCGCATCGAGGACAGCGATGGCCGGGTCCTCGGGCTCGCGATGGCCGTGCTGGACGTGACCGAACGGCAGCAGGCCGCGGCCGAGGTCGCGCAGGCACGCCAGCACCTGTCGGTGATCGCCGAAGCCGGGGTGCGGATCGGCACCACGCTGGACCTTCAGCAGACCGCCCGGGAGCTGGCCGACGTGGTGGTGTCGCACCTCGCGGACTTGGCCGCCGTGGACGTCCTGGAGTCGGTCGTGGCCCGCGGCACCATCGTGCCGGTGTCGGGCGGAGCGCCCGCGGAGTTCCGGGCGCTGGCCGTCGCGGCGGGTTATTCGACCGACGCCATCCACGCCGCCGACCCGGTCGGCGAACTGGCCACCTACGCCTCGTCACGGATCATCACACAGTGCGTCCACAGGGCCCGCCCGGTCCTGGTCGAGCGCGTGGACCCGAAGATGATGCGGCGCATCGCCCGGGACGCGCGGGCCGCCCGGACCCTGCACGAGGCGGGCGCGCACTCCTACCTGGCCGTGCCGCTGGTGGCCCGGGGCAAGGTGCTCGGCACTCTCACCCTGTACCGCACGATCGACGAACGCCCGTTCGACGACCGGGATCAGGCGCTCGCCTCGGAGCTCGCCGCGCGCGCGGCGATCTGCATCGACAACGCCCGCCTCTACGGGCGGGAACGGGGCACCGCCCTGACGCTCCAGCGCAGTCTGCTCCCGGCCACGCCCGCCGAGCAGGAGGGGCTCGACATCGCCGCCCGCTACCGCCCGGCGCTCAGCGAGGTCGGTGGCGACTGGTACGACGTGCTGCCGCTGGGCCCGGGACGCACCGGGCTCGTGGTGGGCGACGTCATGGGCAAGGGCGTCCAGGCCGCGGCGATCATGGGGCAGCTGAGCACGGCGACGCGGGCACTGGCACGGCTCGACCTGCCGCCCGCCGAACTGCTGCGGCACCTCGACGACATCGCCGGTTCGCTCGGCGACGCGATCGCCACGTGCGTGTACGCGGTGTGCGACCTGCGGGCCGGCGTCTGCTCACTGTCCAGCGCCGGTCATCTGCCGCCGGTACTCGCCGGGGCGGACGGCAGCGCGAAGCTCGTCGACGTGCCCGGCGGGGTGCCGCTGGGGGTGGGCGGCGTGGAGTTCGGCACCGTGGAACTGGAGTTCGCACCGGGCTCCCTGCTCGCCCTGTACACCGACGGGCTGGTCGAGAACCGCGGGGAGGCGATCGACACCGGCCTCACCCTGCTGACCCGCCTCCTGGAGAACGCGGGGCCCAGCCTGCAACGGGCCAGTGACAGCCTCCTGGGCGCGCTGAGCCCGGAGCCCGACGACGACGTCGCGCTGCTGCTGGTCCGCGCCCGTTCCTGAGCGCGCGGCGCGGACGAGGCCGGGCGCCGGGCCCGTGGCCTCTCGACCAGGCGCTCATGACCCCTCTGACGATGGTGGACGCCGGCTCCGCGCCACTCTCCGCGGTCGCGGGCATGGGGCTCCCGCTGCGTGCCGCGCGCCGGATCATGAGCAGCACTCGTTTCCCCAGGGTCTCGGTGTTCACTCACCCACGCACACCGGCCCGGGCCCTGCCGCTCCCCCGGCAACCACCCGTGGCGGGCGATGCGGGGGTCACCGGTGGCGGGGTTGTCTGAGAGCACGCGCCGCGGCCCCGGCGCGCGAGACGTATCCGTACCGACACCTGCGGAGCCGCACGGCAGGGCCGAGGCGGCTCGGACGGAGGGGGCGACCATGTGCCGCTGGCTGGCCTACTCGGGCACTCCCGTGCTGCTGGACGACGTCCTGTACCAGCGCGGGGGACTCTCGGTCGTACAGCAGCCAGGTGGAGGACGTCCGGGCCCTCCACCCCGATCTCGCGTTCCTGCAGCACATCTCCGAGGAGACCCGGCTGGTCGTCTCGGAGCCGCTCGGTGATCTGCCCGGCGTCTGGAACGCGGTACCGGAGAACAGCTACGGCGTGGTACAGCCCGGCCGTAACCTGCTGCAGCATTCGAGCCCGAGCCGGTCTGAGACGGCCCGGCCGGGCCGTCTCAGCGGAGCCGGCCGGCGAACACCTCGTACGCCTGCTCGTCGAAGAGCACGAACCTGACCTCCTCGACCGCCGTGTCCGCTGCCCGTACGGTCTCCACCGCGATGCGCGCGCCGTCGTCCATCGGCCAGCCGTAGACGCCCGTGGAGACGGCCGGGAACGCGATCGTGCGGGCGCCGAGATCGTCGGCGACGCGGAGGGACTCGCGGTAGCAGGAGGCGAGGAGGGCGGAGCGGTCCTCGGTGGCGCTGAAGACCGGGCCGACCGTGTGGATCACCCAGCGGGCGTCCAGGTCGCCGGCGGTGGTGGCGACCGCCTGGCCGGTGGGCAGGCCCTTGCCGTACCGGGAGGCGCGGAGCTTGCGGCACTCTTCCAGGATCGCGGGGCCGCCGCGCCGGTGGATCGCTCCGTCGACCCCTCCCCCGCCCAGCAGCGAGGAGTTGGCCGCGTTGACGATGGCGTCCACGCTCTCGCGGGTGATGTCGCCCTGGACCAGTTCGATGGTGGTCATGGCTGCCTCAGTCGCTTCCAGACGGCCTTCGCCGCGTTGTGCCCCGACATGCCGTGCACACCGGGGCCCGGCGGGGTCGCCGACGAGCAGATGAAGACGGCCGGGTGCGGCGTGCGGTACGGGAACAGGGTCGGTTTCGGGCGCAGCAGGACCTGCAGGCCGGAGACCGCGCCGGAGGCGATGTCGCCGCCGACGTAGTTGGCGTTGCGGGCGGCGAGTTCGGGCGGGCCGGCCGTCGCGCGGGCCAGGACGCGGTCGCGGAACCCCGGGGCGAACCGCTCCAGTTGGCGTTCGACGGCGTCGGTGAGGTCACCGGTCCAGCCGTGCGGGACGTGGCCGTAGGCCCAGAAGACGTGCTTGCCCGCCGGGGCCCGGCTGGGGTCGACGACGCTCGGCTGGACCGTGATCAGGAACGGCTTGTCGGGGGCCCGGCCCTCGCGGGAGGCCGCGCGCAGGGCCGCGCCGATCTCCGCGCGGTCCGCGCCGATCTGCACCGTGCCGGCGACGCGGGCCTCCTTCGCGGTCCAGGGCACGGGGCCGTCCAGCGCGTAGTCGATCTTGAAGACGCCCGGTCCGTAGCGGTAGTCCGCGTAGTGGTTGCCGAAGCCGGCGATGCGGGCCAGGGCGGTGGGCGAGGTGTCGAAGACGTACGCGCGGGCCGGCGGCAGGTCGTCGAGGCGCTTGACCTCGTAGTCGGTGTGGACGCTGCCGCCGAGGTCGCGCAGGTAGGCGGCGAGGGCGTCGGAGATGGCCTGGGAGCCGCCGCGGGCGAGGGGCCAGCCGCGGGCGTGTGCCGCCAGGGCGAAGACCAGGCCGATGGCGCTGGTGGCGAAGCCGCCGAGCGGCGCCATGACATGCGCGACGAGCCCGGCGAACAGCGTCCTGGCCGGTTCGTCACGGAAGCGGCGCGTCAGCAGGGTCGACGGGGGCAGACCGACGAGGCCGAAGCGGGCGAGGGTGACCGGGTCGCGGGGCAGTGCCGTGAGCGGCAGGGACATGAAGTCGCGGGCCAGCACGTCCCACTTGGGCAGGAAGGGCTCGACGAGCCTGCGGTACGTCCCGGCGTCGCGCGGCCCGAAGGAGGCGGCCGTCTCGCCCACCGACCGGGCCAGCACGGCCGCCGAGCCGTCCGGGAAGGGGTGTGCCATGGGGAGCTCGGCGTGCAGCCACTCCAGGCCGTAGCGCTGGAGCGGCAGGGCGCGGAACGCGGGTGAGTTGACGGCGAGCGGGTGCGCCGCGGAGCACGGGTCGTGCCGGAAGCCCGGCAGGGTGAGCTCCTCTGTGCGGGCACCGCCGCCCACGGTGCCCCTGGCCTCGAACACGGCGACGGAGAATCCCCGGCGGGCCAGCTCCACGGCCGCGGTCAGTCCGTTCGGCCCCGCACCCACTACGACGGCATCGAGCATCGACGGCACCTTCGGACCCCTTCGTCAGCCGACGGCCACTGAGGATCAGGATAGGCCCGGGGACTGACAGTCACCGGCTGCGGGGGGAATCGCACGGAAACGACCCCCGGAGCGTTCCTGGGGCGACGGAGCGCGTACGGTCCGTGACATTCAGTCTCCGCTCGCCAGCAGCGCCGCCACCCGGCGGGCCGTGGCCGCGTCGCGGGCCGCGGTGAAGGGGAGGTCGTTGCCGCCCGTGATGCGGAACGGCTCGCCCGAGCGGGTCAGGTGGGCGCCGCCCGCCTCCTCGACCATGAGCAGACCGGCCGCGTGATCCCACGCGGCCTCCCAGGAGAAGGCCACCGCGTCGGACTCGCCCCGCGCGATGGCGAGGTACTCCAGTCCGGCCGAGCCGCACGCGCGCGGTGCCACACCCTCGGTGCGCAGGCCGAGCAGGGCGCGCTTTTGTTCGTCCGTCGTGTAGTCCGGGTGGGAGGTGGCCACGCGGAGGTCCCGGCCGGGCTCGGGCACACCGGCGAACAGCCGCTCTCCCCCGAGGTAGGCGCCCTTGCCCCGCTGGGCGGTGGCGAGCTGGTCGCGGGCGGCGGCGTAGGTCCAGGAGGCGAGCAGGGTGCCGCCGTGCGCCAGCGCGACCAGGGTGCAGAAGGCCGGTTCGCCGCGCACGAACTGCCGGGTCCCGTCGACCGGGTCGACGATCCACACGGGTGCGTCGCCGCGTATGGCCGCGTAGGACGCCGGGTTGGCGTGGACCGCCTCCTCGCCGACCACGACCGAGCCGGGCAGCAGGGCGCCCAGCGCCTCGGTCAGGTACAGCTCGGCCTTGCGGTCGGCGTCCGTGACCAGGTCGTGCGGGCCGGCCTTCTGGTCGACCTCGTGTGCGGCGAGGCGGCGCCAGCGCGGCATGATCTCGGCGGCGGCCGCGCTGCGGATCGCCTCCTCGACGTCGGAAGCGTGCTGTGCGAGAAACTCTTCGATGGTTTCGGTGCTGTCGATCACCCCTCCATCACAACACGCGGCACTGACATTCCCCACCTGCCCGGTGCACTCCGGGTGGCTTCACGATGAACAGCGACGGGGCCGGGCGGGATCCCCGGCCAGGGGGCTCAGCGGGTTCACCGCCCGACCGCGTAGCCCTGCATGCCGCGCGGGTTCGCCGCCGCCGACAGGACGCCCGTGTCCGGGTCCCGCGCGACCGCGCAGAGCCGGCCCTCCGACCAGGGCCCGCCCACGGTCACCTGGTGGCCGCGCCGCCGCAGCTCCTCGACGACGGCCGGGTCCGTGCGCGACTCGACGGTGACGCTCCCCGGGCGCATGCCGCGCGGGTAGAAGGATCCCGGGAAGCTGTCGTTGTGCCAGTTCGGGGCGTCGATCGCGCCTTGGAGGTCCAGGCCGCCGCGCACCTCGGCGCGCAGCGCGACCGCCAGGAAGAAGTGCAGCTGCCACTGGTCCTGCTGGTCCCCGCCCGGTGTGCCGAACGCCATGACGGGCACGCCCGCGCGCAGGGCGATCGAGGGCGTCAGCGTGGTGCGGGGGCGGCGGCCGGGGGTGAGGGAGTTGGGCAGGCCCTCCTCCAGCCAGGTCATCTGGAGCCGGGTGCCGAGCGGGAAGCCGAGTTCGGGCACGACGGGGTTGGACTGGAGCCAGCCGCCGCTGGGCGTGGCCGAGACCATGTTGCCCCAGCGGTCGGCGACATCGAGGTGGCAGGTGTCGCCGCGGGTGGTCCCGTCGTCGCCGACCTCCGGTTCGCCGGGCACGGGGGACGTGGGGCTCTTGGCGACCGTCGGCTCACCTACGCCCAAGGCGTCGAAGCGCTCAGGGGCGGTGGCCGCCACGCGCGCGTGCGCGCACAGCCGCGGGGTGCGTCCGCCTGGGCTGCCGGGCCGCAGGTCGAGACTGGCCCGTTCGCCGACGAGAGCGCGGCGGCCGGTGTTGTACGGGTCGGACAGCAGCTCGTCGAGCGGCACGTCGGCGGCGTCCCCGTACCAGGCCTCCCGGTCGGCCATGGCGAGTTTGCAGTTCTCGACCAGCAGGTGGACGTAGTCGGCGGAGCCGTGGCGGGGCAGCTCGGGAGGGAGCAGGGCGAGCTGCTGGAGGAGGACCGGGCCCTGGCTCCAGGGGCCCGGTTTGCACACGGTCCAGCCGTTCCAGTCGTACGACACCGGTGTCTCGTAGGTCGCGGACCAGCCGGCGAGGTCGGCGGCCGTGAGGGTGCCGGTGTGGCGTTCGCCGCTGGTGTCGAGGGTGGGCTGCCCGGCCTGCCGTACCAGGGCCTCGGCTATGAACCCGCGGCGCCACACCTCCCGCGCGGCCTCGATCCGGGCCTCCCGGTCCCCCGCCCCCGCGGTCTCGGCGAGCAGGCGCTTCCAGGTGGCGGCGAGCGCGGGGTTGGCGAAGAGCTCGCCGGGACGCGGGGCCTTGCCGCCGGGCAGGTAGACATCCGCCGACGAGGTCCATTCCGTCTCGAACAGCTCGCGTACGGTCTCGACGGTCTCACCGACGCGTTCCACGGGCGGGTGCCCGTGCTCGGCGTATCCGATGGCGTACTTCAGGACGTCGGCGAGGGACTTGGTGCCGTGGTCGCGCAGCAGCAGCATCCAGGCGTCGAACGCGCCCGGCACGGCGGCGGCGAGCGGGCCGGTGCCGGGGACGAGGTCCAGGCCGAGGCCCCGGTAGTGAGCGACCGTCGCCCCGGCCGGTGCGACGCCCTGCCCGCACAGCACCCGCACCTCGCCGCCGGCCGGTGCGAGCAGGATCGGCACCTCGCCCGCCGGGCCGTTGAGGTGCGGCTCGACGACATGCAGCACGAACGCCCCCGCCACGGCCGCGTCGTAGGCGTTGCCACCGTCCTCCAGGACGGCCATGGCCGACTGCGAGGCGAGCCAGTGCGTGGAGGACACCATGCCGAAGGTGCCCTGGAGGGTGGGGCGGGTGGTGAACATGCGGTCTTTCACCTCGCTGTGTGATCCGGGGCCGGCCCAGCAGGCTATCGATCACGATGGGCGCCGTCAGGAACCCCAACCGGCGAAAACCGCGCACTCATCACCGAACCGGCCGAAATCCCAACCGTCGACAGTGAGTCACCGTCACCGCGCAGGCACGGAGCGAGTTCGCACTTCCGCGTCACAGGGAGTCATGTGAAACTGTCGTCCCGTCCGCCGTCCCCCACGAGAAGGGCGCCGTGCGTTCCCTACCTCTGCCCCTGGCCCTGACCGCACGCCTGTCGCCGGTGGCCGTGCTCGCCGCGGCGGGCTGGGCGCTGTCGTCCGGTCCGCTCGCCGCGCCGCAGGCCGCCGAGCACAAGCCGGCCGACGAGAAGACCGAGACCCAGTCCGCGTCCGCCCCGTCGACGTCGACGGTGCCGAAGACCTACTCGGCCGCGCCGGCGCCGTGCGAGAGCGTCGCCAAGAAGACGGTCGAGTCGCTGGTGCCGGGTGCCAAGACGGCCGGGAAGGAGATCCCGTCCACGGACTCGGAGGTGCGCCGCACCTGCTCCTGGAACGCGCTCAAGGGGTACGACTACCGCTGGCTCGACGTGTCCTTCGAGGTGATGGAGTCGGACGAGGCGGCGGAGAAGGCCTACAAGGGGCGCACCGAGGAGAACAGCGGCGGAGGCGCCGTCCCCGGTCTCGGTGACACCGCGTACTCCATCGTCAACCTCACCACCGAGGACAAGCAGCAGACCCGCGAGGGCCAGGTGTTCGTCCGCGCGTCCAACGCGCTGGTGGTCATCACGTACAACGGCAGCGACTTCGAGTCGAAGAAGGCGCCGAGCACGGACACGATCAACAAGGGCGCCATCAAGGCCGCGAAGGAAGCCGTGGCCGCGCTGGAGGCCGGCAGGAGCTGACCGTCCTCCAGCGTCCGCTACCGCGCTCAGACGATGGTCCGGTCCCGGCCCCGTGCCGCCATCAGCAGCAGGTACAGCAGCATCGACGTGCCCAGGCCCACCGCCCAGCCGTAGTCGGCCAGATCGGCCAGGGCCGGGATGGGGCGGCCGTCGATCAGCGGCTTGAAGCTGGCGCCGCCGACGGCGAGGACGCCGCCGACCGCGAAGGCGACGACGGCCCGCCAGTTCCAGCCGCCCTCGTACCAGTAGCGGCCGCCCGTGCGGTACAGGTCGGCCAGGTCGAGCCGGGCGCGGCGCAGGAGCCAGTAGTCGGCGATGAGGATGCCCGCCACGGTGCCGAGCAGGCCGCCGACCAGGCCGAGCCAGGTGAAGATGTAGCCCTGCGGGTCGGAGTACAGCTTCCACGGGAAGATCAGCACGCCGAGGACGCAGGTGGCGAGCGCGCCCGCCCGGAAACTGATCTTCCGTGGCGCGATGTTGGAGAAGTCGAACGCGGGTGAGACCAGGTTGGCCGCGACGTTGACGGACAGCGTCGCCACCAGGACGGTGACGAGGGCGAACAGCAGGCCCACCGTGTTGTCGGTCTTGGCCGCGAGCTGTACCGGGTCCCAGATCGCCTCGCCGTAGACGGCCTGCGAGCCCGAGGTGACCATCACGGAGAGGAACGCGAACAGCGTCATCGTCGTCGGCAGACCGAGGGCCTGCCCCCAGGTCTGCGCCTTCTGGCTCTTGCCGTAGCGGGTGAAGTCGGGGATGTTCAGCGACAGCGTGGACCAGAAGCCGATCATGCCCATCAGGGCGGGTGCGAACAGCTTCCAGAAGTCCGGGCCCCAGCCGAGCTTCGAGGGCTGGTCGAACAGCGGGCCGAAGCCGCCCGCCTTGTCGCTCATCCACCACAGCATCACGAACGCGCCGACGAGCACGAAGGGCGCCGCCCAGTTCTCGAAGCGGCGGATGGTCTCCATGCCCCGGTAGATGATGACCACCTGGAGCGCCCAGAAGATCGCGAACGACAGCCACATGGTCCAGGCGTAGCCGCCGACCTTCGCCGCGTCCGTCCAGCCGCTGCCGACGAGCTTGCCGGCCAGGAAGTAGATGGCCTCGCCGCCGATCCAGGTCTGGATGCCGAACCAGCCGCAGGCCACCAGCGCCCGTACGACGGCGGGCAGGTTGGCCCCTCGGATGCCGAAGGAGGCCCGGGCGAAGACCGGGAAGGGTATGCCGTACTTGGGTCCGGCGTGCCCGGTGAGCAGCATCGGTATCAGCACGATCACATTGGCCAGGGCGATGGTGAACACCGCCTGCTTCCAGTCCATGCCGACGGCGATGAGTCCGGAGGCCAGGGTCCAGGAGGCCGTGTTGTGGGCCATGCCGACCCACAGCGCGGAGAAGTTGTACGTGGTCCAGGTGCGCTTCTCGACGGGGACCGGCAGCAGGTCCTCGTTGGCGTAGGGGCCGGTCGGTGCGGGGGCGCCCGGGGCGATCTCCACCCGGCCGTCGGCGAGGGTGACTTGGGTGGTCGGCGGTGGGGCCGTGGGAACGGTGTCGGTCATGGGCCAGGCCAATCGTGGAGGTGGGACGGGAAAGGCCATGCGGGTGACGCCGATGGGGGGTGCGCTCGGGAGCGCCCTGGGCCCCCTTCCCGGGCCGGCGGGAAGGGGGAGATCGAAGGGAGTGGTGCGGCGGTGGTCAGCCGTTGACGGCGGGGATGACCCGCGATCCGTACGTGTCGATCACGGCTTCCTGCGCGTCGTGCATGTCGTAGACGGCGAACTGGTCGACGCCGAGGGCACGCAGAGCGGTCAGCTTCTCGACGTGCTTGTCGACCGGGCCGATCAGGCAGAACCGGTCGACGATCTCGTCGGGCACGAACTGGGTGTCGGGGTTGTCGGCGCGGCCGTGGTGGGAGTAGTCGTAGCCTTCGCGCGCCTTGATGTAGTCGGTGAGTTCGTCGGGGACGGCGGCGGAGTGCTCGCCGTACTTGGACACCAGGTCGGCCACGTGGTTGCCGACCATCCCGCCGAACCACCGGCACTGGTCGCGCGCGTGGGCGAGCGCCTCGGGAGAGTCGTCGTCGGTGACGTAGGCGGGGGCGGCCACGCAGACGGTCACCTCGGACGGGTCCCGGCCGGCGGCGACGGCCGCGTCCTTCACGGCCTTGACCATGTACTCGGTCAGATAGAGGTCGGCCAGCTGAAGGATGAACCCGTCGGCCTCCTCACCGGCCATCTTCAGGGCCTTGGGGCCGTACGCGGCCATCCACACGGGGAGTTCTGCGCCCGGCCCGATCCACGGGAACCGGACGACCGTGCCGCCGCCGAGGTCGGCCTCCTGGCCGCTGCCGAGGGCCCGGATGACGTTCATGGCCTCGCTGATCCGGGCCAGCGTGTTGGGCTTGCGGCCGGCCACGCGCATCGCGGAGTCGCCGCGGCCGATGCCGCAGACCGTGCGGTTGCCGAACATGTCGTTGAGGGTGGCGAAGGTGGAGGCGGTGACCTCCCAGGTGCGGGTGCCCGGGTTGGTCACCATCGGCCCGATCTTCAGTTTCGTGGTGTTGGCCAGGATCTGGCTGTAGATCACGAACGGTTCCTGCCACAGCACGGCGGAGTCGAAGGTCCAGCCGTACGAGAATCCGTTGCGTTCCGCGCGTTTCATCAGGCTGATCACCCGCGAGGCCGGCGGGTCCGTCTGCAGGACGAGTCCGAAGTCCATCGCACCACTCCTAGTTGAGGTACTGACAGGTGGAACGCGGGGTGAAGACGCCGTGCCCGGCGTGCCCGGTGTACTCCCGCTCGGTGATGACGGGTACGCCGCGCGAGAGGACCGTCTCGACCCGCCCGGTGACGCGTTTGCCCTCGTACGCCGAGTAGTCGACGTTCATGTGGTGCGTGCCGGCCGACATGACCTGCTCGGCGTGCGGGTCGTAGATGACGACGTCGGCGTCGGCGCCCGGCGCGATGGTGCCCTTCTTCGGGTAGAGGCCGAACATCCGGGCCGGGGAGGCGCAGGCGATCTCGATCCAGCGCCGGCGGGAGATGTGCCCGTCGAGGACGGCCTGGTGGAGCAGGTCCATACGGTTCTCGACGCCCGGGAGGCCGTTGGGGATCTTGGAGAAGTCGCCGCGGCCGAGTTCCTTCTGGCCGACGAAGCAGAAGGGGCAGTGGTCGGTGGAGACGACCTGGAGGTCGTTGGTGCGCAGCCCCCGCCACAGCGCGGCCTGGTGCTCCTTCGGCCTGAGCGGGGTGGAGCACACGTACTTCGCACCCTCGAAGTCCGGCTCGGCGAGGTTGTCGGTGGAGAGGAACAGGTACTGCGGGCAGGTCTCGCCGAAGACGGGCAGTCCCTCGTCGCGGGCCCGGGCCAGCTCGGCGACCGCCTCCGTCGCCGAGACGTGCACGACGTAGAGGGGTGCGCCCGCGACCTGCGCCAGCCTGATGGCGCGGTGGGTGGCCTCGGCCTCCAGCAGGGCCTTGCGGACCTCGCCGTGGTAGCGGGGGTCGGTCTCGCCCCGGGCCAGCGCCTGCTCGACCAGGACGTCGATCGCGATGCCGTTCTCGGCGTGCATCATGATCAGTCCGCCGTTCTCGGCGGAGCGCTGCATGGCGCGCAGGATCTGGCCGTCGTCGGAGTAGAACACCCCCGGGTAGGCCATGAACTGCTTGAAGGAGGTGACGCCCTCCTCGATCAGGTGGTCCATCTCCTTGAGGGTGTGCTCGTTGACATCGGAGACGATCATGTGGAAGCCGTAGTCGACGGCGCAGTTGCCCTCGGCCTTGGCGTGCCAGGCGTCCAGGCCCTCGCGCAGGCTGTGCCCCACGCTCTGCACGGCGAAGTCGATGATCGTGGTCGTGCCGCCCCAGGCGGCGGCGCGGGTGCCGGTCTCGAAGGTGTCGGAGGCGAAGGTGCCGCCGAAGGGCAGCTCCATGTGGGTGTGGGCGTCGACGCCGCCGGGGATGACGTACTTTCCGGTGGCGTCGATCGTCCGGTCCGCGGTGAAGGCCTCGGCGGCGGGGGTGCCGGAGGCCGCGAGGGCGGCGATTCGGCCGTCCTCGATCAGGACGTCGGCGTGGATCTCGTCGGATGCGGTGATGACGAGGCCGCCCCGGATGACTGTACGGCTGCTCATGTCGTGGTCGCTCCTCGCTGTGGGTTGGTGCGGGTCGTCAGTGGCTGGTCGCGCCCACGCGGCGGTAGCCGCATATCGAACGCAGTCCCGCGCCCCTTGGGGCACGCCCCCCACGGGCCTCTCAGGGTGCTGTCAGTGGCCCGTACGCCCCCGGGGCCCTGTCCCTGTAGAACTGCCAGCGGTCGCGGACCTCGCGGAGTTTGGCCATGTCCAGGTCGCGGACGACCAGTTCGGGCTCCTTGTCGCTGGCCACCTCGCCGACGAACTGGGCCTCCGGGTCGACGAAGTACGACGTTCCGTAGAAGTCGTTGTCGCCGTACTCCTCGACGCCGACCCGGTTGATCGCGCCCACGAAGTACTCGTTGGCGACGGCCGCCGCCGGCTGTTCCAGCTGCCAGAGGTAGCCGGACAGGCCGCGGGAGGTGGCCGAGGGGTTGAAGACGATCTCGGCGCCCGCCAGGCCGAGTGCGCGCCAGCCCTCGGGGAAGTGACGGTCGTAGCAGATGTAGACACCGACCTTGCCGACCGCGGTCTCGAAGACCGGCCAGCCGGTGTTGCCCGGGCGGAAGTAGAACTTCTCCCAGAAGCCCTGGACCTGCGGGATGTGGGTCTTGCGGTACTTGCCGAGGTAGGAGCCGTCCGCGTCGATCACGGCGGCGGTGTTGTAGAGGACGCCGGGCTGTTCCTCCTCGTACATCGGCAGGACCAGGACGATGCCCAGTTCCCTGGCGAGGGCCTGGAAGCGGCGGACGATCGGGCCCTCGGGGATCTGCTCGGCGTACTCGTAGAAGGCCGGGTCCTGGACCTGGCAGAAGTACGGTCCGTAGAACAGCTCCTGGAAGCACAGGACTTGGGCGCCCTGCGCGGCGGCGTCGCGGGCCGCCTGCTCGTGGACCTGGATCATCGACTCCTTGTCGCCCGTCCAGGCGGTCTGGAAGACGGCGGCACGGATCACTCGGCTCATCGGGACCTCCGGTCGCTCGGTGTGCCGTGAGCCTAGGAAGCCGGGACTCGCTCTTTGAGTTGCACCGTGTCACGTCTGCGGGCGTGCGGCGTGTCACCGTGTCACTCTGCCGTGAGCCCATGTTTCACCGCCGTTTTCCCAGGTGGTCGGGTGTTTCACTGCTGTTGCGCGTCGTGCGCGAGGAGTGCGATGTGCACCGAGGCGGCCTGCTCGAAGTCGTCGAGGTCCACCCCGAGGCGGACCTGTATGGACTCCAGGCGGCGGTACAGGGCGGGCCGCGAGACGTGGTGGAGCTGGGCGGTCCGGGACTTGTTGCGGCCGGTGGCGAGGTAGGTGCGCAGCACGGACAGCAGGTCCTCCTCGGTCTCGCACAACAGCCCGGCCAGCTCCCGCTCCGCGAAGGACTGCACGTGCGGGTCGTCGCGCAGCAGGCGGATCAGGCCCCGCAGGTGGACGTCGCGCAGGCGGACGACCGGCGGGAGGTCCAGGGCGGCGACGGAGTCGGCGACGGCGTCCGCCACGTGCCGGGCCTCGCGCAGTCCGGCCGGGACGTCGTCCCAGGCGGTCCGGGGTTCGGCCGCGGCGACGACCGTGCGGGCCGGTGCGGACTCGGTGCGCAGCCGGGTCGCGAAGTGCGCGGCGAGGGCGTCCGCGTCCTGGTCGCGCGCGAGGCTGAGCAGCACGGCGGTGGCTCCGTCGGCCAGTTCGGCGACCAGCCCGGGCAGGCCCAGCAGCCGCAGCAGCCGGTCGAGCCGGGCGGTGTCGCGATCGCGGACGACCAGCGGCACGAACGTCCGCCGGTTGACCGGCAGCCCGGCCGCACGCGCCCGCGGCAGCAGCTGCCGTGCCGGTACGACGCCGCTGACCAGGTCGGTCAGCAGGCTCTGCGCGGACTGCTCCTCCCAGGAGCAGGCGGCGCCGCCCAGCATGCGGTGCAGGACGAGGGCCTCGGCGGCGCGGTCGGCCAGCAGCCGCCCGGTGGCGGTGTCGCCCCGGTAGCCGCACAGCACGATCCGGCCCCAGCGCTCCCCGCGTCCGCCCAGTTCGGCCCAGATCCAGCCGTCGCCCTCGGTGCCTCCCCCAGTGCCTGAACGGCCTGGGCGGTGCCCCCATGCCTGCCGGGCGATGCGCTCCCAGTCGCGCAGTACGTCGTCCACCGCGGGCCGCTCCCCCGCCGTGCCGAGGACGCGGTGGGCGAGGTTGGTGACGACGACCGGGCAGGCGCTGTGCCGGGCTACCTCGTCGAGCAGGCGTTGCAGCGGGGCGCCCGCGGTGATCAGGGCGGTGAGTTCGGTGCGGACGGCCTCGGAGAGGCTGACGGCGGCGAACTTGCGCCGTACGAGCCGTGACTGGACCTCCTCGGTCAGCTCGGCGAAGGGGAAGGGCCGGTGCAGGACGACCATCGGCAGTCCGCACCGCTCGGCCGCCCGGCGCATCACGGCCGGTGCGGCGGGGAAGGCGCGGCCGAGTCCGAGGACGACGGCGGAGGCGTCCGCGCGGTGCAGCGACCGGACGTACTCGGCCTGTTTCTCCTCGTCGCCGGCGAGCAGCACCCCGGTGGTGAGGACCATCTCGCCGCCGCTGAGCATCACGCCGACGTCGGCGGCCTCGGCGACGTGCACCCAGCGCACCGCCCGGTCGAGATGGCCCGCGCCGGCCACCACCTCGGGCTCCCCGGCGAGCACCCGCTCCAGGGTGAGGACCTGCCGGACCGACAGCGCGGGTTCCAGGGAATCCAAGGTGATGGTCATGGTGCCGTTCCCTTGTTCAGTTCACTGCTACTGAATGCTCCTCAGAGCGTTCTCGAGGATCGCGGCGCCTTCCTCGGCCTCCGCGACGTTGAGGGACAGCGGCGGGGCGACGCGCAGGGCGCTGGTGTTGTGGCCGCCGCCCTTGCCGATCAGCAGGCCGCCCTCGCGGGCCGCCTCCAGGACGGCCGCCGCAGCCTGTGGGTCGGCCTCGTCGGTCCCCGGCTTGGTGATCTCGATCCCGATCATCAATCCGCGTCCGCGCACCTCGCGCACGGCCGGCACGTGCGCGGCGGCGGACCGCAGCCGCTCGATGAGCATGCCGCCGACGCGCCGGGCGTTGCCCTGGAGGTCGTGTTCCAGCAGGTAGTTGAGGTTGGCGAGGCCGGCCGCCATGGTGATCTGGGTGCCGCCGAACGTGGAGATGCTGTTGGAGTCGAGGCAGTTCATGATCTCGGAGCGGGCGACGACACCGCCGATGGACATGCCGTTGCCGATGCCCTTGGCGAAGGTCATGATGTCCGGCGGCCCGTTCCGCCCGTGGGCCTGCCAGCCCCAGAAGTGCTCGCCGGTGCGGCCCCAGCCGGTCTGCACCTCGTCGGCGATCCACAGGATGCCGCGCTCGTGCAGCACCTCGCGGAAGGCGGCGTACAGCCCGTCGGGCGGTGCGGTGAAGCCGCCGACGCCCTGGACGGGTTCGGCGATCAGCGCGGCCGGGGGGCGGGTGTGGCCGAGCAGGTCCTTCAGGTCGTCGACGCAGGCGGCGATGAAGTCGTCGTCGCCGAGGGAAGCGAACGGGCCGCGCGTGCGCACGCCGCCGTGGACGTAGAGCGTCTGGAGCGGGGACAGGGAGGTCGGGGACCAGCCACTGTTGCCGGTGATGCCCACGGAGCTGAAGGAGCGGCCGTGGTAGCTGTTGCGCATCGCCAGGACCGTGTTGCTGCGCCGGTACGTGGTGGCGAGCAGCAGGGCGGTGTCGTTGGCCTCGGTGCCGGAGGTGGTGAAGAAGACGCGGGCGTCGGGGATGCCGCTGAGCTGGGCCACGCGTTCGGCGAGTTCGACCATCGGCCGGTTGAGGTACAGGGTCGAGGAGTGGATGATCCGCCCGGCCTGCTCGCTCACCGCCTTGGTCACCTCGGGCAGGGCGTGCGCGGTCATCGTGGTGAGGATGCCGCCGAAGAAGTCGAGGTACCGGTTGCCGTGGGAGTCCCAGACGTGGCGGCCCTCGCCGTGAGTGATCTCCAGGGGCTCCTCGTAGTAGAGGGCGAGCCAGTCGGGGAGCACGGCCCGGTGGCGGCCCAGCAGGTCGTTGGTCACGGCTGCACCAGTCCTTCGTAGGCGTCGGGGCGGCGGTCGCGGTAGAAGGCCCACGTCTGCCGCACTTCTTCGATGAGGTCGAGGTCCAGGTCCCGGATCACGAGTTCCTCCTGGCTGTCGCTGGCCACGTCGCCCACGAACTGGCCGCGGGGGTCGACGAAGTAGCTCGTCCCGTAGAAGTCGTTGTCGCCGTACTCCTCCTGTCCGACGCGGTTGATCGCGGCGATGTAGTACCCGTTGGCGACGGCGGCCGCGGGCTGCTCCAGCCGCCACAGGTGGGACGACAGGCTGCGGTGGGTGGCGGAGGGGTTGTAGACGAGCTGGGCTCCGGACAGGCCGAGTTGCCGCCAGCCCTCCGGGAAGTGGCGGTCGTAGCAGATGTAGACGCCGACCTTGCCGGCCGCCGTGTCGAAGACGGGCCAGCCGAGGTTGCCCGGCTTGAAGTAGAACTTCTCGCGGAAGCCCTTGAGCTGCGGGATGTGGTGTTTGCGGTACTTGCCGAGGTAACTGCCGTCGGCGTCGATCACGGCCGCGGTGTTGTAGTAGAAGCCGGGCTGCTCCGCCTCGAACACCGGCGCGACGATCACCACGCCGGTCTCGCGCGCGAGGGCCCGCATCCGCCGCACGGTCGGCCCGTCGGGCACGGGCTCGGCCCAGCGGTAGTGCTCCGGCTCCTCGACCTGACAGAAGTAAGGGCTGTTGAAGACTTCCTGGAAACCGATGATCTTCGCGCCCCGGCGGGCCGCCTCGCGGGCGTGCTCCTCGTGTTTCGCCACCATGGACTCGGTGTCGCCGGTCCAGGTGGCCTGGACCAGGGCGGCACGTACGACGTTGGCCATGAGCTGCTCCTTCGACGCGACGTCAGCGCCTCTACGCCCGTAGAAGCGGGCCGTAGAGCCACGAACGTAAGCCTCCGGCACGGGCTTGCCAAGACCATCGTCGCCAACCCGCGGTACCGGGCGCCATTCGCACTCCGGTGGGTGAGTCGCCGGGGGCACGGCATGCCCGCTCAGGCGGGGAATCCGGCGACTCGCAGAGCGTGCACGAGGTCCCGGCGGCGCTCGTCCGACACGCCCCGGGCGGCCTCCAGCAGCAGCGGTACGAGGGTCTGCGGTCCGGGCTCGGCGCTGCGGGCCGCCTCCTCGGGGGTGCGGGCCTGGACGTACGCGTCGAGCAGTACGCGCACCTCGCGGTGACGCCCCTCGGCGACGAGTCCGAGGACGGCCTTTCCGATCTCGCCCGGGGGCCGGCCGACTCCCTGCCGCAGGATCTGCTGCCCGTCACCCGCGCGGCCGGCCGCGCCCAGTGCGTCCGCCGCGGCGACCAGCCGCCCGGCGGGCAGCGAGCCGGCCTCCCAGAGCAGCGTCTGCCAGTCCGCACCGAGCCCGGCCCGCTCCAGCTCCTGCGCGAGCAGCGGGAACCGGTCCGGGGTCCAGGACGCGGCCTCGACCAGCAGAGCATGCGCCTCGCCGCTGCGGCCCTCCTTGCGCAGCCGCGCGAGGGCCTCGACGGTTTGCACGACGTCCCTCCGCTCCGCCACCCCGACGGCCGCGACCCGCGCCTCCGTGCGCTCCTCCCCCACCGCTTCGTCGGCGGCCCCGGCGAACCGCGCACCACGCGGCTTGCGGCGGCCGGTCACGGGGGCGGGTTCAGGAAGCAGCGGCACGGCAGCGGGCGGCACGACGACGGGTGCGGCGTCCTGCTCGGCCATCCCGGCGAAACGGGCGCTGCCGCGGCGGCGTTTGCGTTGCTTGGGGGTGAGCGGCTCGGGTGTGCCAGGAGGTTCAGGTGCGGCCGGTTGGTCGGCGTCGGCTGGTGGTTCCGACGTGGATGGGAGTTGGTGGGCGGCTGCGGCCTCGGAGGCGAACGGGGCCGGGGTGACGAAGGCACCGGGCGTGCCGTCGACTGCGGCTTCCCGCGAGGCGGCCCAACCCGCCCGACGCTCGCGGTCACGGACACCGGCCGCCCCCTCCCGCGAGCCAGCCCCGTCCCCCGAATGCCCGCCGCCACGCCCACCCCCGCGAACGGGAGCCGCGAACGCGCCGGAGGCGCCGTCGGACGCGGCCTCCCGCGAGGCCGCCCAACCCGCCTGATACTCCAGGTCACGGACACCGGCCACACCCTCCCGCGGCCCAGCCCCGTCCCCCGAATGCTCGCCGTCACGCCCACCCCCGCGAACGGGAGCCGCGAACGCGCCGGAGGCGCCGTCGGACGCGGCCTCCCGCGAGGCCGCCCAACCCGCCCGACGCTCGCGGTCACGGACACCGGCCGCCCCCTCCCGCGGCCCAGCCCCGTCCCCCGAATGCCCGCCGCCACGCCCACCCCCGCGAACGGGAGCCGCGAACGCGCCGGAGGCGCCGTCGGACGCGGCCTCCCGCGAGGCCGCCCAACCCGCCTGATACTCCAGGTCACGGACACCGGCCACACCCTCCCGCGGGCCAGCCCCGTCCCCCGATTGCTCGCCGCGAACCGGAGCCGCGAACGCGCCAGACGCACCGCCGGATCCGGCCTCCCGGAAGGCGGCACGCCCAGCCGCAAACTCGCCGTCCTGGGCGTGGGGCCTCCCGGCCGGGGGCGCCCCGGTGTCCGGATGGCGGGGGTCGTCATGGCGGGCCGCACCCGTCGCACCTGGAGCCGGGGCGTCGCGGTGCCAGGGCGGGTCAGGCGTGCCCGGGTCATACGGGCCGCCAGGAGCCGACCGCATACGGCCGCTGTCCGGTGCCGGGCCGTCAGGCGTGTACGCGCCGGCCCTTTCCGGCCGGCCACCGTCCACCGCGGCACCAGCGCCCGCCCACCTGGCGGATCCTGCTCGCGAAGCCCCGTCCCCAGCCGCACCTGGGCCCGCACTCCTGCCCGGCCCTGCTCGCAAGGTCCCGTTCGCCGCCCCGGCGCCTCGGTCGTTCGGCCTGGGGCGCCACGCGCCCGACCAGGCACCGTCGTCGGGTCCGCCTGACCTCGCGTCCGTGCCACTGGACGCACCCGCGGGAACCCCCGACATGCCACCAACCCGCCCGTCACCCCACGCCCCGCCGGACACGCCCCGCTCGCGGCGGTCCAAGTCGGCCATCCGGGCCCGGAGTTCCGCGCAGCGCGCCGTCGCGCGTCGGTGGTCGTCGTGGGCCCAGGCGAAGTCGAGGCGGAAGGCGTCGGCCTCTTCGCGGGTCGCGGCGGTGGCGAGGAGGCGGGTCAGTTCCGCCTGGCGTTCGGCGGCGTACCTCTGTTCGCGGAGCATGACGTCGAGCCGGTCCCCGAGGGCGTCACGGCCACCGGGCCGGGCATCGTACGCGGCGAGCGCGGCGGCGTGCAGGGACCGGGCGCGTTCCGTCTCCGGGCCCGCGCCCCCCGGGCCGTACTGCCCGGCGAGGTCCTGCAACAGCGCCTCGACCACGTCCCACGGCGGCATCTCACGCCCGTCGAGACAGGCCCGCATGCCCTCAGGGTCACGCTGCCAGAACACCGCGCACCAGCCCCCGGACGGGTCCAGGCGTGCCAGCAGACCCTCCAGGTAATGCGCGAACTCCCGTACTTCACTTGGGAGTCGATCCGCCGCCATCGCTCAACTCCCGCCCGACCGGAGCACTCCGCCCAGTAGGCAACACCAGTCGTGTTACAGCCGTGCTACGGGGAGTTTTCACATGCGGCGCAGGAGCCTCAGCACCGCGTTGTCAGACCGGCGCCGGCACGCACCGCCCGGCCAGTTCGTCCATCGACAGCCCGAGCGCGCCGGCCAGCGCGGCCACGGTGAAGAAGGCCGGGGTCGGAGCCCGACCGGTCTCGATCTTCCGGAGCGTCTCCGGGGAGATGCCGGCGTTCGCCGCGACCTCCGCCATGCTCCGGTCGCCACGCGCCTCACGCAGCAGCCGGCCGAGCCGTTCGCCGCGTTCGCGCTCTTCGGGGGTGAGAGGGGTGCGCACCATGCCCCCATTCTAATACCGGTATAGTAATTGGCATGGTTGAGCTGAAGACCGATGTGTCGATCGACGCGATGTACGAGGCGGGCCAGGTCGTCGCCCGCGCCCTGACGGCCGCGCAGAAGGCCGCTGACGTGGGCGTCTCCCTGCTGGAGCTGGACGAGGTGGCGCATGACGTCCTGCGGGAGGCGGGAGCGGCCTCACCCTTCCTCGGCTACCGGCCGGTCTTCGCACCGACCCCCTTCCCCGCCGTCCTCTGCGTCTCGGTCAACGACGCGATCGTGCACGGCGTCCCGACCCGTTACCGGCTGCGCGACGGCGACCTGGTCTCCATCGACTTCGGCGCGGAACTGGGCGGCTGGGTCGGCGACTCGGCGCTCAGCTTCGTCGTGGGCACCCCGCGCGAGGCCGACCTGCGCCTGATCGAGACCGCCGAGCGCGCCCTCGCGGCCGGCATCGAGGCCGCCGTCGTCGGCAACCGCATCGGCGACATCGCCCACGCGATCGGCACCGTCTGCCGCGCCGCGGGCTACGGCATCCCGGACGGCTTCGGCGGCCACGGCATCGGCCGCCGGATGCACGAGGACCCCGGAGTGCCGAACGAGGGCAGGCCGGGGCGCGGGATGCGCCTGAGGCACGGCATGGCGCTGGCGATCGAACCCATGGTCATCGCGGGGGGCATCGACACCTTCCACGCGGCCCCCGACGGCTGGACCCTGAAGACGGACGACGGCTCCCGCGCGGCCCACGCGGAGCACACGGTAGCGATCACGGACGCGGGCCCGAGGATCCTGACCGCACGCTGAGATCATCCTGACCGCACGCCGAGATCTGCCGGGATTATCCGTGTACGCCCCGAAGGTGCCCCTTGTCCGCGATCGTGCGAAGGTGTTCTACGAGCGCGCCCCAGGTGTAACGGGCTGCCACCCGGGTTACCCGACCCCGGCACGTCGACCAGCGAGGGCGTCCCCCGCCCGCGCGCCGGGGACGCCGGGAACGGAAGGCCCATGAGCAGCGGCTTCAGCAGCCCGGAGGGCTACGGCTCGGATCCCTTCGGAGAATTCCTCGCACGCTTCTTCGGCGGACCGCGTCCCGGTCCCCGGCAGATCGACATCGGCCGGCTGCTCAGCCAGCCTGCCCGGGAACTCGTCCGCGGCGCCGCCCAGTACGCCGCCGAGCACGGCAGCCGGGATCTCGACACGGAACACCTGCTGCGGGCGGCGCTCGCCACCGAACCCACCCGGACCCTGCTCACCAAGGCGGGCGCGAACCCCGACTCTCTGGCGTCGCAGATCGACGAGCGGTCGGGCCCGGCCCAGCACACCCCGGACGACACGCCGCCGCCGACCGCGCTCTCCCTCACCCCGGCCGCCAAGCGCGCCCTGCTGGACGCGCACGACATGGCCCGGGCCCGCGGCTACGGCTACATCGGGCCGGAGCACGTGCTCAGCGCCCTGGCCTCGAACCCCGACTCGGCCGCGGGACACATCCTGAACGCGGCCCGCTTCGCCCCTTCGGAACCCCCCGAGGCGCCGGAGGCCCCCCAGGCCGAGCGGCCGCGCCCGACGAACACGCCGACCCTCGACAAGTACGGCCGTGACCTCACCGAGCTGGCCCGGCAGGGCCGTATCGACCCGGTGATCGGCCGGGACCAGGAGATCGAGCAGACCGTCGAGGTCCTCTCCCGCCGCGGCAAGAACAACCCGGTGCTGATCGGTGACGCGGGTGTCGGCAAGACCGCCATCGTGGAGGGGCTGGCGCAGCGCATCTCCGAGGGTGACGTGCCCGACGTGCTGACGGGGCGCCGCGTGGTCGCCCTGGACCTGACGGGCGTGGTCGCGGGCACCCGCTACCGGGGTGACTTCGAGGAGCGGATGAACAACATCGTCGGCGAGATCCGCGCCCACTCCGACCAGCTGATCATCTTCATCGACGAGCTGCACACCGTCGTGGGCGCCGGTGCCGGCGGCGGCGGCGACGGCAGCTCCATGGACGCCGGCAACATCCTCAAGCCGGCCCTGGCCCGCGGCGAGCTGCACATCGTGGGCGCCACCACGCTGGAGGAGTACCGCCGGATCGAGAAGGACGCGGCGCTCGCCCGCCGCTTCCAGCCGATCATGGTGCCGGAACCGACCGCGGCGGACGCGATCGAGATCCTGCGCGGCCTCCAGGACCGCTACGAGGCCCACCACCAGGTCCGCTACACCGACGAGGCCCTGGTCGCCGCCGTCGAGCTGTCCGACCGCTATCTCACCGACCGCCGACTGCCGGACAAGGCGATCGACCTGATCGACCAGGCCGGTGCCCGGGTCCGGCTGCGCGCCCGCACCAAGGGCACCGACGTACGGGCCATGGAGCGGGAGCTGGAGCAGCTGACCCGGGACAAGGACCAGGCGGTCGCGGACGAGAGTTACGAGCAGGCCACCCAGTTGCGCGACCGGATCATGGACCTGAAGCTGCGGATCACCCAGGCCGGCGGCGACGGCGAGATCGACGAGGGCCAGGACCTGGTCGTCGGCGCCGAGGCCATCGCCGAGGTGGTGTCCCGGCAGACCGGCATCCCGGTCAGCAGCCTCACCCAGGAGGAGAAGGACCGCCTGCTGCACCTGGAGGAACACCTGCACGAGCGGGTGGTCGGGCAGGACGAGGCCGTGCGGGTCGTCTCGGACGCGGTGCTGCGCTCCCGCGCCGGGCTGGCCAGCCCCGACCGGCCGATCGGCAGCTTCCTGTTCCTCGGCCCGACCGGCGTCGGCAAGACCGAGCTGGCCCGGGCGCTCTCCGAGGCCCTGTTCGGCAGCGAGGACCGCATGGTCCGCCTCGACATGAGCGAGTACCAGGAGCGGCACACCGTCAGCCGCCTGGTCGGCGCCCCGCCCGGCTACGTGGGCCACGAGGAGGCCGGCCAGCTCACCGAGGTCGTCCGCCGGCACCCGTACTCGCTGCTCCTGCTGGACGAGGTGGAGAAGGCCCATCCGGACGTCTTCAACATCCTGCTGCAGGTCCTCGACGACGGCCGGCTCACCGACTCCCAGGGCCGCACGGTCGACTTCACCAACACCGTCATCGTGATGACCAGCAACCTCGGCTCCGAGGTGATCACCCGCCGCGGCGCCTCCGTGGGCTTCGCGTCGGGCGGCGCGGACGCGGACGAGGAGGCCCGGCGCGAACAGATCCTGCGCCCCCTGCGGGAGCACTTCCGCCCCGAGTTCCTCAACCGCATCGACGAGATCGTCGTCTTCCGCCAGCTCAGCACGGAACAGCTCCGCCGGATCACCAACCTCCTGCTGGACCGCACCAGGTCCCTCGTGCGGAGCAAGGGCATCTCGGTGACCTTCACCGACCGTGCGGTGGAATGGCTGGCCGACCACGGCTACCAGCCGGAGTACGGCGCCCGCCCGCTGCGCCGAACGATCCAGCGCGAGGTGGACAACGAGCTGTCCCGGCTGCTGCTGGACGGCAGGGTCGCGGAGGGCGGCCAGGTGACGGTGGACGTGGAGAACGGCCGTCTCGCGTTCAGTACGGAGGAGCCCCGATAGGGGCGCGGGGCTGTATCGATGTGCGGCTCCGCCGCGTGGACGCGACCAGCCCCCACGCACCGTCAGACGGGACTCAACGCACAGGCCGCACCACCATCGCCGACCCGCCACCCCGCCGCACGGTCTCGGCCGCGGCGAGCCACTTCCCGCCCGGCAGCCGCTGCACCCCTGTGGCCGCTCCGATCTCCGGGTTGGCCTTGAAGGAGTGCCCGATCGCTTCGAGCTGCTTCCTCACGCCACTGTCGAGCCCCGGTTCCAGCTCGGTCTGCGCGGCGTTCCGCTGACTGGCCCGCGGCGCGGCGATCGCGTCGACGAGCGGCAACCCCCGGTCGAGGAACCCGGTGAGCGTCTGCAGAACAGTCGTGATGATGGTCGCCCCACCGGGTGACCCCAGCGCCACCACGGGCCTGTCATGCCGGTCGAGCACGATCGTCGGCGACATCGAGGACCGCGGCCGCTTCCCCGGCCCCGGCAGGTTCGGGTCGTGCACGGCGGGATTCGCCGGGGTGAAGGAGAAGTCCGTCAACTCGTTGTTGAGGATGAACCCCCGCCCCGGCACGGTGATCCCGCTGCCGCCCGTCTGCTCGATGGTGAGGGTGTAGGCGACGACGTTCCCCCACTGGTCGGCCACCGTCAGATGCGTGGTGCTGTCGCCCTCGTACGTGGTCGGAGCGGCCGTACCACCGGAGCCGCACGCCTTCGGGTCGCGCGGATCACCCGGCGCCACAGGGCTCGTGAGCACCGCGTCGTCCTTGATCAGGCATTCGCGCGAGTCGGCGAACCGCTGGGACAGCAGTTCCTTCGTCGGTACGTCCTCGAAGGCCGGGTCGCCCACCCAGCGGCCCCGGTCCGCGAAGGCGATCCGGCTGGCCTCGATGTAGCGGTGCAGGTACTGCGCCTGGCTCGCCTTCGACAGGTCGGTCCGCTCCAGGATGTTGAGCGCCTCGCCGACCGTCGTGCCGCCGGAGGAGGACGGCGCCATCGAGTAGACGCCGAGGCCGCGGTAGGAGGACTTGGTGGGTGCCTGGAGCTTGGGGCGGTAGGCGGTCAGGTCCCGCTCGGACAGGTCGCCGGGGCGGGCGTCCCAGCCCGAGGCGGGGTCCACGGGCGGTTTGTTGACCGTGTCGACGATGTCCCGGCCGATGTCACCGCGGTAGAGCGCCCCGACGCCCTTGCGGGCCAGCTCCGCGTAGGTGCGGGCGAGGTCGGGGTTCTTGAAGGTGGAGCCGACGACGGGGAGCCGTCCGCCGGGCAGGAACAGCTCGGCGGTGTCCGGGAAGTAGCGGAAGCGGGTCTCGTTGGACGCCGTCTGCGAGCGGAAGGTCTCGTCGACCGTGAAGCCGTCACGGGCGAGCCGCTCGGCCGGTTTCAGGACGCTCGAGAGCCGCTTGCTGCCCCACTGGTCGAGCGCCGTCTGCCAGGTGGCGGGCGTGCCGGGGGTGCCGACGCTCAGGCCGCTGCTGACGGCCTGGGCGAAGGGGACGGGCTTGCCGTTCTCGACGAACAGGTTCTTGTCGGCGGTCAGCGGGGCGGTCTCGCGGCCGTCGATGGTGTGGACCCTGCGGGACTTGGCGTCGTAGTAGACGAAGTAGCCGCCTCCGCCGACGCCGGCCGAGTAGGGCTCGGTGACACCGAGCGCGGCGGCCGTGGCGACGGCCGCGTCGACGGCGTTGCCGCCCTTGCGCAGCACCTCGAGCCCGGCCGCGGAGGCGTCCCGGTCGACGCTGGAGACGGCACCGCCGTAGCCGACGGCCAGGGGCGTTTTCTCACCGTCGGTGGGCTGCCCGGTGGGCGGCGCCGCCGCTCCCAGCGACACCACCACGGCGGCCGAAACCGCCAGGACCGTCAGATTCCGTGCGACAGGGCGACGCATCCGCACCTCCAGTCAAAGGCCGTCCGCGCAGCTTAATTCATCGCCATGGTCGCGTCAGGAATGCCTCGAACACCGGTGCGTCGGGCCCGCTACCATGCGCGCCCATGAATGACGACGTGCGCAACATCGTCCTGGGCGTGGTCGCGGCGGGTATCAGCGCCGCTCTCGGCTGGGCGGCCCGCACCTACCTGTGGAAGCGCAAGCTCCGCCGGAAGCAGGCCTTCTTCGGACTGCCCGACAACTCGGAATCGCTGCTGGTGGTGAACCGGGGTGCCGCGGGGCCCGAGTTCGCCGTGATGCGCTACGACGTGTTCGCGCTGCTCGAACTCGCCGCGCTGATCAAGGACTGCAACGCCCACGCGCAGATCCTCCCGCACGACACGGCACGTCAGGGGTTCGGGGAGCGCACCGAGTTCTGTGTGGGCGGCCCGGCGTCCAATCGCCGTATGGCGGCGCACTTGTCCTCCCTGCTGCCCGGTGTGCGGGTGAACGTCGACGCCGAACCGAGCCCGGACCGGGGCTCGTTCCTGGTCGGCTCCGAGCGCTACCGCATGGAGGGCGGCAAGGAGGAGTACGCACTGCTCGCCCGGCTCACGGCGGAGCGGAGCCAGCACACCCGTCCCGTCTTCCTCATCTGCGGCCAGACGTCGATCACCAACCAGGCCACCACCCGCTATCTCGCCCGCCATCACGAACGGTTGGCGCGCAAGCACGGCAACAACTCGTTCGTGCTGCTGCTGAAGGTGCTCAACTCTCAGGCGTACGGGCCGGATGTCGTCGAGATGGTGGAGGACGTGACGCGCGCGGCCCAGACACCGCTGCCCGCCCAGGCTCCACGCAACAGCCACCGGGCCTCCTGAAGTCCTCCACGTATCAACAATCGTTACTGGCACGTAACTTACCGACGGGTTACCACTGGTAAGGGGGCGAGGTTACCGTCTGGTCACTTTGCACTGACACGAGTGAGGAGTGACCCGTGGGACTCCACCGCAAGGCCCTGCGCACCACCGCCGTAGGCGCCGTCTCGGCGACCCTGGTCGCCGGCACCGCCCTCGGACTCGCCCCCACCGCACAGGCGGCGCCGAACCCGGTCCGGTTCGTCGACATCGCGGGCGACGGCGGCACCGTCCTCAAGGCCAATGTCGTCACCCCGGCCGGCGCCGACGGCACGCGCCGCTACCCGCTGCTCGTCATGCCCACGAGCTGGGGTCTGCCCCAGGTCGAGTATCTGGCCCAGGCTCAGAAGCTCGCCGACTCCGGGTACGTCGTCGTCACCTACAACGTGCGCGGCTTCTGGCAGTCGGGCGGCGAGATAGAAGTCGCGGGCCCGCCCGACGTGGCCGACGCCTCGAGGGTCATCGACTGGGCGCTCGCCCACACCCCCTCGGACGCCGGGCACATCGGCATGGCGGGCGTCTCCTACGGCGCCGGCATCAGCCTGCTCACCGCCGCGCACGACCAGCGCGTCAAGGCGGTCGCCTCACTGAGCGGCTGGGCCGACCTGATCGACTCGATCTACTCCGGGCGCACCCAGCACGTCCAGGCGGCCGCACTGCTGGACGGCGCGAGCGTGGTGACGGGCCGGCAGAGCGCCGAACTCCGGCAGACCTTCGACGACTTCTACGCCTCCAACCTGGCGAAGGAGCCGGAACTCGTCGCCTGGGGGAAGAAACGTTCCGCTGCGACCTACGTCGACCAGATCAACAAGAACGGCGCGGCGATCATGCTCGCCAACGCCTGGGGCGACACGGTCTTCCCGCCCAACCAGTACGCCGACTTCTACGAGAAGCTGACCGGTCCCAAGCGGCTGGAGATGCGGCCCGGGGACCACGCCACCGCCGAGCTGACCGGCCTGTTCGGGCTGCCCAACGACGTGTGGAAGGACACCGAGCGCTGGTTCGACCACTACCTGCGGGGCGAGGACAACGGCATCGACCGGGAGCAGCCCGTCCAGCTCAAGTCCCGCTCCGCGGGCGGCTACGAGGGCTACCCGGACTGGAAGTCGGCCGGCGCGACGCACCGGAAGCTCGCCCTCGCCGGCACGACCACGATCCGCACGAACGTGAACTCGGGGGCCGACGGCGGAGTCGTCTTCCTGTCCAGCATCCTCGACCAGGTGGCCCAGCTGCCCCCGATGGCCTCGATCCCCCTGCTCCCCCGCCGCTGGGCCGCCGTGTGGCAGTCGGAGAAGTACGCCACGGCCCAGCAGGTGCGCGGGACGCCGAAGTTGCACACGACCGTCACCCCGACCAAGGAGAGCGGCACCCTCGTCGCCTACCTGTACGACGTGGGGCCGCTCGGCCTCGGCAAGCTGGTCACCAACGCGCCGTACACCTTCCACGGGCGCACCCCCGGAAAGCCGTTCGGCGTCGACCTGGAGCTGTACTCCACGGCCTACGACGTCCCGGCCGGGCATCGCCTCGCCCTGGTCGTCGACACGGTCGACCCGCTCTACATCGAGCACAACCCGTCCGGCGCGCAGCTGACCTTCTCCTCGCCGGCGAACGACCCGTCGTACGTGTCGGTTCCGCTGCGCGAGCAGTGATCTCCGGCTGCCGCCGGACGGGCCTGGCCGATGTGAACCGCCGCCCCCGTGGCCGACAAGGCCGTGGGGGCCGCACCCGTGGGAGGCCCGCGGGCCGGGCGGGCGGTCTGCTCATCCCGGGCGGGTCGGCGGAATTCGGCGAAGTCCCCCTCTCCGACAGGGATGAAGGGCACATCGTAGTCGAGGTCCGATGCGATGAGCCGTCCGGTGCCCGCCCGTTCAGTGCTTGAGGATCTTGGAGAGGAAGTCCTTGGCGCGGTCGCTGGTGGGGTTGGTGAAGAACTCGTCGGGGGTGCGGTCCTCGACGATCCGGCCGTCGGCCATGAAGACGACGCGGTTGGCGGCCGAGCGGGCGAAGCCCATCTCGTGCGTGACGACGATCATGGTCATGCCCTCGCGGGCCAGTTGCTTCATGACCTCGAGCACCTCGTTGATCATCTCCGGGTCGAGAGCCGAGGTCGGCTCGTCGAAGAGCATCGCCTTGGGCTCCATGGCCAGGGCGCGGGCGATGGCCACGCGCTGCTGCTGGCCGCCGGAGAGCTGCGCCGGGTACTTGTCCGCCTGGTCGGCGACGCCGACCCGGTCGAGCAGTTCACGGGAGCGCTTGTCGGCGTCCTCCTTCTTGCGCCCGCGCACCTTGACCTGTCCCAGGGAGAGGTTCTGCAGGACGGTCTTGTGGGCGAAGAGATTGAACGCCTGGAAGACCATCCCGACGTCGGCGCGCAGCCGCGCGAGGGGCTTGCCCTCCTCCGGCAGCGGCTGCCCGTCGAGGATGATCTGTCCGGACTCGATGGTCTCCAGGCGGTTGATCGCCCGGCACAGTGTCGACTTTCCCGACCCGGAGGGGCCGATGACGACGACCACCTCCCCCCTGCCTACGGTGAGGTTGATGTCCTGGAGGACATGCAGCTCCCCGAAGTGTTTGTTGACGTCACGCAGCTCGATCAGCGGATCGATGGCCATGCTCAGCCCTACTCACTCTCAGCTGTGTGGTGGTTGCCGCAACGTATCCAGGCATGATCGAACTTGTCGGGCGACACGCACTTTTCGATCATTAGCCGTATTTACGGCGAAATTTGGGCCAAAGGGTGTGACCATGGGGCTCACGACTCCGCGACTTCCGCGTACAGCTGGGACAGCTCGGGCACGCCGTTCGCGGCCCACTCGTGACCGGAGTCCACGACGTCGAATTCCCGGCCGGAGGCGAGCCGCACGACCGGCTGCCCGTCGGGCCGGATCTCCCAGGCGGCTCCCGGTACGGTGCGCACGATGACGGTGCCCAGGTAGAGCCCGGCGTCGTTGCCGAGCCAGGTCAGGGCCTCCTCGTCGTCCCGCCAGAGCGGCACGAGCTGGTCCAGCGCCTCCAGCGAGGCCGCCGAGTCGTCCAGCCGGACACCCGCCCGGGACGCCTGGGAGCGGAGCAGTTCACACTCGGCGAGGAGTTCCGCGATGCCTGCCGGATCGGGAACCCCGAGCTTCCGGCGCCGGTTGCCCAGGAAAGGGATGTTCATACGTCCAGCGTGTCATTCGTACCGCCGTACGCACCACAGGCGCGCGGGCCCGCCATTCCTGACGAGTTCACGCCGAGTTCGCGCACGGCTCGTTGACGGGTCCCTGAAGTCTCCCTAGTTTCACCAGGCGTCGTGCGTCTCGGCTTTCGCCGTGTCTTCTGTTCCGTCCCTGCGTTTCGTCTTGGTGCGTTCGTGTGTCGATGAGCGGGAGGAGTCGGCCGTGCGCCGATGTGTCCGGGGGATCCTGGTCGTCCTGGCCCTGTGCGTGTCCGTGATGCCGGCGGTCTCGGCGCGGGCCGCCGAGGAGCGGCGGGCCGCGCCGGTGCCGCTTGAGCGGCTGTTCGACAACATCGCCGTCAGCGACGACGGCCGGCCCGCGCAGGCCGACTTCGACGGCGCCGGCGCCTCGCTGTCGGCGCGGGACCTCGCGGCCGCGGGCTGGACGCCCGGCCGCGGCCTCACCGTCCAGGGGGCCCGGCTGACCTGGCCGCGGCGGCAGCCCGGCGAGCCCGACAACGTCCGCGCCGCCGGCCAGGAGGTACGGGTCAGGGGGTGCGGGGACGCCCTCGCCTTCCTGGTGGCGGGCACCGCCGGCATCGAGACGGGCGGCCCGGGCGTGATCACGTACGCGAACGGCACCCGCTCCGGGTACCGGCTGACCGCGCCCGACTGGCGCACCGGGCCGCTCGCCACGAAGGCGGTGGCCCTGCCGCACGTCAACACGCCCGGCGGGCAACTCGCCGAGCGGGCCCGCCTGTACGTCGTGACGGTGCCGCTGGTCCCGGGGCGCCCGGTCGCCTCGGTCCGGCTGCCGCACGCGGCCGGGCTGCATGTATTCGCGGTGTCGGTACGGACCGCGACGCGGGGCTGGACGGGCAGCTGGACGACGTCCACCGGCGGCTACACCGCCGTGGGGCCCTGGACGGACCGGACGCTGCGGCTGGTCGTGCACACGTCGGCGGGCGGGCCCCGGGTGCGGGTGCGGTTCGACAACACCTTCGCGGCTTCGCCGGTCCGGATCGGCAGCGCGACCCTCGCCGTGCAGGCGTCGGGCGCGGCGGCACGCGGCACGCCCGTGCCGCTGTCCTTCGGCGGTGCGGGAGGTGTGGAGATCCCGGCCGGGGCCCAGGCGTACAGCGATCCCCTGGGTTTCGCCGTCCCCTCGGACACCAACCTGCTGGTGAGCTTCCACCTGCCCGGCACGGTGACGGCGGCGCCCGTGCACCGGCTCGCGCAGCAGCGGTCCTACGTCAGCGAACCCGGCGACCACGCGGCGGACGGCCCGGCGGGGGCGTACCCCTCCCAGATCACCAGCCGGCCGCTGCTCGCCGGGGTCGATGTGAGTGGCGGGCCCGGGTCCGTGGTGCTGCTCGGGGACTCGATCACCGACGGCGACAAGTCCACGGTGGACGCGAACCGGCGCTGGCCGGACGTGCTCGCCGGCCGGCTGCTGAAGCAGACCACGGTCCCGCGCTACGGAGTGCTGAACCAGGGCATCTCGGGCAACCGCGTGGTCACCGACCGCTATCCCGGCGACGGGGTGTCCACCGACACGGCCGGGGTGAGCGCCCTGCACCGGTTCGACCGGGACGTCCTCGCCCAGCCGTCGGCGCGGACGGCGGTCGTCTTCGAGGGCGTCAACGACCTGCGGTGGGACACCCCGGCGGAGCAGGTGATCGCGGGCCTGCGGGAGCTGGCGGCACGCGGGCACGCCCGGGGCGTCAGGATGCTCGCGGCGACGATCCTGCCGTGCGAGGGCGAGGCGCGCTGCACGGCCGCCGTGGACGCCGAGCGGGTCGCGGTGAACGCGTGGATCCGGGACGGTGGTGCCTTCGACGGCGTGCTCGACTTCGACGCGGTGGTCCGGGACCCGGGGCGGCCGTCCCGGATCCTGCCCGTGTACGACAGCGGGGACCATCTGCACCCGGGCGACGCGGGGCTGGCGGCCCTGGCGGACTCGGTCGACCTGCGGTTGCTCTAGGACATCGCCCGAGGGCCTGTTGCGAAGTCCTCAGACGTCGAGGTCCACCACGACCGGCGCGTGGTCCGACGCGCCCTTGCCCTTGCGCTCCTCGCGGTCCACGTACGCGTCCTTGACCGCCTTCGTGAACGGCTGGTTGGCGTACACCAGGTCGATGCGCATGCCGCGGTTCTTCGGGAAGCAGAGCTGGCGGTAGTCCCAGTACGTGAAGGGGTGCTCGTACTTCAGGGGCCGCGGGACCACGTCGGACAGGCCCGCCTCGCGCAGGGAGGCGAGGGCGGCGCGCTCGGCCGGGGTGACGTGGGTAGAGCCCTCGAAGGCCGCGCGGTCGTAGACGTCGTCGTCCGTCGGCGCCACGTTGTAGTCGCCCATCACCGCGAACGGGCGGCTGCCGGACGCGTCACCGGCGACGGCGGCCTTGAGGGCCTCGAACCACTGGAGCTTGTAGGCGTAGTGCGGGTGGTCCACCTCACGGCCGTTCGGCACGTAGACCGACCAGACGCGGAGCGGGCCGCAGGTCGCCGAGATGGCGCGGGGCTCCACCGAGCCGTCGAACCCGGGGTCGCCGGGCAGGCCCTTGACGACGTCCTCGATGCCGACGCGGGAGAGCACCGCCACGCCGTTCCACCGGCCGGTCGCGTGGACCGCCGACTCGTAGCCCAGCTCGCGCAGCTGCTCCGCCGGGAACTGGTCCTCGGCGACCTTGGCCTCCTGGAGGCACAGCACGTCCGTGCCGCTGCTCTCCAGCCAGGCCAGGAGCCTCGGCAGGCGGGCGGTGATCGAGTTCACGTTCCAGGTCGCGATGCGCATGTCCCACAACCTACCCGGCGGGTCTGACAACGCGGCCCGGTCCCCCGGGGCCTCGGATCCCGGGCCTCAGACCTCGGCGGAGTCCCCCGGTGTCAGCCGCAGGTGCTCCGAGCCGCCGAGCTGCCCGATCTGGCGGTCGTAGATCGGGCGGGCCAGGTCGGTGAGCAGGGCGTCGTGGATGTCGTAGGCGCGCCGCGGCTTGACCTCGCGGACGTAGTCGATGACCTCCGAGATCTTGCTCCAGGGGGCCATCACCGGGAGCATCAGCGTCTCGACCCGGTGGCCGGGGACGGTGAGGGCGTCGCCGGGGTGGAAGAGCTTGCCGCCGTCGACGAGGTAGCCGACGTTGGTGATCCGCGGGATGTCCGGGTGGATCACCGCGTGGAGCTCCCCGTGGACCTGGACGTCGAACCCGGCGGCGGTGAAGGTGTCGCCGTGGCCGACGGTGTGCACGCGGCCGGGGAACGCCGAGGAGATCTTCTCGGCGACGGACTTCAGGGTCCAGATCTGCGCGGCCGGATTGCCCTCCATCGCGGCGCGCAGCCGGAACTCGTCGAAGTGGTCGGGGTGCTCGTGGGTGACGAGGATCGCGTCCGCGCCGAGCGCGGCGTCCTCCTCGCTGAACCCGCCGGGGTCGAGGACGAGGGTGCGGCCGTCCTTCTCGAGGCGGACGCAGGCGTGCGACTTCTTCGTGAGCTTCATGATTCCATCCTGCCTCCGCGCTCATCGGCGGGCTCACTCACTCCTGAGGCGTGGTCTCCTCGCGGATGACCTGCTGGGCGACCTTGAACGCGCTGTTCGCCGCCGGTACGCCGCAGTAGACGGCCGCCTGGAGGAGGATCTCCTTGATCTCGCCCGGGGTGAGGCCGTTGCGCAGGGCGGCCCGGGTGTGGAAGGCCAGCTCGTCCAGGTGGCCGCCGGCGACCAGGGCGGTGAGGGTGACGCAGCTGCGGGTGCGCCGGTCGAGGCCGGGGCGGTCCCAGACCTCACCCCAGGCGTAGCGGGTGATGAACTCCTGGAAGTCGCCGGAGAACTCGTCGGCCTGTGCCAGCGCCCGGTCCACGTGCGCGTCGCCCAGCACCTCGCGTCGGACCTTGAGCCCGGCGTCGTAGGGGTCGGGCCGCCCCTGGGGCTGCGGCGGCACGACCGGGGCGATCTCGGCGACCGGCCCGGTCTGGAGAGGCTGGGCGGGGGCGGCGGACAGGACCGGCTTGACGGCGGCCGCGGGCAGCGCGGTCTGGCCGGTGGAGGTCTCGAAGGCGGGCTGCCAGGCGGTGGAGAAGTGCCGCACCAGCAGGTCGGTGACGGCCGCGGGCTGCTCCACCGGCACGAGGTGGGAGGCGCCGGGGACGACGGCGAGGCGGGCGTCCGGGATGCCGGCGACCAGCGTGCGGGCCTCGGCGGGGCCGGTGACCTGGTCGTCCGATCCGACGAGGACCAGCGTCGGCACGCCGACCCGCCCGAGCTCGGGGCGGACGTCGAACGAGGCGAGCGCCTCACAGGCGGCGATGTAGCAGCCGGGGTCGGTGGTGCGCACCATCTGCACGGCCCACTCGGTGATCGCGGGCTGCGCGGCGGCGAACCCGCCGGTGAACCAGCGCTCGGGCGCGGTACGGGCGATGGGGTCCAGGCCGTTCGTACGGACGATCACGCCTCTCTGCCGGAACTCGTCGGCCGTGCCGAAGCGCGGCGAGGCGGCGATCAGCGCGAGGGAGGCGAGCCGCTCGGGGTGGCGCAGGGCCAGCTCGATACCGACCGCGCCGCCGAGCGCGCAGCCCGCGTAGCCGAAGCGCTGCACACCGAGCCCTTCGAGGGTGGCCAGCAGCCGGGTGGTGAGATCGGTGACCGTGCCGGCCGGGTACGCGGGAGCGCCGCCGTGCCCCGGCAGATCGAACCGGAAGACGCGCCACTGCTTGATCAGCTCGGGGATCTGGCGGTCCCACATGTGCCAGGTGGTACCCAGTGAGGGACCCAGGATCAGGACTGGGGCCTCTTCCGGCCCGTCAAAGCGGTATTGCAGAGTGTTCGGTGGTGTCTCGCTCACCCGCCTGAGCCTCTCATCTGTCACGGACGTTCCTATAACGAGGGGGTGCTGGAGAAGGGTCTGACCAGGTTGAAGACCTCGCGGGCGGCATATCGCTTGCGGCATCGGATGATCTCACGTCGGGTCTTGCCCTCCTGGGTGCGGCGGTCGTAGTACGCCTGGGTGCGGGGATCGAAGCGCAGACGGGTGGACACGATACGGTGCAGGGCCGCGTTGGCCTGCCGGTCGCCGCCACGGTTGAGCCGACGCGAGGTCCGGCGGCCCGAGGAGTACTCGATGCGACTGACTCCGCACAGGGCGGCGAAGGACGCCTCGGTGTTCAGCCGCTCGGGGTGGTCTCCCATGGTGATCAGCAAGGTGACGGCGCTGTCCGGACCAATGCCCACCGGCACGAGCAACTGCGGGGCGTGGCGCTCGACGAGCCGGGTCAGGCGTTGGTTCAGCTCGGCACTCAACCTGGCCTGGATGGGCTGACAATGAGTTGGCTCTTCGGCCACTCGTGACCGGCATTGACGGACAGCAGGACAGCCATGTGGCCCGCCTTATGCCTTACCAGCAGTCCTTCCTCGACCATCGCACGGACGGCCTCGAACTCTCTTGGTAGACGCGGCTGGCGACAAGTCCTGTGGCGGACGGCATCACGCCATGAGGCCCGGGACCTCCCAGGTCACATCGCGTGCCAGGCAGCGTTCGGCGCCGGGCGGGCTAAAACGCAAAGGCCCGAGAAACGGTGCGGGCTCTCCGACGTAGCGGCGAGCTCCTCTGCCGCACCGCGTGGCAGGCCGGCGACCGCGTCTTCGGCAGTGTCGTCATGACGGTCCGCAGCCGCGCGCCGAGCTCTGGCAGGCATGCAGGAGAGGCCGGTGTTCTGCGAACCGGCACACCGCGTCATGCCGAAGGAATGCGAAACTCGAATTCGGGACGGTCCCACGGCACGGCGGGCGGGTATGCGAGCGCGGTCCCGGTCCGCACTGCACCGACGCGGTGGTAGAAGTCCTCGGCGGGAAGATGCGACACGACCTTGACACGGTCGAGCCCGGCGGCACGGGCCTCGGACTGCATGTGCGCAACGAGCAGTCGTCCGATACCCCGTCCTTGCGCTTCGTCGGCGACGAACAGCAGATCGAGCTCCGGTGGAGCGAGGACGAGCGAGTAGAACCCGAGGACCCGGCCTCCATGCTCGTCGGCGCCGATGGCTACGAAGACGCGGTGGGTCTCGATGTAATCAGGACCGACCCGGTAGCCCTCGACTGCGGCTGCGTACTTACCCTCGTAGGCGCCTGAGCCGCGCACGAGGCGCGTGAGCCGTTTGGCATCCCTCGCGACGGCCCTCCGTATCGTGACCGGCTGGCTGATCGGGGAAGTGCGTGAACTCATCGGGAAAGTATGTCGGACCGAGGTCCCGTCAGGATGTTCCTCGGCGGGGCCTCGCCGTCTCACCCGCTGCCACAGAGAGATCACACAGGCAACGGATCATGCCGTCCCGCACTCCGGGTAACGTCAGGGTATGAGTCACCCGCATCCCGAACTAAAAGCCGCCCCTCCCCTTCCCGAAGGAGGGCTGCGAGTCATCGCCCTGGGCGGCCTGGGTGAGATCGGCCGCAACATGACCGTCTTCGAGCACGCCGGCAAACTGCTCATCGTCGACTGCGGTGTGCTGTTCCCCGAGGAGACCCAGCCCGGCGTGGACGTGATCCTGCCGGACTTCACCTCCATCCGGGACCGGCTGGACGACATCGTGGCCATCGTCCTCACCCATGGCCACGAAGACCACATCGGCGGCGTGCCGTACCTGCTGCGCGAGCGGTCCGACATCCCCGTCGTCGGCTCCAAGCTGACACTGGCGTTCCTGGAGGCCAAGCTCAAGGAACACGGCATCCGGCCGCGCACGGTGCGGGTACGGGAAGGCGACCGGCGGCGCTTCGGACCTTTCGACTGCGAGTTCGTGGCGGTCAACCACTCCATCCCGGACAGCCTCGCGGTCGCGATCCGCACCAGCGCCGGGATGGTGCTGCACACCGGCGACTTCAAGATGGACCAATTCCCCCTCGACGACCGCATCACCGATCTGCGCGCCTTCGCCCGCCTCGGCGAGGAGGGCGTGGACCTGTTCCTCACCGACTCCACCAACGCCGAAGTGCCCGGCTTCACCACCTCCGAGCGTGAGCTGAACCCGGCGATCGAGCAGGTGATGCGCACCGCTCCGCGCCGGGTCATCGTCTCCAGCTTCGCCAGCCACGTGCACCGCATCCAGCAGGTACTGGACGCCGCCCACCAGCACGGCCGCAAGGTCGCCTTCGTCGGCCGGTCGATGGTCCGCAACATGGGCATCGCCCGTGACCTGGGCTATCTGAAGGTCCCGTCCGGTCTGGTCGTGAGCACGAAGGAGCTGGAGAAGCTCCCGGACCACAAGATCGCCCTGGTGTGCACCGGCTCCCAGGGCGAACCGATGGCCGCGCTGTCACGGATGGCCAACCGCGACCACGTCATCCGCATCGGCAAGGGCGACACCGTGCTGCTCGCCAGCTCCCTCATCCCCGGCAACGAGAACGCCATCTACCGAGTGATCAACGGACTCACCCGGTGGGGCGCCCACGTGGTCCACAAGGGCAACGCCAAGGTGCACGTCTCCGGCCACGCCAGCGCCGGCGAACTCGTCTACTGCTACAACATCGTCAAGCCCCGCAACGTCATGCCCGTGCACGGCGAATGGCGCCATCTGCGAGCCAACGGCGACCTCGCCATCCGTACCGGCGTCGCCCCCGACCGCGTCGTCATCGCCGAGGACGGCGTCGTCGTCGACCTCGTCGACGGGCGCGCGTCCATCACCGGCAAGGTCCCCGCCGGCAACGTCTACGTGGACGGCATGGAAGTCGGCGGCGCCACCGAGGCGTCCCTGAAGGACCGCCTCACCCTCGCGGAGGAGGGCGTGGTCACGGTGGTGGCGATCGTCGACGCGGACACCGGCGCCCTCGCCGAGGCCCCCGACTTCCTGGCCCGGGGCTTCGTCCACGACGACACCACCTTCGAGCCGGTCATCCCCGTCATCGAGAAGACCCTGGCCACCGCGGCCGAGGAAGGCGTCGGGGACGCCCGCCAGCTCGAACAGCTCGTCGCCCGCGCCGTGGCGAACTGGGCCTTCCGCACCCACCGCCGCAAGCCGCTCATCATCCCCGTCATCATCGACGCCTGAGCCACGGCCCGGCAGCACGGCCCGCGGTTCCGGTCGCCGTCTTGCCGGCATCGCGGCCGGGCACGGGAGTCGGCAGCCACCCACCTGTCCGCCGACACCAGCGACACGACACCGGGCACGACCGAGGCGACCACGTTCGCCGACGCCGTAAAGCACCACCTCATCGACCAGAACCAGCAAGCAGCCGGCGAGAAGGAACGGGCGCTCGGCCGAGTGGAACACCATCCAAGCCGGGCTGGTCCGTGGTCGGGGTGTAGACGTGTACCGCTTCCAGGACACCGACCGTGTGCCGCGGAAGGTCGGTGTCCTGGCCTCGCCGTTCTCTGACGCCTTCCGCCTCGAACTCGAGGCTCCTCCGTCGCGAGTCAGCTACGGACCGATGCCCGGGCCACCGCCCGGCCCGCTCGCGGTGCAGCACGCGGCAACGCGTGTGACCAGCGGCGCAAGCCCGGACGCTGTCGCGGTCAGTAGGTGGCCAGGGAGATGGCGATGTAGTGCGCGGTGAAGGCCGCCACGGTCAGGGCGTGGAAGACCTCGTGGTAACCGAACCAGCGGGGTGAGGGGTCGGGCCGCTGCAGGGCGTAGACGACCGCGCCCGCGCTGTAGAGGAGACCGCCGACAGCGATCAGGACGACTACGGCCGCTCCGCCGGTGTGCAGGAAGTCGGGCAGGTAGCGCACCGGCGCCCACCCCAGGGCCAGATAACACGGGGTGTACAGCCAGCGCGGAGCTCCGACCCACAGGACCCGGAACACGATGCCGGCCAATGCCCCCGTCCATACGATCCACAGCAGCATGGACCGCTGTTCCGGCCGGAGGAGGAGCACGGCCAGGGGGGTGCAGGTGCCGGCGATGATCAGGAAGATGTTGGCGTGGTCGAGTCGTCGCAGAAGAGCCTCGCCCAGTGGTCCCCAGGTGCCGCGGTGGTAGATGGCGCTCGTTGCGAACAGCAGCCAGGCGGTGACCGAGTACACGGCGCAGGCCAGGACTACTTGCGGGGTACGGGCCAGGCAGATGAGTACGACGCCCGCGATCAGTGCGGCGGGGACCATTCCGGCATGGAGCCAGCCACGCAATTTCGGCTTGATCGGTTCGGCGAGGTCGGCCGCCCGCTCCACCAGGGCGGACACCGAGTGAGCCTTCTCCCCTGCATGTCCGCCTCGCGATCCGTCGGGTAGCCCGTCTTCACGGCGCTCTCCACGCGCTGAGGCGACGTGACCGTGTTCGACTTCAGCGGCATCACGGGACACAGCTTCTCGTTCTCCCTCGGGCGACTGGGTGTCACTGGCAGCAAGGGGGTCATGCTAAAAGACCTCACTCCGGCAGCATTCGTGGAAGGTCGGTCCAGGACCCCAGGGCCATCGCCGGGTCCGGGCCGGCTCGCCACCGCGTGAACTCCAGCCCCGTTTCCCCTCCCGCCAATTGGGCCTGCCGAAGCCGAGTAGAACGGCCGGCCATGGGAAAGATCAGGGCTTCCGAACGGGCATCTCCGCTCGCCTACGCGCAAGGATCGCCGATGCTTCCTGAGGTCCGCCCCCACGTATCCACCGCCCTCGCAGACCAGTTGGAACACCAACTGGACCTGGATCCGCATCTGGAGGCCGGCCGGCTCGATGTGGAGGGCGTCGCCGGCATCGCGGTCGTCGCAGCCGCCCACTCCGATGGCTATGCGGCCACCGGCCATCTCCTCGGGCTGCTGGCCGCGCTGCCTGCCCCCACCGAGGCAGGCGAACGCTTCTGGTCGGACCTGTGGAGGTCCTCGGGCACCGCGTACCTGCTACCCGTCAACATGAAGGCTCAGGTGCTGCGTTCTTTGGAAGGAGAGGGAACCGCCCTGGCCAGGCAGATCCTCTCGGCCGTCGATGAGATGACTCCGCCCCAGCGCGTAGCGGCCGGCGAGGTGATCGGTCAAGCCCTCGCCGAGTCCGACCATGTGCCTGACCTCAAGACGCAGGTCATCGGCGAGTTGTGGCTCCGAGATCTCGAGCTCACCGCCTGGCGCGTTCTGCATGCGGACCGCAGATGGGACGATCCGGATGGACGGCAAGCCTTCCTCGCCGCCTGGACGGGCACCTGACCGTCTACCGTTCCAGACTGCGCGAACAGAGGCGCCGGGCATGCGGCACCCGAACCGGACGACGCTCGAAGCAACTGAGGTCAGGAAGTTCGGCCGAGGTCGCACCCGCCTCAACAGATCAGGGGGCCGCGCAGCAATGGCGGCGCGGCCCCCTGATCCTGTGCACGCCCGGCACGAGAGCAGGCGCTGCGCCCGGTAAGGCGGCAACGCCCGCACGGGCGGCGCTCACCGGACGCGGTGTGCGCGATCCCCGGGCCGGTCTGCGAGGTCAGGCCAGGTTGATGTTCTCGGCCTGCGGAATTCCGAACCACAACAGCTGACGCTACACGCCCACACACCGCGTCAGCACAGGAAACGATCACACCGCACGGCAGACCGTGCGTGCGGTGCCCGCCGACGCGGACGGGCACACGGCACACTCATCTCATGCTGCTGCGGCCGGTTTCGCTGATTCGGTGGCGCGGCGGTATTCGGCGTTGAGGCGCTGGGCTTCCTCAAGCTGGTCTTCGAGGATGATGATGCGGCAGGCGGCCTCGATGGGGGTGCCGTGGTCGACGAGTTCCCGAGCGCGGGCGGCGATGCGCAGCTGGTAGCGGGAGTAGCGGCGGTGTCCGCCCGCGGAGCGCAGTGGAGTGATGAGGCGGGCTTCGCCGATGGCGCGCAGGAAGCCCTGTGTGGTGCCGAGCATCTCGGCGGCCCGGCCCATGGTGTAGGCGGGGTAGTCGTCGTCATCGAGACGGCCGAACGTGTCGTCTGCTGTCATTGCACCTCTCTGTGGAACGCATGGAGGGGCCCTGGCGCCGTACTGGCACCAGGGCCCGAAGGAACTACTACACCATCTGCCGGCCCTGATACTGCACCGGCCCTCTGTTTCCGCGGACCCGACCGAGACGCTGTCGGGGGCGCGGGGATCGCGGTTGCTCGACCGGAGACCACCTCACCATCGATGTCCTGCGGTACCCGGGTCCAAGACTTCCACCCGGGCGATCCTGATGGCGCTCGGCTCCTCCGTTCTTCCCTCTTGATCAGCTACTCACCAACGGAACCTGCGAACTGCTGGTGGCCTCGAACAGCGCCACGCTTCGACAGCCAGCCCCGTCGCCCGACCTGCGTCTGCTTTGGCGGGGCCACCCGGTCCGGTGGTCAGTCCCGTTTACCTTGTCAGACCGTGACGGGGGTGCCGAGCATCGCGGAGGCGTGCTGCATCGGGCCGAGAATGCCCAGGGGCGCTGCCTTGGGAACGGCGCGGCAGGTGAAGCCGAGCGCAGCCATGGCCCGCAGGACTTCGGCGGCGCTGAAGTCACGGCGGTCCTGGCGCGTGATGACCTGGCCGACCTGCTTGACGGGGTAGTGGCGGCGGCCGATGATCACCGATTCGCCGGTGACCGGTTCGGGCTTGATGCCCTTCATCGATTCCAGCACGCCGCCCTTGGTGAGCTCGAAGGGGAAGCGGGCGATGACGCAGCGCATGTGGCCTCACAGAGAGAAGGGAAGAACGGTCCGACCAGGGGCGAGGTGTTTCAGCGGGAGAGGGCGAGGATGCCGAGGGCGCTGCCTTGCTCGTCGACCACCGGCAGGACACCGAGCCGACGGGTGCGCATCGCGTGTTCGGCTTCGGCCATCGTGGTCACGGGTGAGGCGAACGAACCGTGGTCGCCGAGGACGTCGCGCAGGCGGACACGGTCCGTGTAGTCGGAGCTGTCACGGACGGCGGCGAGTTCGGCATGGGTGACCAGGCCGGTGCACTGGCCGTCCTGGTCGCAGACGGCCAGTCGGACCGTGCGGGCGGCGGCCATGACGGCCAGCGCCACCTCGACGCTCATGTCGTCACAGACCTGCGGTCCGGCCGCGTCCATGACCTCCACCGCCGTCCTGTGCACGGGGTCGGCGTCCGCCGGGCGGGGCTGCATCTGAACCAGCGTCAAAGTATGCCTCCTGCAGAGATGGGCCGGCTTCCTGATCACGAAAGTTCTAGGCCAGCGCGCCGAAGCCGGACTGGCGAACGGGAGCGCGCCTGGTCGCCGAGGCGGGGCGGCGGCCTCGGGAGGTGGCGCTGCGCTTAGGGCGTTCGACCACCGGTGCGGTGATGACGACCGGGATGCCGGACGGGGCCTGGGCGCCGGTGATCCGACTCAGGGCCTCGTCGCCCGAGCGGACCTGGGTGGTCTGCGGCCGGATTCCGGCGTCCGACATCAGACGGACCATGCCACGGCGCTGGTTCGGCGTGACCAGGGTGACGACGCTGCCGGACTCGCCGGCGCGGGCGGTACGGCCGCCGCGGTGGAGGTAGTCCTTGTGGTCGTTCGGCGGATCGACGTTGACCACCAGGTCGAGGTTGTCGACATGGATGCCGCGCGCCGCGACGTTGGTCGCCACCAGCACGGTGACGTGCCCCGTCTTAATTCCCGCTGCGATGAATGGCATGGAGAATTAAAAGTATGGACCGGTGACAAAAGAAAGCAGATCTGGCCGGCGGAAACATCCGTGGGCGCGGGTGCTGAAATGGGTGACGCGATGGGGACCTTGCGATTCGGGCGCCGGCTGCGGTGCAGCGCTTCAGGATGCGTCTGCACCCTGAGGGAGGAACCGCTTGTGGTGGTACTGCGTATTCCTCCGGGTCGTCCCGCGGGTGAAAGCCGATGCGGGATACGCGTACAGCTGGGGCCCGCACCCCGAAGGATGCGGGCCCCAGCTGCGGATTGCGCGTGAGCGTCAGGCCGGAACGATGTTCTCGGCCGTGGGGCCCTTCTGGCCCTGCGCGATGTCGAAGTTCACCTTCTGGCCCTCGAGCAGCTCACGGAAGCCCTGCGCGGCAATGTTCGAGTAGTGGGCGAACACGTCGGCGCCGCCACCGTCCTGCTCGATGAAGCCGAAGCCCTTTTCCGCGTTGAACCACTTCACGGTACCAGCAGCCATGTCATATCTCCTTTGGGGCAGTGCATCGGCGTCCGCACTGCGCGGACGCCGTGTCGCCGCGATGATTACCCCGCCCGGAAATGACCGGAAATACAAAAGTGCTCCCGACCGGCAGAAGCCTGGCGCGGGGGCACTTGAAGTTTTGGGAACCACAACTGCAACTGAGATAGACAGTAGCACGCCGGAACGGCCCGTGCACGTTGGATAATTCCACTCTGCTCTTCGCGGCAAAAACTCCCGCCGCGCGGCCCTCTAAAAACTGATCCCTCGGGAACAGATATTGATTCACTCGGAGTTCAACGCCTCAGGAAGGGTGGCCAACCGGCACGCTGCGCGACGGTCAGGGAAAAGCCGCTGCCGCCGGGAAACGCAGCTGCAGGACTGTGGGGATGACCGCGCAGCGGCTGCCGTTCCCGGTCCCGGATGAGCGAGCCCCCCTGCTGGATGAGCCGTTCGCACTCCCGCGCATGCCGACCGGACGTCTTCGAGTACTACTCCGACAGAGCGGCCGGCAGGCCGACGGTGGGACGTGTGCTGATGACCGTCGGCTGAAGCGCCCGCACGCATCACATCAGACAACCGGGCCGATAGGTCAGGGCACTTCTTCCAACAGTTGTTCGGTCCAGATGGTTTCGCCCGCAACGGTGTAGCGGCTGCTCCAGCGATGGGTCAAACTGCGCCATCAGGAACAGACCACGGCCGCCTTCGTCCGTCCACCGGGCCCGTCGCAGATGCGGCCGCGTCTGGCTGGGACCGGAGACCTCGCAGAGCAGACGTTGATCTCGAATCAGCCGCAGGCCCACTGGGGCGCCCCTGGCGGATGGCGTTGGTGACCAGCTCGCTGACGATCAGCTCTGTGGTGGACACCAGGTGTTCCAGCCCCCAGAAGGTCAGCTGGTCGGCGACTTGACGGCGTATCCCTTGACGACGCTGGGGTCGGCTCCAGCCTCTCGGGCTCTTCCCCAGCCTCGGCTGGTGAAGAGGCCCATCCCACATATGTGATTTTCGCTGCTGTACTGAGGGTGTCTTGCTGTCGCGGTAGGGGGCAGGCGTACAGGAAGCCTTGCCCCTGTATGGAGACCAGTGATGACGACCTTTCGCGTGCCGCGGTCCTCGGTTGACGGCCTACGTGACCGCGCCGTAATCGCCCGCCTGGAACAGGAGAACGCGCAGTTGCGGCACGCCGTCGATTCCCACGCGACGGTGGACCACGCCATCGGTGCCCTCACTGCGATCCACCAGCTCGCGCCGGGCGACGGGTTCGAGGTGCTGCGTGAGGTGTCCCAGCACACCAATACCAAGCTGCACACGGTGGCCGAGACGGTGATCGCCTGGGCGCTGGGGCAGCCGCTGCCGGAACCGGTGGGGCAGGAGCTGTACGCGGCCGTGCAGCGGCGCTCACGTCGGCGGGATGCCCCAGGCGCGGAAGCCGGGTAGGACGCGGTGGCCGGGAACGGCGCGGGTCAGGCGGTCAGGGCCTGATGACGGTGGAATGGCAGCCGATGACCTCGTCCAGGCCGACGATCTCAAGGGGCCGCAGCACCGATTCCTGGGCGCCCGCGATACGCAGCCATCCCTGATCGTCACTCGCGGCCTGGTGGGCTGCGACGAAGACGTCGATGCCGCTTGAGTCCATGAAGGTCACGCCGCTGAGGTCCACCACGGTCCGCAGGGGCCCCGAGCCGTCGTAGGACAGGAGGGCCTCGCTGAGCATGTCCTTGACGGCGTGGTCGAGTTCGCCGTGCACGGTGCCCAGCCGGATGCCGTTGATGGCGGTGTGGCGGATCGACAGGTGGCAGGGCCGGGCTGCTCCGTGAGTTTCTGTCACCGTTTCCTCGACTGCGTTCGCTGATGGGACTCAAGGCCCCGGCGCGACAGTGCGCCGGTAACCTGCCTTGATGTCGCATCGAACATGCGTGCGGCCCGTTATGCGGTTCTCACGGGGCATGTGAGGCATAGTGCCGGGTACGCGCAGGACGTGTGAAGGGGGAACAAGGATGGACCCGGCCGAATCAGTCCCTGAGGGTGAGGGCAGCGTCATGCCGGACGTCCTTCAAATACAGGACACCGTCGCCCTGGACGGTGACGGGCACGTGATCGCTGAGGCACGTCACCGGGCGGTGGACTTCCTCGCCCGTGTCCAGGCGGAGCACGGCCTGCCGGTGTCCGCTCGCGCGATGGACCTGACCCAACTGGTGGTAAGCGAGCTGGTAACCAACGCCCGCAAGTACGCCCCTGGGCCCGTACTGATGGAACTGCGCATCACTGGCGCCGTCGTGGAAGTGGTCGTGTGGGACAGCGATCCCGTCCTGCCAGTGGCGCGGGCCGCCGATGCGGGCAGAGTCGGGCAGCACGGCTTGGAGATCGTCATGGCCGTCGCCCAGGGCTTCGAGGCCCAGCGGGAGCCGGTCGGCAAACGCATCACCGCCCGCATAGCCCTACCCGACGACCCCGGCGGTGACATCACCGGACGCCGCCCCCAGTAACAGCCTGCGCTCCCGTCGGCCTCACCGCCTTCCCTGACGATCTGCCGTGAAGCGGGGCGCTACAGGGGCGAATTCGGCGGGGAGCGGTCGGGGTGGGCACGGTGCCGGCGTGCGGGATGGCGCCGCCGGCTGACAGCGTCGCGAGCGACGCCGACTTCTCCCCGCATACACACACTGCCGGCGCCCAGTGCGTTAGGCGGGCCGGTGCCTAGCTGCCCTCGCCGCCCCGTGGCAGGACGCTTGGGCGAGCACCACCAAGCCAGAGCCATCAGGCGTTTCGGTGACGGTGTGCCCGAGCTGGACCGGCAGCCCTGCTACTGCGGCCTGCACGATCACCCGCATGCTGCCACTGCTCGCTGCACGGCCTGCCCGGTCACGGGCGAGCGCGGTGAACCCGTCCGAGGCCGTCCAGCTGACCAGCGCGCCCGCAGACCTCTCGGCCACCCGCAGCCCCGGAATCCCACTGTCCGCGTCGCCCAGCAGCTGAAAGCCGGCCCAAAGCCACTCCACCGGCCTCGACAGATGGTGCCGCACAGGGACCCGCCCCCGCCAGGACGCGGCTCAACGGGGGCAGAGCACGGACAATGGGCGGCTCCCTGTAGCGCGGTAGGGGTAGGTGCCATGATCCTCGGATTGAGCTCGATCACCTGGGCGGGGATGAGCGATCGCCGGACGACCGATCCACCGGGCGGGCGGCTGCGGCGGCCATAAGGGCCAACAGGAGCGCGATCACGCCGACGATGATGTTGTTGACTATGGTCCTGGTGGTACTGACGTCGCCTGCTACAACCCAGGGCGCAAGGATCGTCCACACGCCGAGTGCGCAAGCGGCCCACGCCATGCTGTGCGAGCGCTCGTATGCCCGGCCAAAGCCACCGCTCATGATCACGGCGTATGCGAGGCCGACGATCAAGTTGTTGACGGCCAGGGTGGAAAAGCCGTTGAAACCCGCGATCCACGGTGAGGCCGCCAGGTAGAGGCCCGTGATCAGGGCCATCGCCTCGACGGCCTGCGCCCTCGGAGTACTTGCGACACGCTCGGCCATCTCGTGTCGACTGCGCATGGCGAGGATGTCGGGGTGCGTTTCCATGTCCGACCTGGGATGCGTTGCCATTCCGGCCTCCGATTTGCCCGTTATGTGCATTACGTGAAGGCGGGTACCCCTCAGGGGCGGGGTAACCATCGCAGACCTGCCTGCGCCCTCAGGACGCCACTGAAGGAGGTGGCCTTCAGAGCACCTCACCACCCCTGAGAGCCTCGCTGCGGCGCCTGGGCCGCACCGGCACCGCGTCGAGCAACCACCGTGGACCGGAGCGGCATCCGCCCGTTCTCGGATCGCTCGCCATGCAGTCGACATGCTGTTTCCTCTGCATCCCAGGTCCGCCGACGCACCGGCCGCACGATCGCCCACGAACGCCGCCTGACGGAGGCGGGACGTGCTCGCACCGATCTGGAACACCGCCCTGACCAGGCAAAATGGGCAGAATATGTGAGGTTGCGCAGACTCGGGGAAGAAGGTACGGCAACCGACAGGAGGTTGCTGTGAAGGGTGGAGATCTGGAACTGGGCGAGTTGCTGGCCGCTGCGGAAGCGGCCCCGCCCGGTGAGTCCGTCGACGTGGTGGCACACGACCTGCAGAAGCGGTTCGGTGCCGAGGCCGTGTCCTTCCTGTTCGTCGACCTCATCGGCCAGCGGCTGGTACGCCTCGCCGCGACCGGTGACGAGGCCGCCACCCCTGGCGAGCCGATCGACCTGCGGGGCAGCGTCTACGACAGCGTTCTGCAGAGCCAGCGCCAGAATGTGGAACCGGACGGCCAGGGCGGACGACGCGTCATCACGCCCGTCACCAACCGCGGCGACTGCATCGGCGTCCTGGAGGTGAGCCTGCAGTCCGCAGACGACACCGTGCTGCGCCAGGTCCGCCACGCGGCCCACGCGCTGGCCTACATCATCGTCACGGACCGCCGCTTCACCGATCTGTACCACCAGGGCCGGCGCACCACCGAGACCAGCCTGGCGGCGGAGATCCAGCACCAGTTGCTTCCCTCGGCCTCCTGCTGTGAGGCGGCCCAGTTCACTCTGGCCGCCGGACTGGTCCCGGCCGACGACATCGGTGGCGACACCTACGACTACACGCTCGACCGCGACACTCTGCACCTGTCGATCACCGATGCCATGGGCCACGACACGAACTCTGCTCTGTTGGCCACCTTGCTGGTCGGCGCGCTGCGGCGGGCACGTCGCAGCGGCTGTGACGCCCTCAAGCAGGCCCGCCACGCCCACGAGGCCCTGCTGAGCCACAGCCACGGCCTGGCCACCGGACAGCTGCTGTGCGTCGACCTCGAAACGGGGCTGTGCGAACTGGTCAACGCCGGGCACCCCCGGCCCCTGCTGCTGCGTGACAACGCCGTCGAAGAGGTGAAACTCGCCGTCAACCTGCCCTTCGGTGTGGCGGCACCCACCACCTACCGCCTGCAGGAACTACCCCTGAGACCCGGGGACCGCCTGGTCCTGCTCACCGATGGAATGCAGGAACGCGCTGCCGCGGCCGTCGACCTGGGCTCGGTCATTCACGACACCCGCGCGCTGCACCCGCGAGAAGCCGTCCGGACCCTGACCGCCGCGGCGCTCGACGCCTGCGACGGCAACCTCAAGGACGACGCCACGGTCCTGATACTGGACTGGCACAGCAATCGCAGCCGACCGGCCTGACCGAGCCCCGACCCCGCAGCAATGATGGCCTACCGGGTCTCAGGAGTGCCGGGCCGTGAAGGGGGCGTCGCGATGAGCCTGCAAGACCAGATCGCCGAGCTGCGTCGCGTCTCCCGGGAACGGTTCGGGTGGAGCGACCTGGCCGCCGAGCAGACGGAGGCGATGGAGGCACTGCTCGAGGGCCGCGACGTGCTGGTCGTCATGCCCACCGGTTCCGGCAAGTCGGCGAACTATCAGGTGCCGACCGTCATGCTCGGTGGACCCGCGGTCGTGGTGTCGCCGCTGATCGCCCTGGAGCGCGACCAGGTCGCCGGCCTGCGACGGTGATGCCGAATACCTGTTCTTGTCCCCCGACCTGCTGACCAAGGACAGTGTCGTGGAACAGCTGCGGGAACTGGGCCCTTCGCTGTTCGTCGTGGACGAGGCCCACTGCCTCTCCGCCTGGGGACACGACTTCCGCCCCGACTACCTGAACCTGGGCGAGGCCGCCGAACGGCTGGGCCGCCCGCCGGTACTCGCTCTGACGGCGACGGCCGCGGCCCGGCCAGGGCGGTCGGAGTCGGCGGCATGCTGGGCGGCCACCTCGCCCACCGTCAGGCATCCGGCGCCAACCACGCCGAAGAAGTGCCGCACGTGGTCACGGAGGGCTGGCACCGGATCGGCACCGTGGACGAGTTCCCGGCCGGCCGGCCCGTGCGGCGCAGAGTGAACGACGTACCGGTCCTGGTCGTGCGCGAAACCGGCGGCACGTCCATGCTCTGGCCGACCGGTGCAGTCACCTCGCCGGACCACTGCCCACAGACGGTCTCTTGTGTCTCGCTCACCCGTCAGACCCTCTCATCTCTCACGGGATCTCACATGGCCGGTCCCAACCTGACGGCTCTGGTCCCTCTCGCAGCATCGAGCGTGGTGGGATCCCCGTGGCTCGCCGCGACTCGCCTGAACGCATCCGGGATCTCCCCGATCAGCAGCCGGAACTCCACACGGTGAACGGGTTGCGTCCTCCTCTGGCAGGTGACGGCGCCGTGGCTGCGGCGACCGCATCGCCGGTCGCCCCCGTACCCTTCATGGTGTCTACGGCGTCACAGAGCGGGCGCCGAACCCCCTGGAGGCCACACCCCGTGCTGATCGCTCAGCGTCCGTCCCTGACCGAAGAGGTCGTCGACGAGTTCCGCTCCCGGTTCGTGATCGAGCCGCTGGAGCCGGGCTTCGGTTACACCCTCGGCAACTCCCTGCGCCGGACCCTCCTGTCCTCGATCCCGGGTGCGGCGGTCACGTCCGTCCGCATCGACGGTGTCCTGCACGAGTTCACCACCGTGCCGGGCGTCAAGGAGGACATCACCGACCTGATCCTCAACATCAAGCAGCTGGTCGTCTCCTCGGAGCACGACGAGCCGGTCGTGATGTACCTGCGCAAGCAGGGCCCGGATCTGGTCACCGCCGCCGACATCGCGCCGCCGGCCGGTGTCGAGGTGCACAACCCCGACCTGGTCCTGGCCACGCTCAACGGCAAGGGCAAGCTGGAGATGGAGCTGACGGTCGAGCGCGGCCGCGGTTACGTCTCCGCCGTGCAGAACAAGCAGGTCGGCCAGGAGATCGGCCGGATCCCGGTCGACTCGATCTACTCGCCGGTGCTCAAGGTCACGTACAAGGTCGAGGCCACGCGTGTCGAGCAGCGCACCGACTTCGACAAGCTGATCGTCGACGTCGAGACCAAGCAGGCCATGCGTCCGCGTGACGCCATGGCGTCGGCCGGCAAGACCCTGGTCGAGCTGTTCGGTCTGGCCCGCGAGCTCAACATCGACGCCGAGGGCATCGACATGGGCCCGTCCCCGACGGACGCCGCCCTCGCCGCCGACCTGGTCCTGCCGATCGAGGACCTCGACCTCACCGTCCGGTCGTACAACTGCCTCAAGCGCGAGGGCGTCCACTCCGTGGGTGAGCTCGTCGCCCGTTCCGAGGCCGACCTGCTGGACATCCGCAACTTCGGTGCGAAGTCCATCGACGAGGTCAAGGAGAAGCTCGCCGGCATGGGCCTGCACCTCAAGGACAGCCCGCCCGGATTCGACCCGACCGCCGCCGACGTCCTCGGCGCGCACAACGACGGGGACCCGGAGTTCGTGGAGACCGAGCAATACTGACCGCTGGGCCGCGCCGGCCGGGGAGAAGACCTCTGCCCGGACTTGCGCGCACAGCCGGGTGGGTCGTCGCCCTCGGCGGGTAGACGGGTCGGCATGGCTGAAGTCGTACAGGCTGGATTGTGGGGGCTGGTGGCGGGCTCGGCGCTGCTGGTCGGTGCCGCGCTCGGATACGGGCTGCGGGTGCCGCAGAAGGTGATCGCGACCGTGATGGCCTTCGGGGCCGGGGTGCTGATCTCAGCGGTGTCCTTCGAGCTGGTCGGGGAGGCGTACGAGCAGGCGGGCCTCGCTCCCGCGGCCGTCGGCACCCTCATCGGCGCCCTGGCCTACACCGCGGGCAACGTGTGGCTGGCCCGCCGGGGCGCGCGCCACCGCAAGCGCTCCGGTCACGCGCAGGCGCAGCCCTCGGAGGCCGAGCAGGGCGGGTCCGGGACGGCGCTCGCGCTCGGCGCCCTGCTCGACGGTGTGCCGGAATCCGCAGTGATCGGCGTCAGCCTGCTCGACGGCGGCGCGGTCAGCCTCGTGACCGTGGCCGCGGTGTTCATCAGCAACGTGCCCGAGGGGCTGTCCAGTTCGGCGGGGATGAAGAAGGCCGGCCGCACCAAGGGGTACGTCTTCGGCGTCTGGGCGGCGATCGCCGCGGCCGGCACGGTGTCGGCCGTCCTCGGTTACACGGTGGTCGGTTCCTTCTCCCCCACCGTGATCGCCGCGATGACCGCGGTGGCGGCCGGGGCGATCCTCGCCATGATCGCCGACACGATGATCCCCGAAGCGTTCGACGACGCCCATCTGGCCATCGGACTGATCACCGTCAGCGGCTTCCTCGTCTCCTTCGCCCTCTCTCACACCTGACCGCTGTGCCTTCATGGCTACGGATGAAGAGGACGGCCATGGAGGCGACGGCCGGCAGTTCGGAACCTCGCGGTGATCCGCCGTCAGTTTCTGGCTGACGTTTCCGCCGTGTCCGGGATCTCACGCTGTTTCAGCACTTCGCTCCGGTGGCCGACGGGATCGGGCCGCGGCTCCTCGCATCGCAGCCCTTGACCGGCGCGCAGGGCCATGTGGCAGACAAGGCTTATGGCGGCTTTCGGCGGGAACACGGAGTCGTGCCCGAAAAGGGCAACGAACGGAAGGAGTTGTCGTGTCGTTCCTGTGGGCGATCATCGCTGGCCTCATCATCGGCCTGCTGGCCAAGCTCGTCGTTCCCGGACGTCAGCCCATCCCCCTGTGGCTGACGGTCCTCATGGGTATCGTCGGCGCCGTCGCCGGCAACGCGCTCGCCACCGCGTTCGGGGTGCGCGACACCGGAGGTATCGACTGGATCCGCCACGTCTTCCAGATAGGCATCGCGGCCGTCCTCATCGGATTCGTCACCCCGCTGTGGGCCCGGCGACGCGCCTGACGGCTCAGTTCATGGGGTGAACTCCCGCGAGCGCCCAGGGCCCTTGGTGATGGGCGGCCGCGACCGCACGGGGCCGGGTGGTGGGGAACCTCTCGCATTCATTCGCCCCCATGTCGCCTGCGGCGAGGACGTGGTAGCGGCGGAGGAACGCTACGAGTTCATCCACATCCGGCGCAGCGCCGACACCGCCACACTCGCCTCCCTGGCCGAGGGCGTGAAGGCAGCCGAGGCCCCATCAGCGACGTGTTCCCTGCCGCACCCAACCGCCTCGGCGGACGGTCCCGCTCTCCGGACGGGACCGTCCGCCGAGGCGTTCGGGTGTGGCCTCGTCCCGGCCGGCTGATCGTTTACGTGCGGGGTCCCTGGTGGCCTGTCGCGGAGCGGACCGCACCGGCTCAGAGGTCGCTCGGTATGCCCAGGCCCGTGAGGGCGCCGACCGGGTCCAGGTCGGGGGTGCCCCGGGGCCACCAGTCCTCCTGGCCCGGCTCGGACTCGTAGGCGTACCAAAGGCCGTCGCGGCCCAGGCGGAGCTGGACCTGGCCCTGGGGGTGGGTGAGGTGGTTGCGCCAGGGGCGGAAGGCGGGCAGGTCGGCGGCCAGGAGCAGCGGACGGGCCCGGTCGAACCGGCCGGCCGGCGGATCCCACGGCTCCTCCAGTACGGCGAGGCCCTCCGGTCCGCCCTGGCGCCAGGCGGCGACCGCGCGGGCCAGCTCGGACGGGGTGCGGCCCGCCGCGGTGGCGAGGGAGGAGTAGAGCGCCCGGGTGCCCGCGGTGAGCCCCGAGCCGGGGCGGGCCGCGGCCAGGCGGACCGCGTCCTCCCAGAGCGTCAGCTGCCCGACCGGGTCACGGCCCGTGGTGAGCAGCGCGTGCGCCCGCGCGGCGGCGTCCGTGGCCAGCTGGTCCAGCGCGAACGGGTCCGGGCCGCCGGGGGCCGCCGGGTAGGACGGGGGCTGCTCGGGGTGCGGGGGCGGGGGCAGCGGCGCCGGCAGGGGCGGGAGGGCGCGCGGCGTGACGACGTCACCGGCCCGCACTCCGGGCAGCGGCGCCGGTCCCTTGTCCTGGGCGGCGCGCGCCGCACGGGTGGCACTCAGCCGGGACAGCGCGTCGAGCAGCTCGCGTTCGCCCCGGCCGCGCAGCAGGAACAGGACGAAGGGGTCGGCGTCGAGCAGCCGTGCGGTCTGGTAGCAGAGGGCGGCGGCGTGCTTGCAGGGGTGGCCCCGGTCTGGGCAGCTGCAGTGCGGTTCCAGATCACCCGGGCCCGGCAGCAGGGGCACGCCGCAGTCCGCGAGGGACTGGGGCATCTCCTTGTCCAGGAGCGCCGCGATGTGGCCGGGCCGGTCGGCGGCGGCGTCCAGGAACCGCTCCCAGTCGGCGTCGTCGAGCGTGCGCAGCCGCACCTGCACGCGGTACGGGCGCGGACGGCTGCCCCGCACGTACGCCAGCACCAGGCCGGGCGTCACGGTGATGGCGTCGACATGCCCCTGCCCGGCGTAACCGCGCCCGCGCTCCAGCCGCTTGGTGTCCAGCGCGCCCTGCTCCAGCGCGGCGACCCACGCGTTCCCCCACCAGCTCTCGGCGAAGCCCTTGCCGTCCGGGTCCCGGGGCGGGAAGGCGGGGAAGGTACGGCGGAGCTCGGTGTCGCGGTTGGGAGCGGCCATGGAGTGGGGGGCCAGGGGGCTGCGGAGGTTGCCAGGGGTCCGGGGGGCCGGGGGCGGAGTGGTGGAGCGGGTGGGGGCACGGGGCGGCGCGGTGCTCGCGGCATCGGGCATGCCCGGGCCGGGTGAGGGCGAGTCCTCATCGCCGGTCTCGTCCGGGGCCTCGGGCATTCCGCCGGGGTCCGCCGCGGGCATCCGGAAGGCGTCGGACAGCACCTGCCGTACGTCACGCGCTTCCCCACGGACGGCGTCTCCGCGCGCTCGCCGGAGGGCCGCCGCCCGCTCGTCCACACGGCTCTGCCGGGTCCCGCGCCGGCGCCGGGCCCCTTCGCTCTCCGTCTCCTCCCGTGCCCGCCGCGCGTCCTCCCGAGCGGCGCGCAGCGCCTCGCGTGCGATGTCCGCCGCGCGGCGGGCCGGCTGGTCGGTGCCGTCTGAGGGAGTGGTCACCGTGCTCTCGGGTGGGGCGGCGGGCTGGTCCTCCTCGCCGGCGGGGGTGCCGGCCGAGTCCGTCGGGGTGGGGGCCTCCCCCGTCTCGCCCCGGTGGCCGGAGCCGTCCGGCTCCGCGGCTCCCGGCGTGTCCCGCGGGGTGTCTCCCGGCTGATCGGTGAGCACCACGGCTTCTGCGTCCCGCCGCGCGCCCATGTCCCTCGCCGGGCCTGCGCCCTGGTGCTCGGACACGGCCCTTCGCAGTGCCTCACGGGCGACGTCCGCCGGTTGGGGAGCCTCCTGCCCGGCGGCTGCCGGGGCCGGAGAGGGCGCGGGACGGGAAGCCGGTGCCGGGTGCGGGTCGGACGCCGCCCGCTCCCGGGCCGCCCGCAGGGCCCGGCGGGCCTCGTCGGCCGGGCTGGGCGTCATGGTGTCCTCCGCAGGGAGACCAGGTCGGACAGCTCACGGTCCGTCAGTTCCGTGAGGGCCGGCTCGCCGGAGCCGAGGATCGCGTCGGCGAGCGCGCGCTTGGCCTGGAGCATCTCGGCGATGCGGTCCTCGATCGTGCCCTCGGTGATCAGGCGGTGGACCTGGACGGGCTGGGTCTGGCCGATGCGGTAGGCGCGGTCGGTGGCCTGTTCCTCGACGGCCGGGTTCCACCAGCGGTCGAAGTGCACGACGTGGCCCGCGCGGGTGAGGTTGAGGCCGGTGCCCGCCGCTTTGAGGGACAGCACGAGGACCGGGGTCGACCCGGCCTGGAAGCGGTCGACCATGCGCTCCCGCTCCGGGACCGGCGTGCCGCCATGGAGGAGGTCGACCGGGACCGCCCGGGTGGCCAGGTGGGAGGTGATGAGGCGGGCCATGCCGACGTACTGGGTGAAGACCAGGGCGGATCCGTCCTCGGCGAGCAGCGTGTCCAACAGCTCGTCCAGCAGGGCGAGTTTGCCGGAGCGGGCGGCGAGCCGGTCGCCGGCGGCCCGGGCGGGCTCCTCCTTCAGGTACAGCGCCGGGTGGTTGCAGATCTGCTTCAGCGATGTCAGGAGCTTCAGCACCAGGCCCCGGCGCGCCATGCCCTCGGCGGTCTCGATGGCGAGCATCGACTCGCGGACCACCGCCTCGTACAGCGCGCCCTGTTCGCGGGTGAGCGGCACCGGGTGGTCGGTCTCCGTCTTGGGCGGCAGCTCGGGGACGATGCCCGGGTCGGACTTCTTCCGGCGCAGCAGGAACGGCCGGACCAGGCGGGCCAGGCGCTCCACCGCCTCCTCGTCCTCGCCGTTCTCCACGGCCCGGGCGTGCCGGGCGCGGAAGGACTTCAGCGGGCCGAGGAGCCCCGGGGTGGTCCAGTCGAGCAGCGCCCACAGCTCCGAGAGGTTGTTCTCGACGGGTGTGCCGGTCAGGGCCACGCGCGCGGGCGACGGGATCGTGCGCAGCGCCTTCGCCGTGGCCGAGTAGGGGTTCTTGACGTGCTGAGCCTCGTCGGCGACGACCATGCCCCACGCCTGCCCGGCCAGGGCGGGGGCGGCGGAGCGCATCGTGCCGTAGGTGGTGAGGACGAAGCCGCCGTCCAGGCCTTCCAGGCTGCGGTCGGGACCGTGGAAGCGGCGGACGGGGACGCCGGGGGCGAAGCGGGTGATCTCCCGCTGCCAGTTGCCCAGCAGGGAGGCCGGGCAGACCACCAGGGTCGGCTCGCGGCGGGCCCGCTTCAGGTGAAGTGCGATGAGGGTGACGGTCTTGCCGAGGCCCATGTCGTCGGCGAGGCAGCCGCCGAGGCCGAGGGAGGTCATCAGGTCGAGCCAGGCCAAGCCGCGCAGCTGGTAGTCGCGGAGGGTGGCGCGCAGGCCAGGCGGCGGCGCGGCCGGGCGTACGCCCGCGGTGAGGCGGTCGCGCAGGGTGGCCAGCGCGCCGGCCGGTACGGCCTCGACCGTCTCGCCGTCCACGTCGGCGGTGCCGGTGAGGGCGACGGACAGCGCGTCGACCGGGTCGAGCAGCCCCAGGTCCCGCTTGCGGGCCTTGCGGACGAGGGCGGGGTCGACCAGCACCCACTGGTCGCGCAGCCGGACGACCGGGCGGTGGGCCTCGGCGAGGGCGTCCATCTCGCTCTCGGTGAGCGGGTCGCCGCCGAGCGCCAGCTGCCAGCGGAACTGGAGGAGATCCTCGCTCTCGAAGAAGCCTGTGCCGTCGGTCGCCGAGCCGGGGGCCGGCCGGACCACCGCGGCGGCCGAGAGGTCCTGGGCCAGGTCGCGTGGCCAGTGCACGGCGACGCCGGCCGCGGCGAGCCGGGTGGCCGCGACACCGAGCAGGTCGCTCAGCTCCTCCTCGGTCAGTGCCAGCACGTCGGGCACGTCCTGGTCGCTGAGCCGGTCGAGCGGGGGCCAGACCCGGGCCGCGCGGCGGACGGCGAGGGCCGCGTCCACCCGGGCGCGAGGGCCGAAGGCGTCGTCCGCCTCGCCCGCCCACAGCGCCGCCGCGTCGGCGACGAGGGTGGGGTCGGCGAGGCTGTGCACCTGCACGACGGCGGCGCCGGCGCTGCGTGCGCCGCCGTCGAAGGCCTCGTCGAACAGGTCGTACGCCGAGAGGTCCAGCCGGAGGGAGATCCGCACGCCGGCGTCCATGCCGGCGGCGACCTCGGCGGCCCAGTCGTGGGCCTTCGGCAGGTGCTGGGCGTCGCGGGCCGCGAAGGGTCTGCCGGTGGCGTGGGGTGCGGCCGGGGTGCGCGGGAGGGTGTCGGCGACCGCGTCGAGGAAGGCGCGGACCAGCGCTTCCGGTTCGGGGAGGCGGATCGGGCCCGGGCCGGGCAGCGGGACGGCGTGCCCCTCGTAGGGCAGGGCGGCGGCGACCGCGCGCAGGTGCGCGATGTCGTCCGGGTCGAGCGGGCCGGCGCGCCAGGCGTCGTGACCCGTGGGGGTCAGGCCGGGCAGCAGCCGGCCGCGCGCGGTGAGCCGCAGGGCGTGCAGGGCGGCGGCTCCCCAGCAGGCGGTGGCGGGGTGGGCCGCGGGGTCGTGCCGGGCGCGCACCAGGAGCGGCAGGGCCTCGTCGAGCGGGAGGGACAGCGCCGGGGTGGTCCGCCGCCGGACCGCGGCGCCGTGCCGTCGTACGACCGTGAGCTCGGTGTCCTCCGTGAGTTCTGTGACCTCGGCGGGCAGGGACTCGCCCGCGGGATCCCAGAAGGCGATGCGCCCGTCGCGCGGGAGGGGGGCGGGCAGGAAGACGGCCGGGAGCCGGACGGGGACCGTCGCGTCCCCCGACTGCTCGGCCACCGCAGCCGTGTCGCCCATCCGTCCTGTCACCTCCCGCCCCGCGTGTCGGAATCAGTTGTCTCCGACTCTACGGGCGGGGTCTGACAATCGGCCCCGGCGGCCGGGCCGCCCGAGCCGGGCCGCGGGTCAGGGCACCGTCCGCGACACCACGTACACCCAGGGATACGCCGGGTTGGACAGGTCCACCACCACGTCGTGCGTGGGTGCGGGGTTCTTCTGCCGGTGGACGAAGCCGTACCACGAGTCGCCCTCGGGGAACTTCCAGCCGGTGATCTTGCGGTCGCGGGCGCCGATGGTGATGTGGCCCTTCTCCAGGTCGTCCCGGGTCACGCCCAGGCCCGTCAGATAGGCGTCCAGACCGGCCGCGTTGGTCTCGAACTGGGCGTACAGGCGGCTGGTCTTCCAGTTGTTGGTCTCGTAGTACGCCACGTGCCAGGCCGGGTGCGGGACGGGCACCTGGTAGATCCGGCGCTGGAGCTTGGACGGCCAGCCCGCGGTCAGGCCGGTCGCCGAGTACTTGGCCTCCTTGTCCTTGCCGCTGTCGCGGCTCTGGTTCGCGGAGATCACCAGGTAGCCGGCCGGAACGCCGATGAGCAGCACGATGATCAGCAGGGTGAGCGCCCTGCGGCGGATCATGTGACGGTGGTCCTCGGCCGGGCGTTCCTCTCCGTCCGGCCACGAGCCCTGGTGCGGCAGGGATGCGGTCACGGCGTCTCCTGGGTACTGCGGAGGGACTGTGCGTACCGCTCGTAGCGCTCGTAGCGCTCCACGCGGCGGCGCTTGGCGCGCCGGAAGCGGCGGGCGACCAGCCGGGCCAGGTCGGCGGCGCCGACCATGCCGGCCTCGGGGCCGAGCTGGGCCCGGGCGATACGGGCCTCGGGACGGTAGCCGCGCCCGGTCAGGTGCCTGCGGAACGCGTCCCGCGCGGGGCCGATCAGCAGGTCGTCGGCGGCCGAGACGCCACCGCCGATGACGAAGCAGGAGGGGTCGAGGGCGGCCGCGAGGTTGGCGATGCCGACGCCGAGCCACTGGCCGATGTCCTGGAGCAGCTCGATGCACATGGCGTCACCCTCGCGGGCCAGCTCGGTGATCATCGGGCCGGTGATGTCGCCGATGTTGCCCTTGACGTGCTCGATGATCCCGTACGCCACCGGCGAGTCGGCCGCGGCCAGCTCGCGCGCCTCGCGGACCAGGGCGTTCCCGGAGCTGTACTGCTCCCAGCAGCCGCGGTTGCCGCACGGGCAGCGGTGGCCGCCGGGCACGACCTGCATATGGCCGAACTCGCCGGCCACGCCGTACTTGCCGCGCTTGACCTGCCCGTCCTCCAGGATCGCGCCGCCGATGCCGGTGCCGAGAGTGATCATCACGAGGTGGTCCTCGCCGCGGCCGGCGCCGAAGCGCCACTCGGCCCAGGCGGCGGTGTTGGCGTCGTTGTCCACGAGGACCGGTACGGAGAGCCGGCCCGAGAGGCGGTCGCGGAGCGGTTCGTTGCGCCAGGACAGATGGGGGGCGAACAGCACGCGGTTGCGGTCGGCGTCGACCCAGCCGGCCGCGCCGATGCCGACGGCGTGCACGTCGTGCCGGTCCGAGAGGTCCAGGACCAGCTCGGCGATGGTGTCCTCGACGACCTTGGGGCTCTTGGACTTGTCCGGCGTCTCCGTGCGGACCTTCTCCAGGATGTTGCCGTCGGCGTCGACGACGCCCGCCATCACCTTCGTACCGCCGATGTCGATGCCGACCGTCGGTACGCGGGGCGCCGTCAGGTGTGAGCGGCGCTCCCGGGTGCCGACGGTGCGGAGCACGGTGGCACGGCGGGAGCCGATGGGGGCGGTGAAGTCGCGGTAGGTGCTCATCGCCGCCGATTCTGCCTCACGGGGAGGCAGGGTGCGGAGCGGGGGAACAACCCACCATTGCCGTGTGCGGGCGCGTGGGGCTGATCACGCAGGTCCCCGCGCCCCCAAGAAGCGCGCCCTGCTCAAGTCCTCACAAGGAGCTGGAACTCGAACGAGTAGCGCGTCGGGCGGTATGTGTGCGTGCCGTACTCGACCGCGCGGCCCGTGTCGTCGAACGTGACGCGTTGCATGGTGAGCAGCGGAGCCCCCGTCTCCTCCGCCAGCCGTTCCGCCTCCACCGCAGTCGCCGCCCGCGCGCCGATCGACTGGCGGGCGCTGTGCAGGGTGATGCCCGCCGCGCGCATCAGGCGGTACAGGCCCGTGGTCTCCAGTTGGGCGGTGTCGAGGTCGATGAGGCCGGGGGGCAGGAAGTTGCAGAGGTAGGCCATGGGCTCGCCGTGGGCGAGGCGGAGGCGTTCCACGCGGTGGACGTCGCTGTCCTCGGCGACGCCGAGTGCGGCGGCGACTTCGGCGGAGGCGGGGACGAGCGTGTTGACGAGGACCTTGGTGGCCGGGCGCTGGCCCGCCGCCTCCAGGTCGTCGTAGAGGCTGCTGAGTTCCAGCGGGCGCTTGACCTGGCTGTGCACGACCTGGGTTCCCACGCCGCGGCGGCGGACGAGGAGGCCCTTGTCGACGAGCGACTGGATGGCCTGGCGGACGGTCGGCCGGGACAGGCCGAGCCGGGCGGCGAGTTCGATCTCGTTGCCCAGCAGGCTGCCTGGCGTCAGCGTGCCGTGCTCGATCGCGGCCTCCAGCTGCTGGGACAGCTGGAAGTACAACGGCACGGGAGAGCTGCGGTCCACGCTCAGCTCGAGCTGCACGGTCGGGTCCACTTCTGGTTTCGGCACGGGCCGAGCGTAGCTCTGTGCGTTGTTGACGGGAAGTTGTGTAGTCAGATTGTCCGGACATTCAGATTGACAGGGGCGGGCTGCGCACGCAGTTTGTTTCCATGCGCATCGGCGTCATCGGTACGGGCCGCATCGGCACGATCCACGCGAACACGCTCAGCCGGCACCGCGACGTGGGCTCCCTGATCCTCACGGACGCGGACACCTCGCGGGCCCAGGAACTGGCGCATCGGCTGGGCGAGACGGCCGCGCCGGGCGTGGAGGAGATCTTCCGCTGGGGGGTCGACGCCGTGGTGATCACGACGGCGACGTCGGCCCACGCCGAACTGATCGGTCGGGCAGCACGCTCGGGCCTGCCGGTGTTCTGCGAGAAGCCCATCGCGCTGGATCTGCCGGGGACCCTGAGTGCGATCGCGGAGGTCGAGACGGCCGGGACGGTGCTCCAGATGGGCTTCCAGCGCCGCTTCGACGCCGGCTACCGGGGCGCCCGCGAGGCCGTGCGCTCCGGCAGGCTGGGGCGGCTGCACACGGTGCGGGCGCTGACCAGTGACCAGTCGCCGCCGCCCGCGGCGTGGTTGCCGCTGTCCGGCGGGCTGTACCGGGACACGCTGATCCACGACTTCGACGTGCTGCGCTGGGTGACGGGCCGGGAGGTGGCGGACGTGTACGCGGCCGGGTCGGACGCCGGGCCCGCGATGTTCCGCGAGGCGGGCGACGTCGACACCGGCGCCGCGCTCCTCACCCTCGACGACGGCACGCTCGCCACGGTCACCGGGTCCCGGCTGAACGGCGCCGGCTACGACGTGCGCATGGAGCTGGCCGGGGAGCTGGACCAGATCGTGGTCGGCCTGGACGACCGTACGCCGATCGCGTCCACCGAACCGACCGGGCCGCCCGCCGCGGACAAGCCCTGGACCGGCTTCCTGGAGCGTTTCGGCCCCGCCTACGAGGCGGAGCTGAACGCGTTCGTCGAGGTCGTGCGGGGCGAGCGGGCCAACCCCTGCGACGGGCGCGAGGCCCTTCAGGCGCTGCGCGTCGCCGAGGCGTGCGAGCTGTCGCGCCGGGAGCGCAGGCCGGTACACCTCGCGGAGATCCCCGGCGGGGCGGCCTCCGCATTCGCGTGACGGCTGGCTGGCGGCCGGCGTGACGGCGGACCGGCAGGCCGCCGGGCTGGCATGACAGCGGACTGGCGGACCGGCAGGCCAGCGGGCCAGCAGACGGCGTGACGGCGGACCGGCGGGGCGGCGGGCCAGCAGACGTCGGGCGCCGGGGCGGCGGGGCGGCGGGGCGGCGGGCCAGCAGACGGCGGGCGCCGGGGCGGCGGACTGGCGGAGGCGGACCGGCAGGCCGCCGGGGCGGCAGGCCAGCAGACGGCGGACCGGCAAGCCGACGGACGGCGGACCGGCAGGCCGCCAGGCCAGCGGACCGGCGGGCCGCCAGGCCAGCGGACCGGCGGGGCGGCGGGGCGGCAGACGGCGTGACGGCGAGTCGCCGGGCGCCGGGGCGGCGGACTGGCGGAGGCGGACCGGCAGGCCGCCGGGGCGGCAGGCCAGCAGACGGCGTAACGGCAAGCCGACGGACGCCGGGACGGCGGACCGGCAGGCCAGCGGACCGGCAGGCCGCCAGGCCAGCGGACCGGCGGGGCGGCGGGGCGGCAGGCCAGCAGACGGCGAGTCGTCGGGCGCCGCCAGCGGATGGCGTGACGGCGCGTCGTCGGGCGCCGGGGCGGCGGACTGGCGGAGGCGGACCGGCAGGCCGCCGGGGCGGCAGGCCAGCGGACGGCGCGATGGCGAGCCGATGGGCGGGGCGGGGCAGCGAATCGGCAGGCCCGCGGGCGGCGTGACGGCGAGCCGACGGGCGGCGTGATGGCGGACCGGCGAGACGGTCAGTGGCCCTCCTGTTCCTCCTCCAGGAGGCCCGCGTCGTAGGCCAGCAGCGCGATCTGTACGCGGTTGTTGAGGTCGAGCTTGGCCAGGATGCGGGAGACGTGCGTCTTGACCGTGGCGACGCTCATGAAGAGGCCGGTGGCGATCTCCGCGTTGGACAGGCCCCGGCCGACCGCGACGGCGACCTCGCGCTCGCGGTCGTTGAGGGCGGCCATGCATTCCCGCGCCCGCGTGCGGCGGGTGTCGGCGGCGGTGCCGACCGCGTGCTGCATCAGCTGGCGGGTGACGGTGGGCGACAGGACCGGGTCGCCGGCCGCCACGCGGCGGACCGCCGCGAGGATCTCGGCCGGCGGGGTGTCCTTGAGGACGAATCCGGCGGCGCCCGCGCGCAGCGCCCGCAGGACCTGTTCGTCGGCGTGGAAGGTGGTGAGGACCACCACCTGCGGGGCGTCCTTGCGGGCGCGCAGCCGCTCCGTGGCCGTGAGGCCGTCCACCGTCGGCATCCGGATGTCCATGAGCACGACGTCCGGGTGGGTGCGGTCCACGAGCGCCTCCACCTCGCCGCCGTCGGCCGCCTCGCCGACGATGTCGATGTCGTCGGCTCCGCCCAGCATGAAGGACAGTCCGGCCCGCACCAGCGGATCGTCGTCGACGAGGAGCAGTCTGATCGCAGTCATGGGCCTCACGTAATCACGGTCGGGGCGGATGCGGGGCGCGGACGTGCGATGGTCCGCGCCAACGCCTTGTGGGGAACGGTAAGTTGACAGGCTGCGGGCTCAGGCGCGCAGCGCCACTCCGTACCGGGCGCGCAGGCGGCTGATCTCCCACCAGACCACCGCCGTCACCGAGGCGGGACCGCCGATGACGGCGAGGGCCCGGATCACCGGCGGCCCGGGCGGCAGGCCGCCCGCGAGCAGGCTGATGGCCGCGAACTCCCACACCAGCGTGCCGGTCAGCAGGGCGGGGAGCGCGGCGTGCACGGCCGCGGTGTTGAAGCCGGTGCGGACGGCCGGGCCGGTGGCGAAACCCACGAAGAACACGAGCCAGGCCAGGGGCAGGGCGGCCGCGAGAATCAGCCACGGGGCGGCGCCCGGCGAGGCGGAGGCGGGCGTCCGGTCCTGGCCGAGCAGGACGATCACCCCGCCGAGCAGGGGCACGGCCGTCACGGCACCGACGTACCAGCCGGCCGACCGCAGGGCCGCCCGTACCCGTACCCGCATGGCCGATCTGGTCTCCGCCGACGCCCACCGGAACAACACCGCGATCACGACGGGGGCGCTCAGGAGCAGCAGGGGCGGGGTGACCACCAGCCTCATCATGTACTGCTCCTGGACTTCGGCGACGTCCTCCGGTTTGCCGTACACGGCGAGCAGCAGCAGGGACATGGCGGCGGCGGTCCAGGCCCGCACCTTCTGCACGCGCGTCACATGCCGGTCCTCGGCGGCCCCGTGTGTGCGCGGGAACAGCCGGTGGGCCCGGACGCGGGCCGAGCGCGCGAACGAGTAGCACAGCATGAGCGGCAGGACCGCGAACCAGGTGCACGGAGCGAGCAGCACCAGCCACATGCAGCCGGAGATCCGGGGCCGCCCCTGCCGCAACAGCGCGCGCACGGACGGCCATTCGCCACCGCGCGCACCACCCCACCCCGGGGCCCGGGTGCCGGGCCCCGGCTGGGGGACGTACGGGTACGGCTGGAGGTGCGGGGGGTACGGCTGGGGGTGCGGGTAGCCGTACGGTGCCGGGCCCGGGTGAGGCGGCAGGTAATGCGGTGGTACGCAGGGGCCGTTGACCGGAGGCGGCGGATACGGCCCGCCGTTCGGCGGCCCGGGCGGCTGGTACGGATTGGTGGGTCCCCCGAAACTCACGTGCAGGTTCCTTCCGTTACTCACGGTGCTGAAGGCGGCACAACCATCAGCCACCGCCCCGGCCAAGTCAACTCCGTTCAGGGCAGGGGGTCATGGGGAAGGATCCGCGAGGCCGCAACTCAGCCCCACGGCAGCCACGCCCGTACCTCGAACCCGCCCTCCGGCGTGTGGCCGTGCTCCAGGCGGCCGCCCGCCAGGGTCGCCCGTTCCGTCAGGCCGATGAGGCCCTGGCCCGAGCCGGGAACCGGCGGTACCTCGCCCTCGGGGGGCGGGTTGTGCACGCAGACGGTGAGGCCGGCGCCCGGTCCGCCGGTGACGGTCACCGTGACCTCCGTGCCGGGCGCGTGCTTGCGGGCGTTGGTCAGACCCTCCTGGGCGATCCGGTACGCGGTGCGGCCGACGGAGGACGGCACGGCGGCGGCGGCGTCGACCCGCTGGTCGAGCGCCACCTTCATGCCGGCCTCACGCGACTCGGCGACCAGCGTGTCCAGCGCCGCCAGCGTCGGCTGCGGCCGCCCCGTGTCGTCCGGCTCCCCCGCCCGCAGGACGCCGATGATCTCGCGCAGGTCCTGGAGGGCCTCGTGCGCGCTCTCCCGGATCACCCCCGCCGCCCGCGCCGTCTCCGCCGGGGGCGCGTCGGGCCGGAACTCCAGGGCGCCCGCGTGCACGCTCAGCAGGGTCAGCCGGTGCGCGAGCACGTCGTGCATCTCCCGCGCGATGGCCTCACGGGCGAGCCGCTGTGCCTGCTCGGCCCGCAGCCGGGCCTCCGTCTCGGCCCGCCGGGCCCGGTCCCTGAGGCTCACCATGAGCTGCCGCTTGGCCCGTACGAACATGCCCCAGCCGACGATCGCCACCGTGAGCAGTACGGCGATGACCACGCTCACCAGGTAGGGGATGTCGGCGTCGGGCCGCACCCAGTAGTACAGCGGGGTGACGGCCGCGTTGATGCCGCCCACCCAGGCCGCGTAGCGGAAGGGACGGTGCACGGCGAGGGTGAACAGGGCGATCAGCCCCGCCCCGCCCGCCGTGTCCGAGACGAAGGTGACGACCGTCATCACCACGGCCAGCCCCAGCGGCCAGCGGCGGCGCAGCCAGACGGCCGCACAGGCCAGCGCCCCGATCAACTGGTCGACGACGGCCAGCTCTTCCGGGACATGGGGGTTGTCGTTGAGCGCCTCTATGGCGGCCGCGCCCACCAGCACGGCCAGTACGAAGCAGGAGAAGTCGACGACCCAGTCGCGGGCGGTGCGCCGGGGTCTTCGCCCGGCACGCGCGGCGTCGGGGTCGAGTTCGTGCAGCAGGGCGGAGGGGATGAACCATCTGCGCCCGGTGAACAGCGCAGGTGTCTCGCCCGTCCGCACCGGGGAGGCCTGCCCCGCGTCGTCACCACTCACGGTCGGCAAATCTACGCAGGAACGGGTCCGTTCACCTCGCCCCGGCCGGAATCGCCGACCAAAGTCACCGCGTCGCAGACTTTCGGCGCGGCCGGCCGGGCCGGAAGAGGGACTTCCGTCCGACAGGCGCCCGCCCCGCGGCCGATGTGCGTGGGGGGTCCGCGGGGCGAGGCTGTCTTCCATGAAGCAAGTGCTGGAGATTCTCGGCTTCCTCGCCCTCGTGCAGGGCGCGGCGGGCCTGGTGCACGAGTTCACCGACTGGAACTGGGGCCTCGTGCAACGACTGGGGTTCCTCGACGGCTACGAGATCTACGCGAGCGTCACCCTGCTCGTGCTGGGCGTCGCCCTGTTCGCGGCGGCCGGTAGCCGGAAGTCCGCCTGAGCACCCGGGCGGACCTCCGGCCGGCGTTCACGGACGCGGCCGGGCAACGTGGTGACGCCGGGTCGCGGGTCAACTCCGCGCAAACTCATCGAACTTGAGGGGAAATCCTGCAGAGTTGTCATTGACATGCCACTGTCTACGCGCGTCATCATGAGGGCATGAGATTCCCCCCACGAATCACCCGCATCGGCGCCGCAGCCGCCGTCCTGTCCGCCCTCCTCGTCGGCGGCACCGTCACCGCGACCCCGGCGGCCGCCGCGGTCGGCAGCATCTGCTACAGCGACCTGCCCTCCCAGGCGTACGACACCCTCGAGCTGATCGAGCAGGGTGGCCCCTACCCCTACTCGCAGGACGGGACCGTCTTCCAGAACCGGGAAGGCATCCTGCCCGGTCAGTCCTCTGGCTACTATCACGAGTACACCGTGATCACGCCGGGCTCCTCCACGCGCGGCGCGCGCCGCATCGTCACCGGCGAGGAGCACCAGGAGGACTACTACACGGCGGACCACTACGCCTCCTTCGACCTGATCGACTACGGCTGCTGAGCCGGAGTCGAACAAGCCGGCTTCCCCACCGAGGCGTCGAGGAACAGCGAGACGAAGCCTGAGGCCCGATCCGCGTTCAGTCAGGCACGGGTCCCCGGCGTCAGTCTGTGAAGTCGTGGAGCGGACCGGCCACACCCTGCAGGGCAAGTGAGCCCGGCAGTTCGAGGCACCTCTTCCTATCGATACGCTCGCCCCGCAGACCACCCACATCGGCCGCGGGGCGAGCCAGATCCCACGGAAACCCCCGCTCTTCGCAGCCCGGAACCGAGGGCGCGGCACGTTCCGTCTCTCGCCGTCGCAACGGTTTCAGGCTGGCCATGCGTCAGATCCCACCGTTCCAGGACGAGTGATCGGCCGATTCCTGTCCCCATCCGACATCATCGATGGCCTGAGAGGTGCTGACCGGCGCTGATGCGCCCGGAGGAGGCCTCCAGGGTCTCCAGGACCGAGAGGAGGTGAGCGGCGTCCTGGTCTCCGGCATCTGCTGCACGTCCGAGCACTCCGCAGAGGTAAGGCCGGTCAGAAGGGCTGGTGAGGACTGTGACAAGTGCGATCGCCGCAGTAGGGTCACCAGCGTCAGCGGCCAGCCGCCACTGCGCTGCGGCCTCGTCCGGGCGGTCCGTACGGCGCAGTAATTCGCCAAGGTGAAAGAGCGCCTGCGAGCATCCGCCTTCTACGGCTTGACGCAAAAGGGCTTCAGCCTCGGAAAGGCGCTTCTGTCTTTCGAGGAGCAGGGCCAGGTTGTATAAGGCGCTGGTGATTCCGGCTTCGGCGGCGCTGCGGTACAGCGGCTCCGCGAGGTCTGGCCGGCCATCGTCCCGATGAAGGTTCGCCAGGTTGTACCGGGCTCGGGCGTCGCCAGTGCCGATCGCACGGTGGTACCAGTCTGTGGCCTCCTGCGGACTCCCTTGCGCCTTGAGGGCATTCGCCAGGCAGAACACCGCATCCTTGTCGCCTCTTTCAGCACCCCGCCGGAACAACGGCTCAGCTTCCGCCCACCGGCCCTCCTCAGCAAGAAGCAGCCCCCAGTTGACCAGGCCGTCGAGGTCACCGGCGACCTCGGCCCGCGCATACGCCGCCATGGCCTCCTCGGGTCTGCCAAGGTCGGCCAGGAGCACCCCGAGATTGAACTCGGCATCAGCCGCGCCCGCCAGAGCCGCACTGCGCAAGCATGTCTCGGCGTGGGCAAGCTCGCCCCGCTCGCGGAAGAGCAGCCCCAGGTTGTTCCAGGCCGTCGCATGCCCTCGCGTGCCTGACTCACGGTACGCCTCGGCCGCTTCGTCATATCGGCCGGTCTTCCACAGCAAGTTACCGAGGTTCAGAAGGACACAGGGATCTTCCAGGTCTGCCTTTGTGCGATACACCTGCTCGGCTTCCTCATGCCGACCGAGGTCGGCCAGGGTGACACCGAGGTTGTTCGCCGCCCTGAGGATGCCGGCGTCCGCAAGGCACTGCCATAGGAACACACCCAAGGAAGGGGCGTGGCGGCTCGCATTGAGCGCCACGGTGAACATGTCGTCGATGTCATCAGTGGCCCCCACCGCCTGGAACCAGGTGAACGGATGGACCGGGATACCCGCCTCCTGGGCTGTGGCGACCAGCTGGGGGTGGGCCTTCCAGACGCCGTCGCCCGCGGGAAGCAGCATGCTGCTGACTCCGAAGCGCGTCTTCCCTGCCCAGGCCAGCGCGTCTTCCGCCGATTCCGGACGTACCACTGGGCCGCCGCTGTCGACGAGGTAGGGCGCGTGGACGTCGAGCAGCAGCTCAGTGGGGAACGGGCCCTCCAGGCCCGTTCTGATGAGATCGATGCCGGCCCAGGTCAAGGCAGCTCCCCGCGGCTGCCCACCCACGCGATCTGCCAGCCTCAGTTCTTGCCAAAGCCAGGGGCCTGCGGCGAGGTACTCGGCGACTCCGATGACAGGATCCGCCAGCGCCGCCCGTGCTACGCGCGGATCCTGCGACATACGGGCCCTCTGGCGTTCGGCCACACTCCACCGCCGGTCGAGTACGAACGACCGCATCTGGCGCACCACGTCCGAGCGGCACCAGTATTCGTACGCCGCTCCGTCGAGGGTGGCGAGGACAATTGACCCAGAGCGGAGGAGTCTCCCGAGTCCGCTGGCAATGAGGCCGCATCCGTGATCGAGAGAGCGGTGCAGCTCATCGAGCCACAGCACGCACGGCTCGGCTGCCGCGATCATGCCTTCGGCCAGCTGGGGCACGTCGGCGGGGTTTGCGGGACGCACGAAGCAGTGGCTCGGCAACTCGGCTCGCAGGGCTTCATAAAGAGTCCGGGTCTTGCCCGCAACGGAATCTCCCAGGACCACCATCGCCCCACCCGACTCCCCTGCTTGGCGTAGCCAAGCGCGAAGGGCGGGATCGATGTCACGTGGCACATAGGCGGGAACCTCTCCGCCCTCACCCACGGGAACTCCAGCATCGGCAGGCCCGATATCTGCCACACGGGGCCACCCATGCAACCGTGGTCGCGGGGCTTGGAACAGGCCTCCAATGGCCGGATACTCAATTGCTTTGCTGTTCAGCCATTGCAGGCCGTGGCACTCCAGCGAAAACGGATAGGCATCACGCAGACTGTCGAACCAGTCCCACTCGCCCGGAGTGAGATCGAGCGGCACGACGAGGGTCCAGGATGCCGGGCCGTGTTGTGCCGCACGGTCCAGCGATTCCCGCACCTGCCGACGCCTGGCAGAGGTCAACCGACCTGTGAAGCTCTTGATCTGAAAGACGTGCCGCCTGCCGTCGGGTAACAGCAGGACAGCGTCCTCCCCGCGGTCCCCGCCTGAGCCATCCACATGTCGCAAGCCGGAATAGACCATGCCGAGGAGGATCGCCACCCCGTCCTCGAACCCCTGCCGGTCCCGAGCAAGCAGCTCCCAATGCAACCTTCCGTCCATACACGGAGTGTGCTGCTGTCAGGTCGGGAAAACGCAGGTTTCGCCGATCCGTCCATGTGGGCCCGATGCCGACGCACCGCGCAGTCTTGGTATCCGCCGCCTCAGCATGGGCTCAGCTGGGAAGCGACACCTGACTTGATGTCGGCGATGCAGCGAACCATCCTCCAAGAACGAGACCAACGCCTGGTCGAAGTCGAAGAAGTCGTGGGCGGCGCCCCTGGATTACTCGTGGTGCGGGCCGTCGACCGCCCCGACACCCGCCTGCGCCGTGTCTCATCCTGCCGCAACCGAATGCGCCTGCCTCGGCCGGCTGGCATCAGGGGCTGAGTGCGGTGCGCAGGGTGGTTGCCATCATGTCGATGGCGGCTTTCCCCGCCGGTACCGGACCGGTGTGGGTGAAGTAGTGATCGACTCCCTCGAAGACACGGTGGATGACCGGAACGCCGGCGGCCTCCAGGGCCTTGGCGTAGGCGTCGCCCTCATCGCGCAGGCGGTCGTTCTCCGCGGTGATGACGAGGGCGGGAGGGAGTCCGGCGAGATCATCGGCCAGTGCGGGTGAGACGAGGGGGTCGGCGCGGTGGGCGGGGTCGGGGACGTAGGCGGCCGTGAAGACGCGCATGAGCTGCGGGCTGAGCAGCGGCTTGGCGATGAGGGACTGCTTGGTGGCCGGGTCGGCGACCTGATCCAGCGGTGCGGAGTCGATGATCTGCAGCCGGGGCGAGAAGGTTCCGCGGTCCCGGGCCATGCGGCAGACCGCAGCCGTCAGGTTGGCCCCGGCGCTGTGTCCGCCCACGGCAAGGCGCGAGCCGTCCCAGCCGCCCACGGGGCCGTTCTCGGCGATCCACGCGGTGACGTCGTACGCCTGGGTGACGGCGACCGGGAACTGCCGCTGCGGAGCGACGGCATAGTCCACGTTGATCACCACACAGCCGGCCGTGGCGGCTATGTAACGGCAGATGTGGTCGTCCTGCTCCGGGCGGCCGACCACGAAACCGCCGCCGTGGAAGTTGACGTACACCGGGGCGGGAGTTCCGGTGTCGGCCGGCGGGCGGTAGACGGTGCACGGCACCGGACCGGCGCTGGTCTCCGGCAGGAGGGCTTCGGTGCGCTTCGGGATGTCCGCGAAGCGCAGGTCCTTGTGGACCCGCGACATCGTCCGACCGAGCAGCAGTTGGATCCCTCTGGCCTGGATTCTGGGACTCAATGGCATGCCCCGACCCCTTCACTACAACTTTAAAATAACAGGTTTCCTGATGATGGATCCTCGCTCCTCTTTGCGCAATAGGCAGGCGCGACACCGTCCACCGCGGCCTGAGACACGCCTCTGCCAACAGACCCTCGTACGCCCCCCGGCCGCCACGAGGCGCCTGGTGGCCGCGGGCGGAGCAGGGCTGCGGCCCACCGGGGCAGCGGGTCCGGCCGACGGCTTCCGCGACCCGGGCCATCAGCCCGGGTGCGAGGCCCGGGCAGGCTCGCCCGGCCGCCGTGGCCCATGGACGGCAGGTCGCTGTACAGGTGCGGCCGACGGCGGTGGGGGCCGCGTCGGCCGTGATGGCGGAGACGGTACCGCCGACGAGGGTGCCGGGGCGGGACGGCTACGCGTTCTCCGGCAGCGCGTACTCGCCGTACTCGGGGCGGCCCGCCACCTCGTACGTCGCGATCGAGACGCCCGTGCTGGTGACACTGCCTCCGGCGTGCCGGAAGGCGGTCGGTACGGCGCCCTCCGGGAACAGCCGGAACCCGGTGCCGAGCACGACCGGGAAGGTCAGCAGATGAAGCGAGTCGACGAGGCCGTGCGCCAGCAGGGACCGGACGAGGGCGCCGCTGCCGTGCACCTGGATCTCGCCGTCGGTGCGCTCCTTCAGAGCCGTGACCTCCTTGGCGAGGTCGCCGGTGAGCACGGTGGTGCCCGCCCACCCGGGGTCTTTGAGCGTCGAGGACGGGACGTACTTCGGCAGTGCGTTGAGTTGTGAGGCGACCGGATCGGCGGGGTCGGTCACCTTCGGCCAGAACGTGCTGAAGATGTCGTACGTCCGGCGCCCGAGCAGGAAGGCACGCGGGCGGGTGAAGACCTCGCTGATGAACCGGCCGAAGTCCTCGTCGGCGTACGGGAAGCTCCAGCCGCCGTGGGTGAAGCCGCCGCGGGTGTCCTCGTGCGGGCCGCCGGGGGCCTGGTAGACGCCGTCGAGGGTGACGAAGAGGGTGGAGACGAGCCGGCCCATGGCGGGTGCCCTTCTTCTGGAACGGTCGGGTCTGTTGTCATCGGTTCAGATCCCGTGGGCCCCCGCAACTCATCGCTCGGCCGTACGGCTCCCTCCGGTGCGGGACCGGAGGAAATCCACGTCGACGTCCGTTCACCGCCAGCGTCGGGTCCGTCCCGGCGCTGGGATGGACACATGACTTCTCAAGGAAATCTCGGCGGCAAGGTGGCTCTCGTGACCGGCGCGAGCCGTGGCATCGGTGCGGCGACGGCCCTGCGGCTGGCCCGGGAGGGCGCGGACGTGGCGATCGGCTACGTGCACGGCAAGGAGGCGGCCGAGCAGGTCGTACGGGCCGTGGAGGCGCTGGGGCGCCGGGCGGTGGCGGTACGCGCGGACGCGGCGGACGCCGCCGAGGCGGCCGGTGCCGTGAGCGCGGCGGCCGAGGCGCTGGGCGGCCTCGACGTCCTGGTGAACAACGCGGGCGTCGGGGTGCTCGGGCCGCTGGAGACCCTGTCACTCGCGGACGTGGACCGGGTCCTCGCCGTCAACGTGCGCGGGGTCTTCCTGACCTCCCAGGCCGCCGCCGCGCGGATGCCCGAGGGCGGGCGGATCATCACGATCGGCAGTTGCATGGCCCAGCGCGTGCCCGGGCCCGGCGGGACGCTCTACGCGACGAGCAAGGCGGCCCTGGCCGGTATGACCAAGGCCCTGGCCAGGGAGCTGGGCGGACGCGGGATCACGGCGAACCTCGTCCATCCCGGGCCGATCGACACCGACATGAACCCGGCGGCCGGCCCGTACGCGGCCGGCCAGGCGGCGATGACGGCGCTGGGGCGGTTCGGCACGGCGGACGAGGTGGCGTCGATGGTGGCGTACCTGGCGGGGGCGACGTACGTCACCGGCGCGGAGTTCGCCGTGGACGGCGGACACGCGGCGTGAGCCAGGGGGACGCACCGGTGCGTCCCCCTGGGACGGGGCCACGGGTGCGGACGGGCCGGTGCGTCTCCTCGGGCGGGGCCACGGGTGCGGACGGGCCGGTGCGTCTCCTCGGGCGGGGCCACGGGTGCGGACGGGCCGGTGCGTCCCCTGGGACGGGCCACCGGTGCCGTCGGACCGGTGGCCCCCCGGGGGGCCACCGGCACTGTCAGGTCGGCGCCCCATCGGGTCGGCACCGGCGCCGTCGCAGCGGCGCGCCCCCGGCGCCAAGCCACCGGCGCCCTCAGGCCTGCCCCGCAAAAATCACCCGGCGCAGCCAGGCCAGCCCCCTTGGGGCAGGGCCACCGGCACCGGCGGTGCGGCGCGCCCCCGGCGCCAAGCCACCGGCGCCCCCAGGCCGGCACGCCCCCAGTGCAAAGCCACCGGCACGGCCAGACCGGCCCCTGGGGCAGGACCACCAGTGCCACCGGTCGCGCGCGCCCCCAGTGCAAAGCCACCAGCACAGCCAGGCCGCCCATGGGGCAGGACCACCACTGCCATCGGTCCGGCGCGCCCCCGGGTGCGAAACCACCGGCGCTGTCAGGCCGGCGCCCCATCGGGAAGGGCCACCGGCACCCCGTCGGTGCGGCGCGCCCCCGGCACCAAGCCACCGGCGCCCCCAGGCCGGCACGCCCCCAGCGCAAAGCCACCGGCACAGCCAGACCGGCCCCTGGGGCAGGACCACCACTGCCGCCGGTCCGGCGCGCCCCCGGGTGCGAAACCACCGGCGGCGCCGATCCGGCGTGCCCCCCCCCGGCACGAAACCACCGGCGCCATCAGACCAGCGCCCCCCGGCGCGGGGGCGCGCTCAGCCCCCCAGCTCTTGGTGTCGTGCCGCGAGGTGCCTCGTGCCGTCGTCCGTCAGGGAGCCGAACAGCCGCAGTCGGGAGATGCCGCCGTCCGGGAAGATGTCCACGCGCGCGTGCGTGCCGACGGCCGGGGCCGGGAGGACGAAGCGGTGGTTGGTGTCGGGCTGGAGGCGCGTGCGGGGCAGGATCTCCCGCCACTCGCCGTCCTCGCCGTCGCGCACGGACACCGCGGCCCAGCCGGCGCTGTTGCCCTTGAGATACGCGGTGTCGATCTCCAGGGCGCGGATCTCGGACTGGGCGGCCAGCCGGTAGCGGATCCAGTCGTGGCCCTGGTCGCGGCGCCGCCGGGTCTCCCAGCCGTCGTCCATCTTGCGGGAGCGGCCCGGCTGGATGGTGTTGGTGGCGGGTGAGTAGAAGAGGTCGGAGGCGTCCTCCACCTGGCCGCCGTTCTCCAGGGCGACGACGTCGAAGGTGCCCAGTACCTCGAGCCACGCGGGGTCCGGGACGACCTCGCCGTGGACACGCAGGCGTGCGATGCCGCCGTCGGGGTGCTGGTTGACCCGCAGATGGGTGAAGCGCTGCTCGACGGCGACGGGGAAACCGTTCGCCGCGTGACCGCCGACCGGGGTGCGCGGGACCAGGGTCGTCCACTTCACGTCGTCCCCGAGGAGCTCCTCCGGCGACGGGGAGCCCGGCACGCACGTGCCCTCGACGGACACGGCCTGCGGGTAGTTGCCGCGGAAGTGCGCGGTGTCGACGACGATCCCGCGCACCACGCCCGGGGCGCCCAGGCGGACCAGCGCCCAGTCGTGGTCCTCGGCGGCCGGCCACGGGTGCTCCCCCGACGCGCCCCGGCGGCGCCGCGTCTCCCAGCCGTCCATGATCTTGCCCTTGTGCCCGAAGTGCTCCGGGTCGAACTCCGCGCGCTCGGGCACCAGCAGGTTCTCGCGCTGGGCGAAGAACTCGTCGTTGGCGGCGATGACACCGGCGCCGAGACGCCGGTCGGCGAGGTTGGCGTACCGGGTGAAGGGGAAGTCGGCGGTGCGGTAGTCCGCGTACGGGTCGCCGCCTCCGTAGGGGTTCGCGTCGCCGGTGAAGCTGGGAATCGCCGTCACGATGATCAGGTCTTCCTTTCGGATGTCCGGGTGTGGATTCAGTTGGTCCGGGTGAGGAGCCGCCCCTTCGGTTCGGTGAACTCGCCGTCCGCGACGATGCGCTGCCCGCGCAGCCAGGTGGACTTCACGACGCCGTACAGGGTCTTGCCGGCGTAGGCCGTGACGCGGTTGCGGTGCTGCAGGGAGGCCGGATCGACGGTGAAGGTCTCGTCGGGGGCGAGGACGGCGAAGTCGGCGTCGCGGCCCACCGCGATGGCGCCCTTGCGGTCGTCGAGCCCGACGAGTTCGGTCGTCCGCGCGGACATCCAGCGGACGACGTCCTCCAGTCCGTGCCCGCGCCTGCGGGCCTCGGTCCACACCGCCGGCAGGCTCAGCTGGAGCCCGGAGATGCCGCCCCAGGCGGTCGCGAAGTCGTCGGTCTTCAGGTCGGCCGTGGACGGGGAGTGGTCGGTGACGACGCAGTCGATGGTGCCGTCGGCCAGCGCCTGCCAGAGCAGGTCCTGGTTGGCGGCCTCGCGGATCGGCGGGCAGCACTTGAACTCGCTCGCGCCGTCGGGGACTTCCTCGGCGGTGAGGGTCAGGTAGTGGGGGCAGGTCTCCACGGTGATGCGGACGCCCTCCGCCCGCGCCTCGGCGATCATCGGCAGGGCGTCGCTGGAGGACAGGTGCAGGACGTGCACGCGCGCGTGCAGGGCCTTCGCCTCGCGGATCAGCCGGGCGATGGCGGTGTCCTCGGCGTCACGGGGGCGGGAGGCGAGGAAGTCGGCGTACCTGGGGCCGGGCCGCTGGGGTGCGGAGGCGAGGCGGTGGGGGTCCTCGGCGTGCACGATGAGGAGGCCGTCGAAGGCGGCGATCTCGGCCATGGCGCGGGCGAGCGGGTCCCGCTCCAGGTGCGGGAACTCGTCCACGCCGGACGGCGACAGGAACGCCTTGAAGCCGAAGACGCCGGCCTCGTGCAGCGGGCGCAGGTCCTTGACGTTGTCCGGCAGGGCGCCGCCCCAGAAGCCGACGTCGATGTGCGCCTTGTCGGCGGCGACCTGCTGCTTGGTCCGCAGGTGCGTGACGGTCGTGGTGGGCGGGAGGGAGTTGAGGGGCATGTCGACGAGGGTCGTGATGCCGCCGGCCGCGGCGGCGCGGGTGGCGGTCCAGAAGCCCTCCCACTCGGTGCGGCCGGGGTCGTTGACGTGCACGTGGGTGTCGACCAGCCCGGGCAGCAGGACGTGGTCGCCCAGGTCCTCCAGGCGGGCGGTCTCCGGTACGGGCGCGTCGTACGGGAGGACGGCCGTGATCGTGCCGCCGGCGACCGCGACCGAGGCGGCGCGGGTCCCCTCGGGCGTGATGACACGCGTCGAGCGAAGCACCAGTTCAGCGTCGGACACCCGAACCCCTCACTTCCACTTGCGTCCACTTGCTTTCGCTTGCTTCCGCGTAACGGAATTCAACTTTCTGTTGAAGGAGTCTTCACTCCCTCTCCCGCGCCGTCAAGGGCACACTGGACCACCGCACCCGCCGTACGGCCACCCTGGACGTTTCCGCAAAGCGGAATTACAATTCCAGTACGCAGAACGTAGCTACGTACCAGCGGGGAGTCAACCGACTGCCGGGTAGGCTTCTGCTCTTCCGCCAGTCCCGAAAGGAACGCGCCGTGCCGACGTCCAGCGCCAGCACCACCGGCTCCGCCCGGTCCTCCGCCAACGGCGGGGTCCAGTCCCTGGAGCGCGCCTTCGACCTGCTCGAACGGATGGCGGACGCGGGCGGCGAGGTCGGCCTGAGCGAGCTGTCCGCGAGCAGCGGGCTGCCGCTGCCCACGATCCACCGTCTGATGCGCACGCTGGTGGCCTGCGGGTACGTACGGCAGCAGTCCAACCGCCGGTACGCGCTCGGCCCGCGCCTGATCCGCCTCGGCGAGTCCGCCTCCCGGCTGCTGGGTACCTGGGCACGGCCCTACCTCGCCCGGCTGGTCGAGGAGACCGGCGAGACGGCGAACATGGCGTTGCTGGACGGGGACGAGATCGTCTACGTGGCGCAGGTGCCGTCGAAGCACTCGATGCGGATGTTCACGGAGGTCGGCCGGCGCGTGCTGCCGCACTCCACGGGTGTGGGCAAGGCCCTGCTCGCCGGTTTCCCGCCGGAGGAGGTGCGGGCCCTGCTGAACCGTACGGGCATGCCCGCCGCGACGGAGAAGACCATCACGACGCCCGACGGGTTCCTCGCGGCACTGGAGGACGTGCGCCGGCAGGGCTACGCGATCGACGACAACGAGCAGGAGATCGGCGTCCGCTGCCTTGCGGTATCGGTGCCCGACTCCCCCACGGCCGCGGCCATCTCCATCTCCGGCCCGGCGGGCCGGGTCACGGAGGCGGCGACGGAGAAGATCGTGCCGGTGCTCCAGCAGGTCGCGGGCGAACTGTCCGAGGCCCTGGCCGCCCAGAGTCCCGCGTAGCTCCGACGCCGCCGTCCGGACACCCGGTCGGACACCCGCCCACTACCGGACCGGACGACCGAGGCGGCTCACTTCAGGACCGACGCCCCCTAGCCCGTGTCCGCAAAGTCCCGCCTGCCCCGCGACGCCTGGCACGCTCCCCCACTGCCTCAAGGGCGTGGGAGGTGCCCCACTCGCCGCACCGGACGAAGCCCCGAGTACATCCAGTACGAGGGACTCCGCCCGGCGCACCGAGAGCACGCACCAGACGCCGCGGAGCCCGCCCTCCGGGCGGACGACGGGACTTCGCGGACACGACCTAGCCCTGCCCTCGCACCGGCCCTCCGAAGAGGTCGACGGCGTGGCGGACCTCCGTCAGCTCCGGGGAGAGCGCGCTCACCGAGCCGATCGCACCCGCGATCAGCAGGAGGGAACGGCGCAGCCGCGGGATCTCCGGGGTGCCGTCGGCCGCCATCGCGTCCAGGGCGGCCAGTTCCTCCTCGGCGATGGTCCGGTCCGCGAACTCGCCGGGATGCGCGGCGAGCCGGCGCCGCAGCCGGGCGACGGCGGAGCGCAGCTCCGTCACGCGCGCGTCGTCGCCGCCGCCGGTCACAGACTCCTGCCGCCTCTGCTCAACGCTCCGCAACACAGTCCTCCCCCTCGCACTCCCTCGTGCGCGTGCCCTTCCGACGCGAAGTCCCCCACACCGGGCGCCGGTCGGCCGCCCGGCCGGTCGGTGCGGGCGACAGTAAACGACGCGGGCCACCAGGCGCCAGTCCATTGCGTCATCGACTTGTTTCGCTGCGTGACTTCTCGGCCCGAGGTCGTACGGTATGCAGGTTTCATGACGACATGGGAGACGAGGAACAGGACGGGTGCGGTTGCGGGGGTACTGCTGGCCGCCGGGGGCGGCCGGCGGCTCGGCGGGCGCCCCAAGGCACTGCTCACCCACCGGGGACGCCCTCTCGTGGAGCACGCGGTGCGGGTGTTGCGCGAGGGCGGCTGCGAGCGGGTCCACGTCGTACTGGGCGCACGGGAGGACGAGGTCCGGGCACGGGCCGTACTGCCGGGGTGCGTACTGATCCCGAACCCCGACTGGGAACAGGGCATGGGGACGTCCCTGCGGGCCGGGCTGGACTCGCTCGCGGGCACGGGCGCGACGGCCGCCCTGGTCTTGCTCGTCGACCAGCCCGGCATCGGCCCGGAGGCGGTGGCCCGGGTGCTCACGGCGTACGAGGACGAGAAGTCGCTGGTGTCGGCCGCGTACGACGGGGTGCGCGGCCATCCGGTGTTGTTCGGCGCCGCCCACTGGGCCGGTGTCGCGGCGACTGCGACCGGGGACCGGGGGGCACGCGCCTATCTGAAGGAGCGCGAGCCGGGGATCACGCTCGTCGAGTGCGGGGATGTGGCCCGGCCCTTCGACGTCGACACCGAGGCCGATCTGACCCACCTCGAGTGAGCGGGGTGGCACGGAGCGCCACCTTTCCTCGACCCGGAGAATCTCGACATCAACAGACGATTGAACTTCCACCATGAGGAAACTAGTATCCACTGTTCAGAAGCGCCCGAGGCCCCCGCGGGCGCCGAACGCCGTATCCGGGAAGACTGGCACCCGGTGCCGAACCGCCGGCTCGTCTTCACAGCTCGCTGAAGGAAGTGACCGTTCATGTCCGCACCAGCGCCGTCCCCGCTGGCCATCGTCGACGCCGAACCCCTGCCCCGGCAGGGGGAGGTCCTCACCGAAGCGGCGCTCGCCTTCGTGGCCGAACTGCACCGGCGGTTCACGCCCCGGCGTGACGAACTCCTCGCCCGCCGCGCCGAGCGCCGCGCCGAGATCGCCCGCACCTCCACCCTCGACTTCCTCCCGGAGACCGCCGCGATCCGCGCCGACGACTCCTGGAAGGTCGCCCCGTCCCCCGACGCCCTGAACGACCGGCGGGTGGAGATCACCGGCCCGACCGACCGCAAGATGACCATCAACGCCCTTAACTCGGGCGCGAAGGTGTGGCTCGCGGACTTCGAGGACGCCTCCGCGCCCACCTGGGAGAACGTGGTCCTCGGCCAGCTCAATCTGATCGACGCCTACACGCGGAACATCGACTTCACGGACCCGAAGTCGGGCAAGTCGTACGCCCTGAAGGCGAACGAGGAACTCGCCACCGTCGTCATGCGCCCGCGCGGCTGGCACCTGAACGAGCGTCATCTCGTCGACGCGCACGGCACCCCCGTGCCCGGCGCGCTCGTCGACTTCGGCCTGTACTTCTTCCACAACGCCAAGCGCCTGCTGGGCCTGGGCAAGGGCCCGTACTTCTACCTGCCCAAGACGGAGTCGCACCTGGAGGCCCGCCTCTGGAACGAGATCTTCGTCTTCGCGCAGGACCACCTCGGCATCCCGCAGGGCACCGTGCGCGCGACCGTACTGATCGAGACGATCACGGCCGCGTACGAGATGGAGGAGATCCTCTACGAGCTGCGCGACCACGCCTCCGGGCTGAACGCGGGCCGCTGGGACTACCTGTTCTCCATCGTCAAGAACTTCCGGGACGGCGGCGCCAAGTTCGTCCTGCCGGACCGCAACGCGGTGACGATGACGGCCCCGTTCATGCGCGCGTACACCGAACTGCTCGTCCGCACCTGCCACAAGCGCGGCGCCCACGCGATCGGCGGCATGGCGGCGTTCATCCCGTCCCGCCGGGACGCGGAGGTCAACAAGGTCGCCTTCGAGAAGGTCCGCGCCGACAAGGACCGCGAGGCGAACGACGGTTTCGACGGCTCCTGGGTCGCCCACCCCGACCTGGTGCCGATCGCCATGGAGTCCTTCGACAAGGTCCTCGGCGACAAGCCCAACCAGAAGGACCGGCTACGCGAGGACGTCGACGTCAAGGCGGCCGACCTGATCGCGATCGACTCGCTGGACGCCAAGCCGACGTACGCGGGTCTGGTGAACGCCGTGCAGGTCGGCATCCGCTACATCGAGGCCTGGCTGCGCGGCCTCGGCGCGGTCGCGATCTTCAACCTGATGGAGGACGCCGCCACCGCCGAGATCTCCCGCTCCCAGATCTGGCAGTGGATCAACGCGGGCGTCGTCCTCGACAACGGCGAGCAGGTCACCGCCGACCTGGCCCGCACGGTCGCCGCCGAGGAGCTGGCGAACATCAAGGCCGAGATCGGCGAGGAGGCCTTCTCGGCGGGCAACTGGCAGCAGGCGCACGACCTGCTGCTGACGGTCGCCCTCGACGAGGACTACGCCGACTTCCTGACGCTGCCGGCGTACGAACAGCTCAAGGGCTGACCACTCAGTCCGCGGACGGTTCGGCGGACGGCTTGTCCGAGTGGCCCAGGGGTTTGCCCGGGGCCACTCGGTCGCGTACGGCCCGCTTCACGGCCGTCGGCTCGGGGAAGCCCTGCTCGCGGCGGTCCCAGACGACCTCGTCGCCGACGCGTACGACGAACACCCCGCCCGTGCCGGGTTTCAGCGCCAGCTCCGTCAGCTCGGACTCGAAAGTCGTCAGCAGCTCCTGCGCCAGCCAGGCGGCGCGGGGCAGCCAGCGGCACTGGGTGCAGTACTCGATCTCGACACGGCCACTCATCCGAGGTGCACCGACCAATCCTGTTCGGCCGCGGGCTTGCCGTGCAGGTCGGGGACCTGACGGAGCCACGCGGGGCGTCCTTGCCGGCTGCGCGCCGCCCGGCGGGCCTCCTCGGCGGCGAGCTCCTCGCGGCCGGGGAAGTCGGTGGGCAGCCAGGCCCCGGAGGCCCGCACGCGCGCGTGGAGGTACGCCACGTACGCCTCGCGTGCCTCCTGCGGGCCGGCGAAGCCCGGCTCGTCCGCGAGCCAGGCGTCCGGGACCTCCGCGAGGATCCCGCGCAGCAGCTCCTCGGTCACCCGGGGAGCGAGCTCGGCGTCGGCGGCCCGCACATCCGGCCCGTAGTGGCCGAGGGCGTGGTGCCGGAAGTCGTAGGCCTTGGCGGGGTCGGTGCCGTCCCAGCGGTGGTGGAAGACGAGCGCGGCACCGTGGTCGATCAGCCACAGGCGCGGGGGCGCGACGCCCAGGGTGGGCCAGACCATCAGGTTGGAGCTGTGCACCGTGCGGTCCACGTTCACGGTCAGGGCGTCGAGCCAGACGATCCTCCCCGCCTCCAGGGGATCCACGGGGAAGACCCGCGCGATCTCCGGCGTGAAGTCCCGGGCGCCCGGCAGGTGGTCCATGCCGAGGTTCACGCCCGCGCTGGCCGCGTGCAGGCCCCGCACCTCCTGATGCGGCTCGTCCCGGGCGATCACCGGGTCGAAGTGCACCAGCACCAGTTCGGGGAAGCGCAGCCCGAGGGCACGGGCCAGCTCCCCCACGATCACCTCGGCGACCAGCGCCTTGCGGCCCTGCGCGGATCCGGTGAACTTCACGACGTAGGTGCCGAGGTCGTCGGCCTCGACGATTCCGGGGACGGAGCCGCCGGACGTCAGGGGTGCGACGTAACGGGTCGCCGTGACCTCTCTCAGCATTCCCTCAGGCCATCCACTTCATTGACCTTGCAATCCACGGTCGACCTCGGAGGCGCCCAGCAGCGGGAATGGCCCGTCACCAGCCCTGGAGAGAATCCGGGGAGTTTCGACCGGCATCCACATCTCCCTGCCTCTCCAGCAGTCGGTCAACGGCCGTCCGCCCCTTGCCGCCGGCCTCCGGCATGAAGTGAGCATAGTAAACCGAGGGTGATCGCCGGCGAGGAGTGCCCGAGCCACCGCGCCACGGTCACCACGGTTCGGCCATCGGCTCACGGACGACCGCGACACCTCCCGCGGGGACGGTGACCGAGCCCACGACCCGTTTCCCGGTGAGGAGTTCGACCCCGTCGGCCGGGATCTCGGCGCCGCTGCCGGTGTGGTCGATCAGGAAGAGGTAGTCGGCGTCCGTGCCGCGCCGCCTCACCACCTCGACGCCGGCCGGAACCTCGCGCTCCGGCTGTACGCCCGCGTCCTGGCGGATGCGCTCCAGGACGGCGGCCAGAGTGGTGGGGTCCGGGTGGGTGGCGATGTACCAGGCGGTGCCGCTGCCATACGTGTGGCGGGTGATGGCCGGGACGCCCGCGAGCGCAGCGAGATGGGGGTCCCCCCGGCCGAAGGCTGGGGAAGGTCCGTCGGCGTAGGTGGCGATGGCCTCCGCCCCGGTGAGCCGGAGGCGTTCGGTCCACAGGTCGGCGATCGCGTCCTGCGGGACCTGCCCGGCCAGGCCGACCGACTGGCCGGGCAGCAGGGGGAACGGCTCGTCGCCGTGCACCCCGAGAATCTCCCGGAAGGCGCCCGGGTAACCGCCCAGGCGTATGTGGCAGTTCTCGTCCACCGCGCCGCTGTGGAAGCCCACGGCCAGGGTGCCGCCGCGCTCGGTGAACGCCGCCAGGTTGGCCGCTCCCGCGTCGTCGACCAGATACAGGCTGGGGGCGAGGACGAGCTGGTAGCGGTCGAGGTCCGGGGAGCCGGGACGTACGAAGTCGACCGCCACGCCGGCCCTCCACAGCGGTGCGTACCAGTCCCTCACCAGGTCCTGGAAGCGGAGTTCGCTGCTGGGCTGGCTGGGCTGTTCCATGGCCCAGCGGGCGTTCCAGTCCCAGACGATGGCGACCTGGGCGGGGCTGGTGCTGCCGCGGACTTCGGCGAGGGCGCGCAGGTCGGCTCCGAGCTGCACGACGTCCTGCCAGATGCGGCTGTCGGTGCCCGCGTGCGGCAGCATCGCCGAGTGCCACTGTTCGGCGCCCGCCTTCGCGGCCCGCCACTGGAAGTAGGCGATGCCGTCGGCGCCGTGCGCGACATGGGCGAGCGCGTTGCGGCGCATTTCGCCGGGCCCCTTCGCGCGGTTGACGGGCTGCCAGTTGATGGCTCCCGTGGAGTGTTCCATCAGCAGCCAGGGTCCGCCGGCCAGGGAGCGCATCAGGTCGCCGCAGAGCGCGACGTCGATCTCCGGCTCCGGGTCGGTGGAAAGCAGGTAATGGTCGTTGGAGACGATGTCCAGCTCGGGGGCCCAGCGCCAGTAGTCCATGGCGTCGAAGTTGTGCATCACCATGAAGTTGGTGGTGGCGGGGATGCCCGGGGCGGCGCGGCGGAGTACGTCGCGCTCGGCGGTGAACAGTGACAGCAGTTCGTCCGAGCAGAAGCGGCGCCAGTCCAGCTGGTGGGTGGGATTGGGGTCGGCGCCGGTGGCGCGGGGCGGGATGATCTCGTCCCAGTCGTAGTACCACTGGCTCCAGAAGGCGGTGCCCCAGGCGTGGTTGAACGCGTCCAGGTCATTGCCGTACTTCGCCCTCAGCCAGTCCCGGAAGCCGGCCGCGCTGGCGTCGCAGTAGCAGGCGGCGTTGTGGCAGCCGTACTCGTTGTGCACGTGCCACATGGCGACGGCCGGATGGTCGGCGTACCGCTCGGCCAGGGCGCCCGCGATGCGAAGCGCCGCGGTGCGGTAGGCGGGGCTGGACGGGCAGAACGTCTGGCGGCTGCCGTACGACAGCGTGCGTCCGTCGCGGTCGACCGGCAGTGCCTCAGGGTGGGCACGGAAGAACCAGGCGGGCGGGGCGGCCGTCGGGGTGGCGAGGTCGGCGGCGATGCCGTTGTCGTGGAGCAGATCCAGGATCTTGTCCATGCGGGAGAAGTCGTAGACGCCCTCGGACGGCTCCAGCAGGGCCCAGGAGAAGATACCGACGCTGACCATGGTCACCCCGGCCTCGCGCATCAGCGCCATGTCCTCGGCCCACACCTCCTCGGGCCACTGTTCGGGGTTGTAGTCGGCGCCGTAGGCGATGCCGGGCAGGCGAAGACGGCGTTCGGTGCTCACAGGTGGTGCTCCGGGGAAGTGTGGGGAACGAGTGGGTGGTTCAGCCCTTGTTGGCGCCGAGGGTGAGGCCGCTGACGAACTGCCGCTGGAGCACGAAGTACACGATCAGCGTGGGGATCGCGGTGAGCAGGGCACCGGCGGCCACCAGGTTGGGGTCGGTGAAGTACTGGCCGGAGAGGTTGTTCAGCGCCGAGGTGACGGGCATGTTCTCGCCGGTGGAGATCAGGACGATGGCCCAGAAGAAGTCGTTGTAGATCCAGATGGACAGCAAGGTGGCGAGGGCGGCCATCGCGGGCTTGCACAGGGGCAGCACGATCTGCCAGTACAGCCGCCACACGGAGGCCCCGTCGACGAGCGCGGCCTCGGTCAGCTCGTGCGGCAGTGAGCGCATGTAGTTGGCCAGGACGAAGGCGCAGAACCCGGACTGGAACGCCACGTGGATCAGGACCAGGCCCAGCGCGGAGTCGTACAGCTTGCCGCTCATCGTGATGCCGGGCAGGTCGATGAGCAGGTACAGGCGGTACAGCGGGGTGATGATGACCTGCTGCGGCAGCAGGTTGCCCGCCGTGAACACCAGCAGCAGGAACAGGTTGACCCGGAAGTCGAAGCGGCTGACGTAGAACGCCACGCACGACGACAGGAACAGGGTCAGCAGCACCGCCGGGACCGCGATCAGCAGCGTGTTCCCGAAGTAGTGCATCATGTCCGACTGCTCGAACGCGTCGGTGAAGTTGTCCGGGCTCAACTTGTCGGGCCAGGAGACATAGCCCTTCTCGCTGGTCTCGGCGTACGGGCGCAGGGCCGCGAACAGCGCCCACAGCAGTGGGGCGAGCCATGCCAGGGCGGTGCCGACCAGGAAGGTGTGCAGCAGGATCCGGGCGGGTCGGAGCGGGGTGCGCTGCTTTCCGAGCGCGCTCACGGTGCTCATGCGCGCCGCTCCTTCCGGAAGGTCGCGATCAGGTACGGGATGATCACGGCAAGCGAGATCACCAGGAGGACGACGGCGATGGCGGAGCCGTATCCGATCCGGCTGGACTCGCCGATGATGTTGTTGGTGACGAGGATCGAGAGCAGTTCGGTGCCCTGGGCGCCCTTGTTGAAGACGAAGACCAGGTCGAAGGCGCGCAGCGCCTCGATGATGGTGACGACCAGGACGACGGTGTTGGTGGGGCGCAGGGTGGGGAAGATGACGTTCCTGAAGGTCTGCCACTCGTTGGCGCCGTCCAGCGCGGTGGCCTCCCGCAGGGACGGGTCGACGCCCTTGAGGCCGGCCAGGTAGAGGATCATCATGTAGCCGGTGTGGCGCCAGGACGCGGCGACGAGGATCGCCCAGAGGTTGAGGTCGGGGTCGCCGATCCAGTCGATGTAGTGGCCGGGCTCGTTGGCGCCGATCAGGCTGTTGAGCAGGCCCGTGTCGGGGTTGTAGACCAGCTGCCAGACGAAGCCGATGACGGCCATCGACACGACGACCGGCAGGAAGAACGCGGTCTGGTAGACCCGGCTGAAGCGGATCTTCTTGTCCAGCTGCAGAGCCAGGAACAGGCCCATGGGCGTCGGGATGAGGATCAGCACGACGAACCAGATGACGTTGTGCTCGACGGCGGGCCAGAACTGCGGGTTGCTGGTGAGCAGTTCCGAGAAGTTCTGCAGCCCGACCCACTTGATGGAGTCGAAGCCGATGCCGTCCCAGGTGGTGAAGGCCAGTGCGACCGACGCGAGGGCCGTCAGCCACACCAGGGCCACGTGCAGGATCGTCGGCACGCCCGCCATCAGGCCGAGCGTGACGCGGTCCCGCCGGGTGAGCAGTCGTCGGTGGCCCAAGGGCACCCGAACCCCCTTCCTCTGATGGGGCGTCATGTCGTTCGGGGAGCCCGGGGGCGGGACGGCTGCCGCCCCCGGGGTGCTGGTGCTACCGGTCCCGATACCGGCGTTCGTCGGAGCGCTCATGCGGAGGCGAAGATCGTCTTCTTCTGGCGCTCGATCGACGTCAGCAGGCTGTCGACGCCCTTGGGGTCGCGGACGAACTTCTGCAGCGCGGGCTGCATCACGGTGGAGGTGAAGTCGGGCCGGCTGTCGCGGTCCATGAACTGTGTGAGGTGCTTGGCGCCGGAGATCGTCGCGTACGCCTTCTTCTGCAGTTCGGTGTAGGACGAGGTGTCGGCCTTGTTGGAGGCGGCGACCAGGCTCGGGTCGGACTTCAGGTAGATCTGCTCGGCCTCCGGCGTGCCCAGGAACTCCAGGAGCTTGAGCGCGCCGGCCTTGTTCTTCGGGGCCTTGGAGAGCATGAAGCCGTCGGTGGGGGCCTCGACGGTGTCCTGACCGTACGCGGAGTTGATCTCCGGGAAGGGGAAGAAGTCGAGGTCGTCCAGGTCGGCCTTGTTCGTGAACTGCTGCGCCACGAAGCTGCCGAACAGATACATGCCCGCCTTCTTCGCAATCAGCGCCTGGGCCGCGTCCTGCCACGTGCGGCCGACAGCACCCTCCTGGTGGTAGGGCAGGATCTCGGCCCAGTGGTCGAAGGCGGTGCGGGCCTTGGCATCCGTCCAGGACGCCTTGCCGGCCATCAGCTCGACGTGGAAGTCGTAGCCGTTGGTACGGAAGTTGATCTGGTCGAAGGTGCCGAGCGCGGGCCAGGCGTCCTTGTCGCCGAAGGCGAACGGGACCAGGCCGTCCTTCTTCATCTGCTTGCACAGGGCGAGGAGTTGGTCCCACGTGGTGGGGACCTCGTAGCCGTACTTCTTGAAGACGCTCTTGCGGTAGAAGACCCCCCAGAGAGACGTGGAGATCGGCACGAAGTAGTACTTGCCGTCCGCGCCCTTGCTGAGCGCCTTCATCGCGTCGGGGAAGTTGCCCCCGATCCTCTGCCACACGTCGTCGATGGGGGTGGCGAGCTTCTTGGCGGCGAAGAACTGCATGCGGTAGCCCGCGAACCAGTTGAACACGTCGTCCGGGGTGCCCTGGAGGTAGGAGTTGATCTGCTCCTGGAACGTATTGTGGTCCTTGGTGTTCACGTCGACCGTGATCCCGGACTGCTTCGCGAACGCCGCGTAGATCTCGGCGAACGCCTTCTTCGGCACCGCGTCCGACGCGTTCGAACCGAGACTGACCGTCTTGGGGTCGGCAGCCGTACCGCTTCCGCCGCAGGCGCTGAGCAGGGGTATGCCGGCGCCGAGGGCGGCTGCACCGCCGATTCCGCGCAGGACGGTGCGGCGGCTCGGAGCAGGCATGGGCCGACCGAGGGAGGAAGAGTACATTTCGGCTCCTGACAGGGTGGCCGTGCACAGGCGAGCACGTCGACCCGAGGGGTATGGCGGGGAAGCGGTCGGCGCGCGACCAAACTCAACACGATCGAACAAATACGACCGGCGACTGCGAGGAAGACTGAACGCTCCAGGGAGTCGCTGTCAAGACCCCTTCGGCGGTGACGCAGGATCGGCCACGCACGCCGCGAAGCCAGGTGCCTTGCGGCCGGACGGGAGCGGCGGTCCCTTTCCGCGAGCGGATCCGAGTGCGATCGTATGGCGGTTGACCAGCAACTATGCAGACGTCGGCGCGACCCCCTCGCGGCGGTACGACGCCCTGACCGAACGGCCGCCCCCCTGCCGGATCCGTTGCCGTCCGCCGGAATCGGTGCTGCGGGAGCCCTTGACGTACAGCCCCGGGCTACGTAGACATGACCACGCGGTCAGACCGCGTGGCATACAGTTGACCTCATTAGATACAGACGTACCGGTCCTCGGGAGACTTCATGACACCAGTGGTGGGGCGGGGCGAAGGCTCCTCTGTGCCGCGCAGCGCGGACGTGGCCCGGCTGGCCGGGGTGTCGCGCAAGACGGTCTCCCGGGTCCTCAACAACGAGCCGTACGTCTCGGAGGAGGCCCGCACAAGGGTCCTCGCAGCCGCTGAGGAACTCGGCTACCGGCTCAACCAGGCGGCCAGGACACTGGCCTCCGGGCGTACCGGCTCCATCGGCGTGGTCGCCCTGGGCACCGCCGGGTACGGAACCGCTTCACTGCTCGTGCACATCGAGCGGGCCGTGCGCGACGCGGGTTACGCGCTCCGCGTGGTCAACACGCCGGACGGCGACCCGGTGGGTATCGCCGGCGCCGTGGAGTCGCTGCTCGAGCAGGGGGTGGACGGCGTTGTCGTCTCGGAACCCGTCGTCGAGGGGGACGTCGGCGTCCGCGTCGACGTCCCCGTCCTCTTCCTCGGGGCACCGCCGGCCTTCACCGCCACCCGCACGGTGACCGTGGGCGTGGGCGCCCACGCACTGGCTCGGGCTGCCACCGAACACCTGCTGGATCTGGGGCACGCGACCGTCCATCATCTCGCCGGCCCGCGGCGGTGGTACGCCACCAAGGACCGCATCGAGGGATGGCGGGCGGCGCTCGCGGCGCGGGGCGCGCACGAGCCTCCGCTGCTGAACGGTGACTGGTCGGCGGCCTCCGGCCATGCCGTGGGCCAGGCACTGGCCTCGGACCGTTCCGTGACCGCCGTCTTCGCGGCGGGCGACGAGATGGCCATCGGCCTGATCCACGCGCTGCGGGAGGCCGGGCGGCGCGTGCCGGAGGACATCAGTGTCGTCGGCTTCGACGGCAATCCTGTCTTCGCCTACGTCTCTCCTCCCCTGACCACCGTGCGCCAGCCCTTCGAGGCCGCGGCCCGGGAAGGAATCCGCCTTCTCGTGCACGCGATCGAGAGGCCCGGCACCGACCTGCCGCAGGCGGGCGACCCACCGGTCGAACTCGTCGTCCGCGGCTCGACCGCGCCTCCGCCGTCCCACCAGGACATGACGGTCCGGCGCAGCACCTGAAAGCACCCGGCAGCCCGGCGGGGAGCACACCCGCACGCCCGGGCACCGCTTCGCCGTTCGCCGGGTGTCTCACCGAGAGGCCGGCCGGTCCGATCCACCCCGCCGTGCCACACCGCAGAAGTCCTCCTACGCGGTGGACGCGGACTCCGGTCTCGCCGCTTCCCACCCACCCGGATCCGTCCCGGGGCGGCGGGCACCGAAACACCCCGCCCCTTCCCCGTCCCTCCCCCGTCCTGAGAGCCGCACATGTCCCCTGCACTGTTGGGTGTCAGACCGGGCGCCGCTCGGCGTACCCGCCCCGCCACTCTCCTGCTCCTGTTCCTGGCGCTGATCGTCGCCGCGGCGACGATGACACTGCCCACCGCGGGCCGGGCGCAGGCCCTGTCCCGTCCCTCGCAGACGATGTACACCCCGCCTGCGGGCGCGCCGTCGCCCGGTTCGCTGTATCCGCGGGCGCTGCGCCTCCAGCACAACGGATCGGCCAACGGCACCCTGCTCGCCACGTTCGAGCAGTACACCTCCGGCACGCCCGTCTTCCCGATCTACCGCAGCACCGACAACGGCGGCTCCTGGAGCGAGCTCTCCGACGTCGCCGACACACAGAACGGCTGGGGCATGCGCTGGCAGCCCGAGTTGTTCGAACTGCCCACGGCCATAGGGAACTTCCCGGCCGGGACCATCCTGGCCGCGGGTGACTCGGTGCCCTCCGACCGGTCGGCCACCAAGATCGACCTGTACGCCAGCACCGACCGCGGGCAGACCTGGAGCTTCGTCACCAACATCGCCACCGGCGGCGCCGCCTTCGACACGAACGGGAACACCCCCGTCTGGGAGCCGTTCTTCCTGGTCTCCGGCGGCAAGCTCATCGTCTACTACTCCGACCAGCGCGACCCCGACCACGGCCAGAAGATCGTGCACCAGGTCTCCACGGACGCCCGCACCTGGGGCCCCGTCGTAGACGACGTGGCGACGCCCACCTTCAGTGACCGCCCGGGTATGCCGACCGTCGCGAAGCTGCCGAACGGCAAGTACGTCCTGTCGTACGAGTACGGCGGTGCTCCCGAGGGCAACTTCTCCGTCTACTACAAGATCTCTTCCGACCCGGAGGCGTTCGGCTCGGTCACCGGCATTCCGTTGCGGACGACGGACGGCGTGGTGCCCCAGAGCGCTCCCTACCTGACCTGGCTGCCCACCGGCGGCCCCAACGGCACCCTCGCCGTCAGCGCCAACAGCGCCGAGGACCTGTTCATCAACACGCAGAACGGCGCCGCGAACACCTGGACGCGCATCAGCGCCAACGTGGCCGGCGGCTACAGCCGCGGCATGACGTCCCTGCCCGACGGGCACAGCCTGCTGATCCTCAGCGCCGGACGCGGAGGCAGCAACCTCTCCAACCCCGTCACCTACAGCACGATCGACCTGGGCGGCGGCATCTCCGACGGTGCCACCTACACGGTCACCAACGCGAACAGCAGCCAGCTGCTGACCATCGCGGGCGGCTCCACCACCAACGGCACCTACGCCACCCAGCAGAACGCCGACAACGCCGGCGACCAGAAGTGGCGGTTCGTGCAGCAGTCCTCCGGCTACTTCAAGATCTTCAACGTGGCCAGCGGCAAGGTCCTGGGCGTGGAGAACCAGTCCACCGCCAATGGCGCCAAGATCCTGCAGTGGGACGACAACAGCACCCCGGATCACGAGTGGGCGGTTTCCCCGCACCCCGCGGGTGGCTTCTCCCTCGTCAACCGGCTGACCGGCAAGTACCTGGAGATCCCGAACGCTTCCACCACCGTCGGCGCCACCGCCGGGCAGTGGGACAGCACCGGCTGCGCCTGCCAGCGCTGGAACCTGACCCAGACCGCCCTGCCGCCCCTGGGCACCGGTCAGTACGTGCTCGTCAACAAGAACAGCGGCAAGTACCTCGACATCCCGAACGGCTCCACCACCGCCGGCACCGCCGCCAACCAGTGGCAGAACACGGCCTGCGCCTGCCAGCTCTTCACCTTCCAGTCCGCGGGCAGCGGAGCCTGGACCATCAAGAACGCCAACAGCAACCTCAACCTCGACATCCAAGGCTCCTCCAGCGCCGCGGGCGCGGCCCTCGTCCAGAACACCCCCTCCAGCGCCGACTCCCAGAAGTGGACCCTCACCGACGCGGGCAGCGGCTACTACAAACTCCGGAACGTGAGCAGCACCCTCGTCGCCGGCGTCGCCCAGTCCTCCACCACCAACGGCGCAGCGGTCGTCCAGTGGGGCAGCGCCGACCTCGACGACCAGCTCTGGAAGATCGTCCGCATCAACTGACAGCTCCAACCGTGCCATGACCCGGCGCGGGAACCGCCGGCGAAGCGGTTCCCGCGCCCGCCGCACCGGGACACTCCAAGCTCAGCGGTGTCGGAATGGAGCCCCGCATCGCAGCGGGGTTGCCGAGATGTTGCGCGAAGTATTGACACGTCCTGTTCGGCTGCGTAGATATGACTGCGCAGTCATGACTGCGCAGTCATAGGACCGACCATGGAACACCTGGCCGTGACTGGACAGGGTTTGAGCCGCCGGACACCGGGAGACACCAGTGACGCTAGTGGGAGGGCGGGGCGGAATTCCCGCCGCGCCGCGCAGCGTGGACGTGGCCCGGCTGGCCGGCGTCTCGCAGAAGACGGTGTCGCGGGTCTTCAACGGTGAACGGTACGTATCCGCCGACGTGCGCCGGCGTGTGCTCGAAGCCGCCGAGGAACTGGGCTACCGGCTGAACGGCGCGGCCCGGGCGCTGGCCTCGGGGCGTACCCGCTCCATCGGCGTGATCGCGCTGGGGACCGCCTTGTACGGGCCCGCCTCGCTGCTCATCGGCATCGAACGGGCCGTCCGGGATGCGGGTTACGCGCTGCGCGTGGTCAGCACCCTGGAAGGCGACCCCGGGGGCGTCGCCGGCGCCGCGGAGTCACTGCTCGAACAGGGCGTGGACGGCATCGTCGTATCCGAACCGATCGATGAGGGAGCCGTCCCCCTCAGCGTCGACGTGCCCGTCCTCGTCCTCGGCGCGCCCGCGTCGTTCGGCGGTCCACGGGCGGTGACCACGGGGGTCGGCGCCGAGTCGCTGGCCCGGGCGGCCACCGAACACCTGCTGGGTCTCGGCCATGTGACGGTCCATCACCTCTCTGGTCCGCAGCGGTGGTTCGCCGCCCGGGACCGCCTGGCGGGGTGGCGGGCGGCGCTGTCGGCACACGGCAGGGAACAGCCGCTCGTCATCGAAGGGGACTGGTCGGCCGCCTCCGGCTACACGGCGGGCTGCGACCTCGCCTCCGCCGGTGACGTCACCGCGGTGTTCGCCGCCAATGACGACATGGCCATCGGTCTGATCCGCGCTCTGACGGAAGCCGGCCTGCGCGTGCCGGACGACGTGAGTGTCGTCGGCTTCGACGACATCCCCGTCTCCGCCTATGTCGCTCCGCCGCTGACGACGGTTCGCCAGCCGTTCGACGCCGTGGCGCGCGAGGGGCTCCGGCTTCTTGTGCAGGCCATCGAGAAACCGGACACGGAGCCGGCTCCGGCGAGCGATCCACCGGTCGAACTCGTCGTCCGCGCCTCCACGGCACCCCCGCCGGCCCGGAAGGCCCCGCCACGCGGACGGCACACGGCCTCCCGGCCGCGCGGTTCCACACACACACCCTCGTCAGGGGACGGACCGCCCGTCACCGACTGATCAACGCTCCCCCGGCCCGAGCGGCACCCGCTCACGGCCGGGGCGGTGAACCCGCCTGCGCTCACCGTCGGTCAAAGACCCTCCACCACCGTGGAGCTTCCGCTGTAAGGCGCTTGACGAGGTGCCGATCACAGCCCGTACGACGCATACCCGAACATGGCGACCCCGATGCCCCGGTAACGACGTCCGCGCTCATACACCTCCTCCTTCCCACCCATGCAACACGCCAGCAACAGGCGTGCCGTCCCTATGCCCTTCGGCGGGAGTTCACCATGCCCCGATCCTTCGTTCCCACGCCCTCCATGAGCCGTCGGCGGTTCCTCGCCGCGACCGGAGCGGTGTCGCTCGGCGCCGCGCTCACCGCGTGCAGCGGTGACAGCGACTCCAGCAGCTCCGCCACCACCAAGCCGGTCAGCCAGGCCGACATCGACAAGGCGATGAAGACGCCGACCCAACTGACGTTCTGGACCTGGGCTCCGGACATCCAGCAGGAGATCGCGCTCTTCGAGAAGAAGTACCCCGCCATCAAGGTCAAGGTCGTCAACGCCGGCCAGGGCGTCGCCCACTACACCAAGCTGCGCACCGCCCTCAAGGCCGGCACCGGCGCACCGGACCTGGCCCAGATCGAGTACCAGGCGATCCCCACCTTCACGATCACCGACAGCCTGCTGGACCTGAGCCCGTACGGCGCCTCGGCGCTGAAGGACAAGTTCGTCGACTGGACGTGGGGACAGGTCAGCGGCCCCGATGGCCAGGTCTGGGCGATCCCGCAGGACACCGGCCCGATGGGCATGCTCTACCGCAAGGACATCTTCGACAAGCACGGCATCCCAGTGCCGAAGACCTGGGATGAGTTCGCGGCCGCCGCACGCAAGCTCCACAAGGCCGACCCTGACGTCTTCCTGACCAACCTCGCGGCGAACGAGCCCGCCGCCTGGCACGGCCTGATGTGGCAGGCGGGCGCCAAGCCGTACGCCACCTCGGACAAGACCACCCTCTCCATCAGCGTCGACGACGCGGCCTCCAGGAAACTCGGCACGTACTGGGGCGGGCTCGCGAAGGAAGGCGTCATCAGCACCGACCCGGACTTCACCGACGGGTGGTACGCCGGCTTCAACAAGGGCAAGTACGCCACCTGGCTCACCGCGGCGTGGGGCCCGGCCTTCCTCTCCGGTTCGGCCAAGTCCACCGCGGGCGACTGGCGGGCGGCGCCGCTGCCGCAGTGGGACGCGTCCAAGCCGGCCTCGGGCAACTGGGGCGGCTCCACCACCGCGGCCATCCGGGCCACCAAGAACCCGATCGCGGCGGCGCAGTTCGCCCAGTTCCTCAACAGCGACCCGGCGAGCGCCAAGATGTTCGCCACCGAGCAGTTCTTCTTCCCGGCGACCAAGGACCTGCTCGCGGACCCGAGCTTCACCGGCGAGACGCCCGATTTCTACGGCGGCCAGAAGGTCAACCAGGTCTTCGCCGGCATCGGCGAGACCGTCTCGCCCTCCTTCCAGTGGCCGCCGTTCCTGGACCAGGCGGCGACCGACTGGACCGAGACCGTCGGCAAGTCCCTCGCCGACAAGACCGACACCGTCGCCGCGCTCGGCACGTGGCAGTCACGGCTGACGACGTACGCCAAGAAGCAGGGCTTCACCGTCAAGGGGGCCTGAGATGGCTGCCACCACCTCCTACGCCAGGAAGCCGCGCCGAGCGGGACCGTCGCGCCGGCGGTTCGGTGGGCCAGGGCCACTGTTCGTGGCCCCGTTCCTCCTCCTGTTCCTCCTGCTCTTCCTCGCCCCGCTCGGCTACGCCGCCTACCTCAGCCTCTTCCAGCAACGCCTCGTCGGCGGCACCGCGTTCGTCGGCCTGGACAACTACGTCACCGCCCTCAGGGACCCGCTGCTGCTGCGCGGCGTCGGACGCGTCGCGCTGTTCTTCGTGATCCAGGTGCCGCTGATGCTGCTGCTGGCCCTGTTCTTCGCCCTCGCCCTCGACAGCGGCCTGCTGCGGCTGGCCCGGGTGATCAGACTGGGCATCTTCGTGCCGTACGCCGTCCCGAGCGTGGTCGCCGCGCTCATGTGGGGCTACCTGTACGGCCCCGACTTCGGCCCGTTCGCCCAGCTGAGCCGGGCGCTGGACGTGCCGGCACCGCCCTTCCTCAGCGACGGCTGGATGCTGGGCAGCCTGGCGAACATCGTGACCTGGGAGTTCGTCGGGTACAACATGATCATCCTGTACGCGGCGCTGCGCACGATCCCCTCGGAGCTGTACGAGGCGGCCGCGATGGACGGGGCGGGTGCCTGGCGGGTCGCCTGGTCGATCAAACTGCCCGCCCTGCGCCCGGCGTTGATGCTCACCCTGCTGTTCTCGGTGATCGGCAGCTTCCAGCTGTTCAACGAGCCGAAACTGTTGCAGGCCATCGCCCTCGACGTCATCAGCAGTTCCTACACCGCCAACCTCTACGCCTACTCCCTCGCCTTCACCGGCGATCAGCTGAACTACGCGGCCACGGTGTCCTTCCTGCTGGGGCTGGTCATCGTCATCGCCTCCTACGCCGTGCTGCTCACCGCGAACCGCAGGAGGACCTCGTGACCACCACCACACCCCCGGTCGTGAGCGCCCCGCCGACGGGCCCACCTGCCACCGCACCCCGAAAGCGGCTTCGGGGAGCCCGGCACCGCGGCACGCCGCTGACGATCGTCATGCTGGCCGCCCTGGCTTACTTCCTGTTGCCGCTGTTCTGGCTGGTCGTCGCCTCGACCAAGGGCACCCAGGACCTGATCAACAGTTTCGGGCTGTGGTTCTCACGTGCCCCGCAGCTGCTGGCGAACATCAGGGCCACCTTCACCCAGAGCGACGGCGTCTTCGCGCACTGGCTGCTCAACACCGCCATGTACGCCGTGGTCAGCGCGCTCGGTGCCGCCCTGCTCGCGGCCTCCGCCGGATACGGTTTCGCGAAGTTCCGCTTCCGAGGCGACCGCGCCGCCTTCACCCTCGTACTCGGCGCCATCATGGTCCCGGCCACCGCCCTGGCGATCCCGACCTACCTGCTGTTCGCCGAGGCCGGCCTGGTCAACACCCCCTGGGCGATCATCCTGCCTTCGCTCGTCAACCCCTTCGGCCTCTACCTCATGCGCATCTACGCCGCGGACGCCGTTCCGGACAGCCTCCTTGAGGCAGCCCGCATCGACGGGGCCGGCGAGGCACGGATCTTCTTCCGGATCGCCCTCAGACTGCTGGCCCCCGGCCTGGTGACCGTCCTGCTGTTCACGCTCGTGGCGACCTGGAACAACTACTTCCTGCCGCTGATCATGCTGAACGACCCGAATCTGTACCCCGTCACGGTCGGCCTCTCCTCCTGGGCGGCCCAGGCACAGAACGGCGGGTCCGGTGCCAGCAGCGACATGCTCCCGCTCGTGGTGACCGGCTCGATGATCTCCATCATCCCGCTGGTCATCGCCTTCCTCTTCCTTCAGCGCTACTGGCAGAGCGGCCTGGCCACCGGCGGCGTCAAGCAGTAACACCCCCTACTTTCCCGGAGGTCACTTCATGGCGGATCTGCCCGCCCGCGTGCTGTTCGGCGCTGCCTACTACCACGAGTACACGCCTGCCTACGACCCCGAACTACGGCCCGACGAACAGCTCAAGGCCGATCTCGACCTGATGGCCGAGGCCCATTTCAGCGTCATCCGGGTCGGCGAGTCGGTGTGGTCGACCTGGGAGCCTACGAGCGGGCGCTTCGACCTCGACTGGCTGCAGCCGGTCCTCGACGGCGCCCACGAGCGCGGCATCTCCGTCATCATCGGCACGCCGACGTACGCCGTGCCGCCGTGGCTGGCCCGGCAGTACCCGGAGCTCACGGGCGAGAACGCCACCGGACAGCGCATCGGCTGGGGCGGTCGTCAGGAGGTGGACTTCACCCACCCCGCCTTCCGCTTCCACGCCGAGCGGGTCATCCGCAAGATCGTCGCCCGGTACGCCGACCACCCGGCGGTCATCGGGTGGCAGGTGGACAACGAACCGGGCCTGCACCTCTTCCACAACCACGGTGTCTTCCAGCGCTTCGTCGACCATCTGCGCGACACGTACGGGGACGTCGAGACCCTCAACCGGGAGTGGGGCCTGGTGTACTGGTCCCACCAGCTGTCCACCTGGGCCGACCTGTGGGCCCCGGACGGCAACGCCCAGCCCCAGTACGACGTCGCCTGGCGGGAGTTCCAGGCCCGCCAGGTCACCGAGTTCATCGGCTGGCAGGCCGACATCGTACGCGAGTACGCCCGCCCCGGGCAGTTCGTCACCACCTGCATCTCCTACACCCGTCAGGGTGTGGAGGACGCCGAGCTGTCGGCCCGGCTCGACATCGCCTCCGGCAATCCGTACTACGACATGCAGGACGGCCTGCTGCTGCCCGATCCGACGCCAGAGAACCACGAGCAGATCTGGAAGACCACGGGTGTGTGGTCGATGTACCAGACCGCCGACTGGATGTTCTCCTCCCGTCAGGAGCCGTTCCTGGTCACCGAGACCAACGCGAGTTCCATCGGCTTCCCCTGGGACAACCGCCCTGGTTACGACGGTCAGTGGCGGCAGGCCGCCTGGGCCCATGTGGCGCGCGGCGCGCGGCTGATCGAGTACTGGCAGTGGCAGACGCTGCGCTTCGGTGCGGAGACGTACTGGGGCGGTGTCCTGCCACACAGCGGACAGCCCGGTCGTACGTACGCCGAGCTCGCCCGCCTCGGCGCGGAGTTCGAAGCCGCCGGGCCACTCGTCGCGGGGCTGGAGCCGGACGCCGACATCACCTTGGTGTACTCGACACCGAGCAAGTGGCTGATGCAGAAGTACCCGCCGCTCGCGACCGCCGACGGCGCACCGGACTCCGCGGCCTACCACCGCATCTTCGACCCGTTCTACCGCGGCGCCTTCGAGGCCGGCCGCCAGGTACGCATCGTCCACGCCCGGCAACTGCACGACCCGAGCGGCGAGGGGAAGGGCGGCATGACACCGGCAGAGGCCGCACGCCGCCATCGCGTGCTGGTCGTACCGGGGTTGTACGTCGCCGCCGACGCGATCCTCGACTGGCTGGCGGCCTATGCCGACGCGGGCGGTCACCTGGTCCTCGGCCCGCGCACCGGATACGCCGACCACGAGGCCCGCGCCCGGCTCGAACCTGCCCCCGGCCGCCTGGTCGACGCCGCGGGCGTCACCTACGACGAGTTCAGCAACCTCGCACACGACATCCCGGTCCACTCCGTGCCCGGCAGCCCGCTCCGGCTGCCGCCGGACGCGACGGCGACCCGCTGGGCGGACGGCCTGACCGTCACCGACGCCGAGGTGCTCGCCGCATACGAGCACCCGCACTTCGGCCGCTGGCCGGCGGTCACCACCCGCCGCCACGGCGCCGGCCGCGTCACCTACGTCGGTACGGTCCCCGGCCGGGGCCTCGCGCGGGCGGTGGCCGGCTGGCTCGCGCCCTCCGCGGTCAGTGGCTGGCGTGACCTGCCCGAGACCGTCACCGCGACGACCGGCACGTCCCCCGACGGACGCCGAGTCCATGTGATCCACAACTGGAGCTGGGAGCCGGCCCACGTCACGGCTCCGGTGGAGCTGTCCGACCTCCTGGGCGGCAGCCGCGTCCCCGCGGACACGGCGCTGGAGCTCCGCGCCTGGGACGTACGGGTGTTCGTCACCGCAGACGGGCCGACGGCCTAGGACGAGACCTCCGGCACAGCATCACGTGGTCAACCCAGAGGAGAGGCTATGCAGAGAAACAGGCTGGGCAAGGCGCTGGGAACCTTCATCGCGGCATCCGCGATGGTGGCGATCCCCATGGGCAGCGCACAGGCGTACAACCCGACGGGCGGGATCCTGTACCAGCTCGGAAACGAGCCGTGCCTCAAGGGAAGAGGCAACTGCGCGATCTACCCGAAGTCGACGCAGCTGCCGAGCGGACGTCTGGTCGCGTCGTTCGAGAAGGCCACGGTCGTGCCGCAGACGGCAAGCGCCGACCAGGAGACTCTCCCGATCTACAAGAGCGACGACTACGGAACGTCATGGCAGGCGTTGTCCGAGGTCAAGGCCCCGGCGTACCTCTCCGGTGATCCCCGCTACGCGAAGTACAAGAGCAACTGGGGAAGCCCGTACCTCTACGCGCTTCCGCAGGACGTCGGCAAGCTGAAGAAGGGCACGCTGCTCCTCGCGAGCGTCGTGACGGGCGACGACGCCTACTACAACGAGCACAAGGCAGCCGACCCGAACTGGATCCCGTCCAACGACGGAGACCGCCCTGACATGGCGCTCGCCCTGTACTCCAGCGACGACGACGGTGAGACGTGGAAGGTCCTCAACGTCATCGCGACAGGCGGCTGGCAGGGCGGCAGCGCGGGCGCGATCGGAAAGAACGTCGCCACGGCGAACACGTACAAGCAGGTGGATCCCCTCTGGGAGCCGTACCTGATGGTCCACAAGGGCGAGCTCGTCTGCTACTACTCCGACGAGAACGACTACGCCGGCTATGACCCGGTCACCGGCGTGGTGAAGGTCGATCCGGACAACGACACGGCCACGGACTCGCACGGCCAGATCCTCGTCCACAAGACCTGGAACGGTCTCAGCGCACAGTGGAGCGAGCCCGTCCTCGACGTCGCGGGCCTGACCCAGGACATGGGAGGCGGCAGGAAGGAGATCGGAGGCGGTCGGCCGGGCATGACGAACGTCGTCCCGACGACGGACGGCAAGTGGCTCCTCACCTACGAGTGGTGGGGCGGCGGAGAGAACACCCGGTACGCCATCGCCGACGATCCACTGAAGTTCTACAAGGGTTCCGCGGGGCACCCCGTCACCACACTGCCGCTCGCCGCCGGTTCCCGCCCCCTCGCGACCGGTGGCAGCCCCGTCATCATCAGGCTTCCCGATGGACGCCTGGTCTACAACGCGCACGGCAGCGGCAACGTCTGGGTCAACGAGAGCGGACGCAGCGACGGCGAGTGGAAGGAGTACCAGACGACCTCGCGGAACGGCTACAGCCGCAACCTGCAGTACGTGGAGGGCACCGGCCGCCTCTCGATACTCAACAACCAGGGCACCTCGACGCTCGCCTACGCCGAGGTCGATCTCGGTGACTCGGAGGGCGCCTACTACCAGTTGGTGAACCGTAAGACCGGCCAGGTGATCGGCACCGGGGGGAAGACCAACGACGCCAACATCGGCAACGGGGACGTTCCTGACGTCGTCATGGAGGACCGCGGCTCGGCGGCGAACAAGGACACCCAGTACTGGCACGTGGTGAAGGCGCCGAAGGGCGGCACGACCCTGCTGAACAAGTCGGGCGGCCGCATGGCGGGGATCTGGACGGGGAACGCGACGGTCGGCCAGAAGATCGGCCAGTGGGTCGACAACAGCGCCACAGGAGTCTGGAACGCCGTCAGGACCGCCGACGGCTACTACAGGTTCCAGGCGGCCGGGAACTCGAACCTGTACCTGACCGGTGCGTCCCAGGGCGCGCCACTGACCCTGCAGAACGCGGCCGGAGACGGCTCGCAGGAGTGGCGGCTCGTCCAGCGGGCTCCGGCCGCGGCGGACCTGACGAAGGACAGGCGGTCGAAGCAGCTGACCGCGAGCAGCGTCGGGAAGGAGAGCACGGTGTCGCTGAACGCCGCCGCGTCGGACCCCGCGGGCACGGCCCTGCACGCGAACAAGACGGGCCGTGCCTACGCGTTCACGGCCGACGGGCAGGTCACGGATCTCGGTCTGGTCTCCTTCGACAGGGACCAGCAGGGCAGCGTGACCCTTCCGAAGACCTTCAGGGCCGGGACGCAGGTCAAGATCGCGGTGGTGTTCGACGACACGCCGCTGGTATGGGACGCGGCCAGGGTCCGGGCTGCTGCCACCGGACGCTGATCTGAGGGGCGCGGGGCTGAGGAGCCGGCGTGTCGCACCTCAGCCCCGGGCCAGCGCAGGACGACGTGAGCGCCCCGGACAATGTGATCGCCGACAGCGTCGGCGTGGTCGGCATTGCCACCCTGGTCATGAGTGACTGCTGATCCGGCCGTCGCGTACCTGAGGCTCCGGTCGCGTGGGCGGCGACGTCGGCGTCGTGGGTGACCATGACCAGGGCGGTGCCCTGCTCGCGGGTCACGGAGGTCAGCGGCGCGAACCAGCGGCGGGCCCGTTCGACGGCCTGCTTGCGGGGCACACCCTCGGGCAGCAGCTGGCAGAACTGGAACACGAACCCGAACCGCTTGCGTCGCAGCGCGCTGAGCCGGTTCTCGCCCAGCTTGTCCATCCACTCGCCGCGCAGCAGCACCTTGCCGTCGTCCGGGCGGACGATCCCGGCAGGCGTGTGGCTTGATCAGGTCGTGACCCACCACGGAACTTGGCGCGCCGTTTTGTCGGCCGACGCCCCCGGCCGCTTCGAACCGACGAACGCCAGTCCGGCCTCCAGGCAGCGCCACGGGCTGCACCCCGCGGGTAGCCAATGCCGGTGGCGGGCGCGGCGGCATCGGCGAGGTTGAGGGCGTCGGAGTACAAGAGCCCGAGGCCGGCCACCGCGTGATCGCCGAGCACCGTCTGCCGCTCAGGCTCGTTCGCCGTCGTGCGGGACGCCGACGAGGACGAAGGCCATCGTGACCGGTCGGTCGCCGTGATTGCGCCAGGCATGGCGTCCCGTTCCGGAGCGCACATCTACGACCCGGCAAACGGCGGGGCGATCCTGTGGCAGCAACCTGTTCTGGTTCTTCGGCCATCCCGAGGTACTTGCGGTCCGCCTCCAGGGCCAGCAGAGCCGCCGTGAGAACGGGGAAGGCCAACAGAGCGAGAAAGGAGGTGAAGAGGATGTTCCACGTGAAGATCGGCATCCGGAACATCGTCATGCCCGGGGTCCGCAGGGTGATGATGGTGGCGATGAAGTTCACCGATCCCAGGGTCGTGCTGAGCCCGGCCACGACCAGTCCCATCGTCCACAGGTCCCCGCCGGCTCCGGGTGTGTGGACGGCGCTGTTCAGCGGGGCGTAGGCGAACCAGCCGAAGGGAAGCCGCTCCGCCGGGAACGGCCAGTCCCGAGACGACGATCAGCCCGCCGAAGAGGAACAGCCAGTACGTCAGGGCGTTGAGGCGGGGAAAGGCCACGTCGAGAGTGCCGCCTGTACGTATTGGCACCCTCACGCCTGGTTACGATCCGGACCGCCCCGGTGTCGAGTCGCGGCAGTCGCTGCACGGATTTACTTTGGCGTCACGGCATGAAGCGAAAGCAGGCCACAACGGCACGGGCAGCCGCGTTCAGGCGCGGGGCGAGTGTCTGGGAGGATCATCATGGCCGTCGAGATCCAGCCCCTGCTGAAGCCCTCTCGGCTCAGGCGCCGCGGAGGCTTGTGGGGCGAATGCCTTGCGGAGTTCCTGGGGACCTTCGTCCTCATCTCCTTCGGTTGCGGCGTGGTCGCGATGGCGGTCGCGGCGCTGCCCGGCTCAGGGCGTACCGAGGGGCCCACCACGTTCTTCCTCGGTGCCGGGGACTGGTTGCTGATCACCTGGGGATGGGCCATGGCCGTGATCCTCGGTATCTATGTGGCCGGCGGGGTGAGCGGTGCGCACATCAATCCGGCGGTGACGCTGGCCTTCGCCGTTCGCCGCAAGTTCCCTTGGGTCAAGGTCGTCCCCTACTGGGTGTCCCAGGTGCTCGGCGCCCTGGCCGGCGCGGCACTGGTCTACGCCGTATACCACGACGCCATCAACACCTTCGACGACGCCATGAAGGGGCCGAAGACGGGCGGACACACCCTCGCCTCCTTCTCGATCTTCGCCACCTTCCCGGCTCCGTACTTCCACGGCGGCATCTGGGGTCCGCTGATCGACCAGGTCGTCGGCACGGCCTTCCTGGTCATGCTGGTGGTGGCGATCATCGACCTGCGGAACACGGCCGTGAAGGCGAACCTCGGACCGCTCGTCATCGGTTTCGTCGTGGCGGCCATCGGCATGTCCTTCGGGGCGAACGCAGGCTACGCGATCAACCCGGCCCGCGACCTGGGGCCACGCCTGTTCACCTGGATGGAGGGCTGGCAGTCTCTGGCGTTCCCGGGCAGCTTGTCGGGCGCGTTCAGCGCCTACTGGTGGATCCCGATCGTCGGCCCGCTCGTCGGCGGCGTGATCGGGGTGCTGGTGTACGACCTGTTCATCGGCGACGTGCTCCACGTCCGGGCGCAGCAGGGCGAGCTCCCCGAGCCCGGCCGGACCCGCCCCACCACATCCGACGACGAGTGAGCCGGGGCCCGGTCAGCCGTCGCCCTCCAGGTCCCCCTCCGTCTCCAGGTACACCTGCCGCAGGCCCTCCAGCACGGCCGGGTCGGGCTTCTCCCACATCCCGCGGGACTCCGCCTCCAGCAGGCGTTCGGCGATGCCGTGCAGCGCCCAGGGATTGGCCTGCTGGAGGAACTCCCGGTTGGCCTCGTCCAGGACGTAGGTCTCGGTGAGCTTGTCGTACATCCAGTCGGCGACCACGCCGGTGGTGGCGTCGTAGCCGAAGAGGTAGTCCACGGTGGCGGCGAGTTCGAAGGCGCCCTTGTAGCCGTGGCGGCGCATGGCCTCGATCCACTTGGGGTTGACGACCCGGGCGCGGAAGACGCGGGAGGTCTCCTCGACGAGGGTGCGGGTGCGGACGGTCTCGGGGCGGGTGGAGTCGCCGATGTACGCCTCGGGGGCGGTGCCGCGCAGCGCCCGGACGGTCGCCACCATGCCGCCGTGGTACTGGAAGTAGTCGTCGGAGTCGGCGATGTCGTGCTCGCGGGTGTCGGTGTTCTTCGCGGCGACCGCGATCCGCTTGTAGGCCGTCTCCATCTCGTCCCGCGCCGGTCGGCCGTCGAGTTCCCGGCCGTAGGCGTAGCCGCCCCAGACGGTGTACACCTCGGCGAGGTCGGCGTCGGTGCGCCAGTCGCGGGAGTCGATGAGCTGGAGCAGGCCGGCGCCGTAGGTGCCGGGGCGGGAGCCGAAGATGCGGGTGGTGGCGCGGCGTTCGTCGCCGTGGGAGGCGAGGTCGGCCTGGACGTGGGCCCGTACGTGGTTGGCCTCGGCCGGCTCGTCCAGCGAGGCCGCCAGGCGTACGGCGTCGTCCAGCAGGCCGATGGTGTGCGGGAAGGCGTCCCGGAAGAAGCCCGAGATGCGGAGGGTGACGTCGATCCTGGGGCGGCCCAGCTCCTCGTACGGGACGGGCTCCAGGCCCGTCACACGGCGGGAGGCGTCGTCCCAGACGGGGCGGACGCCGAGCAGGGCGAGGGCCTCGGCCACGTCGTCGCCCGCCGTGCGCATGGCGCTGGTGCCCCACAGGGAGAGGCCGACGGAGGTGGGCCACTCGCCGTTGTCCGTGCGGTAGCGCTCCAGGAGGGAGTCGGCGAGGGCCTGGCCGGTCTCCCAGGCAAGGCGGGAGGGGACCGCCTTGGGGTCGACCGAGTAGAAGTTGCGGCCTGTCGGGAGGACGTTGACCAGACCCCGCAGGGGTGATCCCGAAGGCCCCGCGGGGACGAAGCCGCCCGCCAGCGCGTGGACGGTGTGGTCGACCTCGGCGGTGGTCGCGGCGAGGCGCGGCACGACCTCGCGGGCTGCGAACTCCAGGATGGCGGCGACCTGTTCGCCGTGTTCGGCGGGGACCGCGGCCGGGTCCCAGCCCGCGTCCTCCATGGCCTGGACCAGGGCGCGGGCCCGCTCCTCGGCCTCGTCTGCGGTCGTGCGGGTCGCGGCGGACTCGTCCAGGCCGAGGGCCTCGCGCAGGCCGGGCAGGGCCGTGGCGCCGCCCCAGATCTGGCGGGCTCGCAGGATGGCGAGGACGAGGTTGACGCGGTCCGCGCCCTGCGGCGGGTTGCCGAGGACGTGCAGGCCGTCGCGGATCTGGGCGTCCTTGACCTCGCAGAGCCAGCCGTCGACGTGCAGGAGGAAGTCGTCGAAGCCGTCGTCGTCCGGGCGGTCCTCCAGGCCGAGGTCGTGATCGAGCCGGGCGGCCTGGATGAGGGTCCAGATCTGGGCGCGGATCGCCGGGAGCTTGGCGGGGTCCATGGAGGAGATCTGGGCGTACTCGTCGAGGAGTTGCTCCAGGCGCGCGATGTCGCCGTAGGAGTCGGCGCGGGCCATGGGCGGGACGAGGTGGTCGACGAGGGTGGCGTGGACGCGGCGCTTGGCCTGGGTGCCCTCGCCGGGGTCGTTGACCAGGAACGGGTAGATCAGGGGGAGGTCGCCGAGGGCGGCGTCGGGGCCGCAGGCGGCGGACAGGCCGGCGTTCTTGCCGGGCAGCCACTCCAGGTTGCCGTGCTTGCCGAGGTGGATCATCGCGTCGGCGCCGAAGCCGCCGTCCTCGGCCCGGGCGGCGATCCAGCGGTAGGCGGCCAGGTAGTGGTGGGAGGGCGGCAGGTCCGGGTCGTGGTAGATCGCGATGGGGTTCTCGCCGAAGCCGCGCGGGGGCTGGATGAGGATCAGCAGGTTGCCGAAGCGCAGGGCCGCGAGGACGATGTCGCCCTCCGGGTCGCGGCTGCGGTCGACGAACATCTCGCCGGGGGCCGGGCCCCAGTGCTCCTCCACCGCCGTGCGCAGTTCCCCGGGGAGCGTGGCGAACCAGCGGCGGTAGTCGGCCGCCGGGATCCGCACCGGGTTGCGGGCCAGCTGCTCCTCGGTGAGCCAGTCCTGGTCGTGCCCGCCCGCCTCGATCAGCGCGCGGATCAGCTCGTCCCCGTCACCGGAGGCCAGGCCCGGCACCTGCGCGTCCGTCCCGAAGTCGTAGCCCTCGTCGCGGAGCCGGCGCAGCAGGGCGACGGCGCTGGCGGGGGTGTCCAGGCCGACCGCGTTGCCGATGCGGGAGTGCTTGGTCGGGTAGGCGGACAGGACCAGCGCGAGGCGCTTGTCGGCGGGCTGGATGTGGCGGAGCCGGGCGTGGCGTACGGCGATTCCGGCGACGCGGGCCGCGCGCTCGGGGTCGGCGACGTAGGCCGGGAGGCCGTCGGCGTCGATCTCCTTGAAGGAGAACGGGACGGTGATGAGGCGGCCGTCGAACTCGGGGACGGCGATCTGGCTGGCCGCGTCGAGCGGGGAGACGCCCTCGTCGTTGTCCGCCCAGTCGGTCCGGGAGCCGGTGAGGCACAGGGCCTGGAGGATCGGTACGTCGAGGGCGGTGAGCGCGCCCGCGTCCCAGGACTCGTCGTCGCCGCCCGCCGATGCCTCGGCGGGCCTGGTGCCGCCGGCGGCGAGGACGGTGGTGACGATGGCGTCGGCGGCGCGCAGTTCCTCGATCAGCTCGGGCTCGGGGGCGCGCAGGGAGGCGACGTACAGGGGCAGGGGCCGGCCGCCCGCGTCCTCGATCGCCTCGCACAGGGCGCCGACGAAGGCGGTGTTGCCGCTCATGTGGTGGGCCCGGTAGTAGAGCACGGCGACCGTCGGGCCGTCGCTCTCCCGGCCCTCCCGGGGCAGCGGGCCCCAGGTGGGGGCGGCTTCCGGTGCCTCGAAGCCGTGGCCGGTGAGCAGGACCGTGTCGGAGAGGAAGCGGGCGAGCTGCTCCAGGTTGGCCGGGCCGCCGTGGGCGAGGTAGGCGTGGGCCTCGGCGGCGATGCCGATGGGGACCGTGGAGGACGCCATCAGCTGGGCGTCGGGGGCCTGTTCGCCGGTGAGGACGACGACCGGGCGGCCGTCGGCGAGGAGCAGGTCGAGTCCGTCCTGCCAGGCCCGGATGCCGCCGAGGAGGCGTACGACGACCAGGCCGACGCCGTCGAGGAGGGCGGGGAGGTCGTCGAGGGCGAGGCGGGAGGGGTTGGCGAAGCGGTACGGGACCGGGCCGCCGGCCGCGCGGGCGCTGAGCAGGTCGGTGTCGGAGGTCGACAGGAGCAGGATGCGGGGGTGCGGGAGTCGTTCCCCGGCTGAGTGCAGCATGCGTCGGCTGGCCTTCCTCGGGGTGTCCGCGCCCCGGGCGGGTGGTGGGACGGCGGGAGTTCCTGGCTCGCCCGGCCCGTGGGGGCCGGGCTCACAGTGGCGGGACCGCGCCGGATTCGCACCGGGCTTCCTCCCCTGTCGCCGTCGTGGCGTCGGCGGACCGGATGATCCACCGAGGAGCATAGTAAGGGGCGGGGGAAAAGGGCGGGGCATACACCGGGTGTGATGGTAGGTATGCTCGCCGCCATGTCCACGCCTGCCCTCCGTTCATCGCCCCAGGCCACAGCGGTCTCCCGGGACCGCGGTGACGCCTGCCCGGGGACGCTGCGGCTGCACATGGCGGACGACGGCGCGCTGGCCCGTGTCCGGGTGCCCGGCGGGGTCCTGACCGTGCGTCAGGCGGATGCGCTCGCCGACGCGGCAGAGCGGCTGGGCGACGGTGACCTGCATCTGACCTCGCGCGGCAACGTGCAGCTGCGGGGTCTGGACGACGGCTGCGGCGGGGACTTGGCCGGGCTGCTGGACGCCGCCGGGCTGCTGCCCTCGCGCGGGCACGAGCGGGCGCGCAACATCGTGGCCTCGCCGCTGTCCGGTCTCGACGGGCGCGGGGCGCTGGACGTACGGCCCTGGCTGACGGCCCTCGACACGGCGCTGTGCGCGAGCGAGGCGGCGCAGGCCCTGTCGGGGCGTTTCCTGTTCGCGCTCGACGACGGGCGCGGGGACGTGGCCGGGCTCGATGCCGATGTGACGGTACGGGCGACGGCGGACGGCGGGGCGCACCTCGCCCTCGGAGCGGCCGGAGAGGCGTTGGCTGTCCCAGTCGAGGAGGCGGCGCGGGCCGCGCTGCTGGCGGCGGAGACGTTCCTGGAGGCGGCGCGGGCGAGCGGGGCACGGGTCTGGCGCGTGGATGAACTCGCACTTGCCGAAGGCGAGTTGCTCGACGCGGTCGGCCGGCGGCTGACGGCCGGAGGCATCCGCCACGCGCCGCGGAGCCGGGAGACCGGCCGCACGGACGGACCGCCCCCGGGAGTGGTCGGTGACGCCCTCTCCGTGCACGTCCCTCTGGGACGGCTCCCGGCGGACCAGTGGCGGGAACTGACGCGCGTCGCCGCCGGTGAGCTGCGTCTGACGCCGTGGCGCGGTGTGGTTCTTCCCACACGGGTCGGCCACGCGGACGAGTCCCTCGCCCGCCTCGCCGCCACCGGCCTCGTCACCGACCCCCACTCCCCCTGGCTGCGCGTCGGCGCCTGCATCGGCAGGCCCGGATGCGCCAAGTCGCGGGCCGACGTGCGGACCGACGCGGCCGGATCCCTCGGCGCGCTCGGCCCGCACGGCCTGCCCCTGTACTGGTCCGGCTGCGAACGCCGCTGCGGACACCCCCGGGGCGACCGCGTCGACGTGGTCGCCGCCCCGGACGGCGGCTACCGGCTCTCCACCGCCGTACGCGGCGAGGAACCCCGGACCGCCACGATGAACGACCCCGCCCGACTCGCCGCCGCCCTGGCGGAGATCACCTCATGACCACCTGCACGACGACCGAGAGCAGCGAGAAGACCACCGTGACCACGTACGACTACGAGAAGGACGGCGCGGCCATCTACCGCCAGTCCTTCGCCACCATCCGCGCGGAGGCGGACCTCGCGGCCCTGCCCGCCGACGTCAGCCAGGTCGCGGTCCGGATGATCCACGCCTGCGGGATGGTCGACCTCGTACGGGACCTGGCCTACACGCCGGCCGTGGTCGCCCGGGCCCGTGCGGCCCTGCGCGCGGGCGCGCCCATCTTCACCGACGTGCAGATGGTGGCCAGCGGGGTGACGCGCAAGCGGCTGCCCGCGGGCAACGAGGTGCTCTGCACGCTCTCCGACCCGTCCGTGCCGGAGCTGGCCGCGAAGCTGGGCACCACGCGCAGCGCCGCCGCGCTGGAACTGTGGCGGGAGAGGCTGGAGGGCTCGCTGGTGGCCGTCGGCAACGCGCCGACCGCGCTGTTCCGGCTGCTGGAGATGATCGAGGAGGGGGCTCCGCGCCCGGCCGCCGTGATCGGTGTGCCGGTGGGCTTCGTCGGGGCCGCCGAGTCCAAGGACGCCCTGGCCGCGCATCCGTCCGGTCTCGAGCACCTGGTCGTGCGCGGCCGTCGCGGGGGCAGCGCCATCGCCGCCGCCGCGCTCAACGCGATCGCGAGTGAGGAAGAGTGAGCGCCGAGCAGTCCACAGCGGGGCGGCTGTACGGGGTCGGGCTCGGCCCGGGTGACCCGTCCTTGATGACCGTACGGGCCGTGGAGGTCATCGCCGAGGCGGACGTGATCGCCTACCACAGTGCCCGGCACGGCCGGTCGATCGCCCGCTCGATCGCGGCGAAGCACATCCGCGCCGACCACATCGAGGAGCGGCTGGTCTACCCGGTCACGACCGAGACCACCGACCATCCCGGCGGCTACCAGGGCGCGATCGAGGAGTTCTACGCCGAGGCGTCGGCCCGGCTCGCCGCGCACCTGGACGCGGGGCGGACGGTCGCGGTCCTCGCCGAGGGCGATCCGCTCTTCTACGGCTCGTACATGCACATGCACAAGCGGCTCGCCGACCGCTACGACACCGAGGTGATCCCCGGCGTCACGTCGGTGTCCGCCGCCGCGGCGCGGCTGGGCACGCCGCTCGCCGAGGGCGAGGAGGTGCTGACGATCCTGCCGGGCACCCTGCCCGAGGAGGAGCTGACCGCACGGCTGGCCTCGACCGACGCGGCCGTGGTGATGAAGCTGGGGCGGACCTTCACCAAGGTGCGCAGTGCGCTGCAGGATTCGGGGCGGCTGGGTGACGCCCGGTACGTCGAGCGGGCCACCATGGCCGGGGAGCGGCTGGCCGAACTGGCCGACGTGGACGCGGAGTCGGTGCCTTACTTCTCGGTGGCCGTGCTGCCCAGCCGGGTCGACGCCGAACGGCCGGAGAACCCGGAGCGGGGCGAGGTCGTCGTGGTCGGGACCGGGCCGGCCGGTCCGCTGTGGCTGACGCCCGAGACCCGGGGTGCGCTGGCCGCCGCCGACGACCTGGTCGGCTACACGACCTACCTCGACCGGGTACCGCGGCGCCCCGGGCAGGTCCGGCACGGCTCGGACAACCGGGTCGAGTCGGAACGCGCCGAGTTCGCCCTCGACCTGGCCCGGCGCGGGCGGCGGGTCGCGGTCGTCTCCGGCGGCGACCCGGGCGTCTTCGCCATGGCGACGGCCGTCCTGGAGGTCGCGTCCCAGGAGGAGTACGCGGACGTCCCGGTGCGGGTCCTGCCGGGCGTGACCGCCGCCAACGCGGCAGCGGCCCGGGCGGGCGCCCCGCTCGGCCACGACTACGCCGCGATTTCCCTCTCCGACCGGCTCAAGCCCTGGGAGGTCATCGCCGAGCGGCTGCACGCGGCGGCCTCGGCGGATCTGGTTCTCGCCCTGTACAACCCCGGCTCGCGCAGCCGCACCTGGCAGGTGGGCAAGGCCCGCGAGCTGCTGCTGGAACACCGGGCACCGGACACCCCGGTCGTGGTGGCACGGGACGTGGGCGGCACCGGCGAACGGGTCCGGATCGTCCGGCTGGCCGACCTGGACCCGGCCGAGGTCGACATGCGCACGATCCTGCTGGTCGGCTCCTCCCAGACCCGGGCCGTCCGGCGCGGGGACGGCGAGGAGACCGTGTGGACGCCGCGCAGGTATCCGGAGGCGTGAGACGCCACGGGGCCGGGCGCGCGCCGGGCCGGGAGATCCCTCGCCGCCCACCCGGAGACCGGGGAGCAAGCCCGGACACGGACACAGGCGAGGCCGCGCACCGGGCAACCGCGGCCGGGCCGGGGCGCCCCGGGGCCGGGCCGGTTCCCACTCGGTGGCCGGGACTTGCGCTCGCGGCACCGCCCCCGGGCCGGCGTCCGCCTGCTCGGGGACCCGGAGAACAGGCCCACCCGGGCACGGACACGACGCGGGGCCGCGCACCGGGCGGCCCCGGCCGGACCGGGGCGCCTGTGCGCCGGATCGGATCCCGGTCAGGCCGGATTCAACCGGTCGCCGGGAAGCCGCGTCCGTGGGACCACTCCCCGATCCAACGGGCCGCCTCCTCCGGGCCGGGTACGACCGGGACGCCCTCGGGGGCCGGGGGCCGGCGGATCACGACGACCGGCAGTCCGGCCTCCCGGGCCGCCGTCAGCTTCGGAGCGGTGGCCGCTCCCCCGCTGTCCTTGGTCACCACGACCTCGATACGGTGCCGGCGCAGCAGTTCGCGCTCGCCGTCGAGCGTGAACGGGCCGCGGTCGAGCAGCACCTCCATGCGGGCCGGGTGCGGAGCCTCGGGCGCGTCCACGGACCGTACGAGGAACCACAGGTCGTCCAGCGCGGCGAACGCGGCCAGGCCCATGCGCCCGGTCGTGAGGAACACGCGCCGGCCGAGCGCGGGCAGGAGCCGCGCGGCCTCCTCCAGGGAGCCGGCGTCGTGCCAGTCGTCACCCGCGACGGGGACCCAGCCGGGGCGCCGCAGGGCCAGCAGGGGAACATGGGCGGTGGCGGCGGCCCGCGCCGCGTGGAAACTGATCGTCCCGGCGAAAGGGTGGGTGGCGTCGATGAGCACGTCCACCCGGTGCTCGCGCAGCCACGCGGTCAGCCCCTCCACCCCGCCGAAGCCGCCGATCCGGACCTCGCCCGGAGGCAGGCGGGGGCTGGCCACCCGCCCGGCGAGGGAACTGGTCAGGGTCAGGCCGGGCGTGCCGTGGAGAAGTTCGGCGACACGGCGGGCCTCCGTGGTGCCGCCGAGGATCAGTACGTGCATGGAAGTCCAGGTCCGTTCATGAGCAGCGAAGTGAAGGGCGGCCGCAGGGCCCAGCTGGAGCACACCGGCCTGCGGCCCGGCTGGACCACCGGCGCCTGTGCGACGGCGGCCACGACAGCGGCGTACACCGCCCTGCTGACCGGCGAGTTTCCCGACCCCGTGACCATCACCCTGCCGAAGGGGCAGACACCGTCGTTCGCGCTGGCCGTCGAGGAACTGGGCGACGGGCACGCGATGGCGGGGGTCGTGAAGGACGCCGGGGACGACCCGGACGTCACCCACGGCGCGCTGGTCCGGGTCACGGTACGACGGCTGCCCGCCGGGGCCGGTGTGGTGTTCAGGGCAGGCCCCGGGGTCGGTACCGTCACCCGCCCCGGCCTGCCCCTGCCCGTCGGCGAACCCGCCGTCAACCCGGTCCCCCGGCAGATGATGCGCGACCATGTCGCCGAGGTCGCAGCCCGGCACGGCGGACCGGGCGACGTCGAGATCACCGTCTCCGTCGACCACGGCGAGGAGATCGCCCGCTCGACCTGGAACCCCCGGCTCGGCATCCTGGGCGGCCTGTCCGTCCTGGGCACGACCGGCATCGTCGTCCCGTACTCCTGCTCGGCGTGGATCGACTCCATCCGGCGGGGCGTGGACGTCGCGCGGGCGGCGGGGCGTACGCATGTCGCCGGGTGCACCGGGTCGACGTCGGAGAAGACGGTCGTGGCCGAGTACGGGCTGCCCGAGGACGCCCTGCTCGACATGGGCGACTTCGCGGGCGCCGTGCTGAAGTACATCCGCCGCCACCCCGTCGACCGCCTGACGGTCTGCGGCGGCTTCGCCAAGCTCTCCAAGCTCGCCGCCGGGCACCTCGACCTGCACTCGGCCCGCTCCCAGGTCGACAAGGGCTTCCTCGCCGAACTGGCCCGGCGCGGCGGCGCGGACGAGGCGCTGGCCGCACAGGTGGCGGACGCCAACACCGGGCTCGCCGCGCTCCAGTCGTGCCTGGCCGTCGGGGTGCCGCTCGGCGACCTGGTCGCCACGACCGCCCGCGACGAGGCCCTGGCCGTGCTGCGCGGGGCGCCGGTCGTGGTCGACGTCATCTGCATCGACCGGGCGGGGACGGTGGTCGGGCGCAGCGCGCCGGCCTGACGGCGGGGGCGGTACACGTTCGCCGCTGTCAGCACACGTGGCGTTCCCGCTCCGGCGAGTACAGGTGGCTGTCCCGGAACTGCTCCGCCCCGAGCGTCCGCCCCACCATGATCACGGCCGTGCGCAGCACACCGGCCTCCTTCGTCTTCCCCGCGATCTCGTCGAGGGTGCCGCGGATGATCAGCTCGTCCGGGCGGGAGGCGTAGGCGACGACCGCGGCGGGGCAGTCGGCGCCGTAGTGCGGGAGGAGTTCGGCGACCACGCGGTCCACGTACTTGGCGGCCAGGTGCAGCACGATCAGCGCGCCGCTGCGGCCGAGGGTCGCCAGGTCCTCGCCCTCGGGCATGGCGGTGGCCCGGTTGGCGACCCGGGTGAGGATCACGGTCTGGCCGACCGTCGGTACGGTCAGCTCCCGCTTCAGGGAAGCGGCCGCGGCGGCGAAGGCGGGGACGCCCGGGACCACCTCGTACGGCACACCGGCCGCGTCCAGCCGCCGCATCTGCTCGGCGACCGCGCTGAACACGGCGGGGTCCCCGGAGTGCAGCCGGGCCACGTCGTGCCCCTCCTCGTGGGCGCGCAGCAACTCGGCGGTGATCTGGTCCAGGTCGAGCTGCGCGGTGTCCACCAGCCGGGCATCCGGCGGGCATTCGGCGAGCAGTTCCCGCGGGACCAGGCTGCCCGCGTACAGACAGACCCGGCAGGCGGCGAGCGTGCGGGCGCCGCGCACCGTGATCAGGTCGGCGGCGCCGGGTCCGGCACCGATGAAGTACACGGTCATCTGTCTGCTCCTGAAGAGGTGTCGGGCGTTTTCCGTACGGCCCACTGGGTCACGGGCATCGCCTGCCGCCACCCGGTGAAGCCTCCCACCGGCACGGCGTGTGCCACGGCGAGCCGCACCAGTTCGCCGCCGTGGCGCCGGTGGGCGTCGGCGAGCAGCGCCTCGGACTCCAGCGTCACGGTGTTGGCGACCAGCCGCCCGCCGCCGGGCAGCGCCTCCCAGCAGGCGTCGAGGAGGCCGGGCGCGGTGAGCCCGCCGCCGACGAACACGGCGTGGGGGGGCGGGAGTTCGGCGAGGACGGCGGGCGCGGCGCCGGTGACGACCCGCAGTCCGGGCACGCCGAGCCGGTCGGCGTTGCGGCTGATCCGTTCGGCGCGCGCCGGGTCCCGCTCCACGGTGACCGCGCGGCACGAGGGGTGGGTGCGCATCCACTCGATGGCGATCGAGCCGGAGCCGCCGCCGATGTCCCAGAGCAGCTCGCCGGGGGCGGGGGCGAGCACGCCGAGCGTGGCGGCGCGGACGTGCCGCTTGGTGAGCTGACCGTCGTGCTCGTACGCCTCGTCCGGGAGCCCGGGCACGGCGCCGAGCCGCAGGGCGCCCGGGGCGCGGCGGCACTCCACGGCCACGATGTTGAGCGGATCGCCGGGCGGCTGGGCGGCGGGCCAGTCGGCGGCGGTGGAGGCGGCGGTCACGCGTTCCCGGTCGCCGCCGAGCTGTTCGAGGACGCGCATCCGGCTGGGCCCGAAGCCCCGGTCCCGCAGCAGGGCGGCGACCTCGCCGGGCGTGCCGGCGTCCGCGCTGAGGACGAGGAGCCGCCGGTTGTCGTGCAGGGCGGCGGCCAGGCGGGCGGCGGGCCGGCCGACGAGGGTGACGACCTCCACGTCCTCCAGCGGCCAGCCGAGCCGGGCGGCGGCGTAGGAGACGGAGGAGGGGTGCGGCAGGACGCGCAGGGCGCCGGTCTCCTCGGCGAGGGCGCGGCCGATGCCGTAGAACATGGGGTCCCCGCTGGCCAGTACGGCGATCCGGCGCCCGGCGTGCGCGGCGAGCAGGCCGGGGACGGCGGGCCGCAGCGGCGAGGGCCAGGCCACGCGCTGCCCGGCGCACTCCGGCGGCAGCAGATCCAGCTGGCGGGGTCCGCCGATGACGACCTCGGCGTCGCGCAGTGCGGTGCGTGAGGTGTCGGGCAGTCCGGCCCAGCCGTCGGCCCCGAGCCCGACGACGGTCACGGCGGCGGTCGGTGCGGGGGGTTCGGGGGTCACTGCGCGGTACCTCGGGGCTCGGGGGCAACAGAGGCGCACTCTACTGGGCGCTGACCAGCACACCTCTGCTCGGGGGCACCTGCCCTCGCCCGGCGCGGTGACCGTCCCGGCCCCGTCCCGCGCGAGGCGGCTCCTCCCGGGTCATGGGGAGTCGGGGCGCCGTCGCGCGCGGGGACTGAAGACGTACAGGTCGAGGATGCCGGGCCGCGGGGCCACGCCCGGGCCGCCCTCGCGGACCCAGGAGACGACGTCCTCGGTCGCGGCCGGGTCGTTGACCAGCCCGAGCCACACCGGGCGGGCGCCGGCGGCCCGGCCCTCGGCCGACGGCTGGACGACGACGACGTTGGCCTGGTCGCAGACGTCGAGACACGCGGAGATCCGCACCGGCCCCGCCGCGCGCAGCCGCTCGGTCTGGGCCGCGTGATCGACACCGGTCAGCTTGCCGCTGCCACAACAGCAGTCCCGGCACACGACGATGCGGCAGGGTGCCGGACCGGTCACCGCTGCGTCCAGGGGATCGTCGCTCACACCGGCTTCCTCGTCGCTCCGCCCTCGCCTTGCCGCTGATCATCATTTCATGGGGCCGTCGGACCGGATCGCGGGTGGGGTTCGGATACCGTGCGGGGAGTCCTGCGAGGGGTGGGGAGGCGGCGTGGGGTCGGGGAGACGGCAGGCGCCGGGGAGCGTGGTGTGGCTGCTGATGGGGCTCGCGACGCTCGTCGTCGCAGGCCGTACGCCTCGCGCACGGGGTAGCCGCGCACACCGCGGGGCGGCCGGCGGTCGCCCTTGGCCAGGTACGGGATCTGGGAGATGCGGCCGTCGCCGCGATAGGCCCAGGCGTGGTAGCGGCAGCGGAGTGTCTCGCCCTCCACGACGCCCATGCTCAACGGCATCTGCCGGTGACGCACCGGTCCTCCAGCGCGTGCACGTCGCCGCTCTTTCCCCGGAACGGGGCGATCCGCTCACCCGCGAACGTGGCCGCCAGCACCCGCTCGGCGCGCACCCGCCGGGACAGGGCGACCGGATACCAGTGGTCCGGGTGCGCGCCCACCCTCCGCAGATCGGCCTTGGCGGGATCCGGGTCGGTGTGCTCCGAGGGCTCGGAGGCGAGGGCGGTGGCCCTGTCGGTCTCGGTCATACCTCTCCTCGCAGGGGGACACGGCACGGACAGCCACCCTCCCCCTGACCGCGGCCCCGCGCCGGTGCCCTGCCGGAGGGTCCGGACGGGTGACCGGCTCGCTCAGGCGCCGCGCAGCGGGTTGGGCAACGGCAGGTAGCGCGCGTCCGCACCGTTCGCGCCGGTCCAGCGGAGGAGCAGGTTCGTCTTGCCGGGGAGAGTGGGTGAGGCCAGCAGGGCGGGGATCTCGGGGACGTCGTGGTGGGCGAGTTCGCGGCGGGCCGCGGGCCAGGGGTCGAAGCCCGGGTGGCGTTCCGCGAGGGCGCCGGCGATCTCGCTGAGGTGGTTGACGACGAGGCAGTACACGAGCCGTTCCCAGCCGGCCTCCCGCCCCACGTCCGGCAGCAGTTTGACACCCTCGGCGTCCCGGTACAGCGCCTGCACGGGCATGCCGCCGGCGTCCACGGCCACCAGGGTGTTCTGCAGGTGCGCCTCGATGACGACACCGTGCCGGGCGAAGGCCGTCAGGGCCGGGGGCACCACCCGCGCCAGGTACGCAGCCCACCAGGCCCCGGGGTCGGCGGCCCCGTCGAGCGGGCTGCCGTCGAAGCCCTCGACGAGACCGGCGGCGAGCAGCGGCGTCGCGCCGGGCAGGAGACGGCCGCCGAAACCGTCCCGGACGAGGACGGCCAAGGCCTCGAAGGCGAAGTCGGCGGTACGGTACCCGCGGTCGCTCAGCCAGGCCGGGGGGCCTTCGAACGTGTCGAGGGCGGCGCGCACGGCCGTGTCGGTGCGGCGCAGGGCGAGCAGGTCGTGCCGCCACAGCCGGCGGATGTCGTTGGTGATGCGCACGTCCAGGCTGAACTTCAGGAAGAGGTCGTGCCCGGGCGCGTAGAGCGTGCGGATCGCGGCCGTCGGCCAGGTGCCGGGGGCGGTCGTGCCGAGCCGGACGAGTCTGCCGTCCGCGAAGGCGTCGGCGAGTTCGGGGCCGGCCAGGTCGAGCTGCCAGGGGTGCGCGGGCAGCAGCCGGTAGCCGGGCGGGGCCGTGCCGAGGGCGTCGAGGGCCGAGGTGTCGCCCTCCTCGACGACGGTGTCCTCGCGCAGCCCGAGCAGGGTCAGCGGGAAGCGGGCGTACGCCTCGGGCGCGTAGGGCAGCCAGCCGGCGGCGGGGCCGCCGCCGCGCGCCTTCGGGGCCGGGTGGTGGGTGTGGCCGGTGAGGAGGCACTGCTCGGAGCGCCGATAGGGGTCGTCGGGCGGGATCGCCCGGGCACGGGCGGCCAGCAGCGCGGCCACGGCGTCCCGGCTGTCGATCATCTCGGCGGGCAGTTCGTGGTTGGACAGCCCGGTGTGCCGGCGCAGTTCCTCGGCGACGAGTTTGACCAGTTCGGTGTGGCCGATACGGTGCCATCCGCCGGCCGTGCGGACCTCGGGCCAGGCGGGCCGCCGCGTGCCGCGCACCCGCAGCAGGCGGTCCACGCCGGGCAGATGGTGGACCCGGTGCTCGCCCGTCTCGCTCACCGGCCGCGCCACCTCCCGCAGCAGGCAGTTCAGCAGCGGCACGGCGGCGTACGCGTCGGCCCGTTCGGCGAGGCCCCCGGTGACCGGGTCGCCCTGGGCGGGGACACCGTGTGCGGCGTCACCATGGGCACAGTCACCGTGGGCGGAGTCGTCGCCGTCGGGCGGGGGCATGAGGTCCACGCTTCCACTCGTTCCCTGCGGTCCTTGAAGGATTTCCGGACTTCCGGGCGGAGATGATCAGTATGCGTGCCGTCGTCATCCCGCCGTGACGCCCTATTCGTACCCGAGGAGCCCGCCCGTGCACCGTTCCCCCACCGCCGAGGCCGAGGTCGCCGACGAACTGGCCGTCGTGCGGCCCGGTCTCCTGCCGCGGTACGAGGCCGAATTGCCCGGTGCCCGGGCGGCCGTGCTGTCCCGTCTGTGGCGCGGTCTCGCCCACGACCCGCTGCCCTGGGTCGTCCGCCGCGAGCAGGGCCGGGACGGGCTGACCCTGCACCTGTCCGGCGGCCGCCGGCTGCACGGCCCGCGGCCGGATCCGTACGCGACCGGCGCGTACGTCACCGTCCTGCGACTCGACGAGGCGGAGTACGACGATCCGGCCCGGCTGATGACGGACCTCGCCGTACCGCACTCCGCGTCCTTCGCCGCCGAACTCGCGCACAGCGTCGCCTCGTTGGCGCTGTCGAGAGCGGGACAGGAGGGGCGCGCCACGGACGGGTGGCCGCGGAGCGACTGGGAGTGGGAGCAGGTGATCGTCGACGGTCATCCGTTCCACCCCACATGCCGGTCCCGGCCCGGTTTCTCGGTGGCGGAGCAGCTCGCCTACGGGCCCGAGCACCGGCCGCTGGTGGAGCTGGGGCTGGTGACGGTGCGGGCGGAGGAGTGCCTGGTGACGGGGGCGTGGCCGCGGGAGCTGCGGGACGGGGAGCGGGTGGTGCTGCCGGTGCATCCGTGGCAGGCGGCGCATGTGCTGAAGCGGGTGTGCGAGGAGCGGCGCGCCGGGCATCCCCTGATGGCGCTGCGCACGCTCGCGCTGCCCGGCGGGCCGCACGTCAAGACCTCGCTCAGCGCCCGGCTGACGTCCTCGGTGCGGGACATCTCGCTGGCCTCGGTCGCCGCGTCCGGGGTGCTGTCGGACTTCGCCGGGACGCCGGCGGCGCACACCGGCGGTCTGCTGCACATGACCCGCACCCTGGGCGCGGCGGCGGCCGGCTCCCCCGACTTCGCGGCCGTCCTGCGGGAGCCGCCGGAGACGTACGCGAGGCCCGGCGAACGGGTCCTGCCGGTGGCGGCACTCGCCACGACCGAACTCCCCCGCTCCCCCGCCTGGCTGGCCGGCTTCGCGCGCCTCGCCCTCACCGTCGGTCTGCGGCTGCTGGAGCTGGGCGTGGCCCTGGAGGCGCACGGCCAGAACCTCCTGGTGGTCCTCTCGCCGGAGGGCAATCCGCTGCGGCTGGTCTACCGCGACCTGGCCGACATCCGCGTCAGCCCGGCCCGTCTGGCCCGGCACGGCATCACGGTGCCCCACCTGCCCGCCCGCATGGTCACGGACGACGAACGGGCGCTGCGGCGCAAGCTGTTCGGCTCGCTGGTGGCGGGCGCCCTGGCCGGCACGGCGGGGTCGGGGGCGGCGCTCACGCAGGCGCTGGAGACGGCCGTGCGGGATGTGCCCCGCACCCCGGACCTCGCGGCGCTGCGCACGGAGCCCCTGCCCACGAAGGCGCTGACGCTGATGCGGCTCTCGCCGCAGACGCCCGGCGACCAGTGGGCGGACCTGCCCAATCCCCTTGCCTGAGCCCGTTTTGGAGCACGGCACCCCGGATCAATAAGATCCGCCGATGATCACAAGAAAACGGCTGGCGGCGGGCGTCTGTGCCCTGCTCGCCGCGCTGACGGCCGGGCTCGCCTTCCCGGCCGGAGCGGCAGCCGGTGAACCCACCGGCCAGGACGCCCCCAAGGTCGACCTCGTCCTCGATGTCAGCGGCTCGATGCGGGCCCGCGACATCGACGGACAGTCGCGGATGGCCGCCGCGAAGCAAGCGTTCAACGAGGTGCTCGACGCGACACCGGAAGAGGTCGAGCTCGGCATCCGCACCCTCGGCGCGAACTACCCGGGCGACGACCGGAAGACGGGCTGCAAGGACACCGCGCAGCTCTACCCGGTCGGCCCGCTGGACCGCACCGAGGCCAAGACGGCCGTCGCCACGCTCAGCCCGACCGGCTGGACGCCGATCGGGCCGGCCCTGCTGAAGGCGGCCGACGACCTGGACGGCGGTGACGGCTCCAAGCGCATCGTGCTGATCAGCGACGGCGAGGACACCTGCGCCCCGCTCGACCCGTGCGAGGTGGCCCGCGAGATCGCCGCCAAGGGCATCGGCCTGACCATCGACACGCTGGGCCTGGTGCCGACCGCCAAGCTGAGCCGGCAGCTGAGCTGCATCGCCGAGGCCACCGGCGGCACGTACACCTCGGTGGAGCACCAGGACGAACTCACCGACCGGGTCAACCAGTTGGTGGACCGGGCGGCCGATCCGGTGGTGACGCCGGTGCCGGTCGAGGGCACTGCCGCGTGCACCGGGGCACCGGCGCTGAAGTCGGGGCTGTACACGGACCGGGAGGAGTTCGGGCAGCAGCGCTGGTACCGGGTGGACGTGCTGCCGGGCCAGGAGCTGCGGGCCTCGGTGAGCGTGGCGGCCGACCGTGCCGTGAACCCCGGCTACGGGGTGCTGCTGCGGGCGGTCACGACGCACGGCCGGGAGATCGTGCGCGGTGAGGCGGCGGGCAACGGCCGTACGGATGTGATCTCGGCGGGGCTGCGATACCCCGAGCCCGAGCGTGACGACGCCGACGGTGACAAGCCGGCCGCAAAGACCGTGTGCCTGGCGGTCACCCACTCCTTCTCGCCGGCCTCCGGGGTGAAGACCACGCCCGGCCTGCCGCTGGAACTGACGGTCGACGTCGTGGACGGCCCGAGCCAGGCCGGTGACGTGGCCTCGTTCGGCCTCGGCCGCGGCTGGTGGCTGCTCGGCGCGCTGATTCTCACCGGCTTCCTCGCCGGTCTCGTCTGGGGCTGGCTGTCGCGCTGGCGGGTCGCGGTCTGGAGGACCAACTGATGCGAGCGATACGTGCGTTGAGCGCTGCGCTGCTGACTCTCGGGCTGACGGCCGGGCCGGCCGCGGCCGACGCCTCGCCGAGTCCGTCGCGGGATTCCTCGGCGGCACCCACCCGGGCGGGCACCTCCTTCCGTACGGCCACGGAGTTCGAGCAGGGGCAGCGGGCCACGGCGAGCGGCTCCACGGGTGACTACCTGTACTGGTCGTTCCCCGCCGACACCGGGCAGCGCCCCACGGTCAGGGCGACGGTGAAGCTGCCGGACACCCACGCCGCGCAGACCTGGCAGATCGACGTGTACGACGGCCTGCGCCGCCGCCAGGCCTGCCAGTACGGGGCCCAGACCCGCACCGCGGCGGCGGACACGCCCTCCGTGGAGCTGGCCTGTGTGCTGCGCACGGTCCGCGCCTGGTCGGAGCCGTGGGCGAACGACCCGCTGCCCGGCACGTATTACATCCGGCTGACGGCGACCGGCGTCCCCACCACCGACCTGGGCCTCCCGGTCGACACCGAGGTCCGGGCCGACTCCAAGGACATCGGCGGTTCGGCGGCGGTGGACGGCTCGCTGTCCGAGCCCCTGATGCCGGGCATCGCGACGAAGCCCGAGGAGAAGCAGGAGAAAGCGGCGGCCCTGGCCGGCCTCGAACCGGAGGACGGCTGGGCGTCCGGCTGGTGGTCGGACCGGTGGGTGTGGACGGCGGTGGGCGGCGTACTGGCCGCGCTGGCGGGGATCGCCGGGTACGCGCTGACACGCGGTGCGGGACGGCCCGTGCGGGTGCCACCGAGCTCCTGACACCCATCAGAAGGCCCGTGTCACACGGGCCTTCTTTCATGCCTCGCGCAGTGCCTTCGCGAGCGTGCCCTCGCCGGTCACCTCGACCCGGCCCTCCCGCACGGCCCGGGCCAGGCTCAGCTCCCCACGGCTGAGCGCCGTGCACGTGCCGGTGTCCAGGACCAGCCGGGCGTCCGGCTCTCCAGGGGCGGGCCCGTCGCCGTACACGGGCCCCTCCTCGGCACCGGCACGCAGGTGGAACTGCCCCTCCTCCAGGCGGACTTCGACGAGTCCCTCCCCGTCCAGCAGGCGCAGCAGGGGCAGGGCGAACCAGTGCGCCCGCACCGCGTCCGTCGGCCGCCGCTCCCCGAGCTCCGCCCGGCCCCACTCCCCCAGCGCCTGGAGCACGGGAAGCAGCTCCCGCCCCCGGGCGGTGAGTTCGTAGACGAAGGCCGCCCCGGGCGGGGGCAGCCGGCGGCGGGTCGCGAGGCCGTCGCGCTCCATGTCCTTCAGCCGCGAGGCGAGTACGTCCGTGCTGACGCCGGGCAGGTCCGCGTGCAGGTCGGTGTAGCGGCGGGGACCGGCGAGGAGCTCCCGGACGATCAGGAGGGTCCAGCGGTCGCCGACGACATCGAGGGCGCGGGCGGCGGAACAGTACTGGTCGTAGCTGCGGCGAGGTGGCATGCGACGCAGTCTAGACAAGTTGTTGGACTTTCCAAGCTGCTACTTGGTAAAACCAAGCAACACCAGTCGGCGAGGGGAAGCAGCGCATGGAGTTCCGGCAGTCGAGCAAGCTGAGCGAGGTCTGTTACGAGATCCGCGGCCCGGTGATAGAGCACGCCAACGCGCTGGAGGAGGCCGGTCACAGCGTGCTGCGCCTGAACACCGGCAACCCCGCCCTCTTCGGATTCGAGGCGCCGGACGAGATCCTCCAGGACATGATCCGGATGCTGCCGCAGGCGCACGGCTACACCGACTCGCGCGGCGTCCTCTCCGCCCGCCGCGCGGTCGCCCAGCGCTACCAGACACTGGGCCTGGAGGTCGGCGTCGACGACGTCTTCCTCGGCAACGGCGTCTCCGAACTGGTGTCGATGGCGGTCCAGGCGCTGCTGGAGGACGGCGACGAGATCCTCATCCCCGCCCCGGACTTCCCCCTGTGGACGGCCGTGACGACCCTCGCGGGCGGCAAGGCGGTCCACTACCTCTGCGACGAGCAGACCGACTGGTACCCGGACCTGGACGACATGGCGTCGAAGATCACGGACCGTACGAAGGCCGTGGTCATCATCAACCCCAACAACCCCACCGGCGCGGTCTACCCGAAGGAGATCGTCGAGGGCATCCTCGACCTCGCCCGGCGGCACGGCCTGATGGTGTTCGCCGACGAGATCTACGACCAGATCCTCTACGACGACGCCGTGCACCACTCGGCCGCCGCGCTCGCCCCCGACCTGGTGGTGCTCACCTTCTGCGGCCTGTCGAAGACGTACCGCGTGGCGGGCTTCCGCTCCGGCTGGCTGGTGGTGACGGGCCCGAGGCAGCACGCCAAGGACTACCTGGAGGGCCTCACCATGCTGGCCTCGATGCGGCTGTGCGCCAACGCGCCCGCCCAGTACGCCATCCAGGCCGCGCTCGGCGGGCGGCAGTCCATCCGCGACCTCACCCAGCCGGGCGGCCGGCTGCGCGAACAGCGCGACGTGGCCTGGGAGAAGCTGAACGAGATTCCCGGCGTGACGTGCGTGAAGCCGAAGGGGGCGCTGTACGCGTTCCCGCGTCTCGACCCCAAGGTGCACAAGATCCACGACGACGAGAAGTTCGTCCTGGACCTGCTGCTGCGGGAGAAGATCCAGGTGGTCCAGGGCACCGGCTTCAACTGGCCCACGCCCGACCACTTCCGCATTCTGACTCTCCCGTACGCCGACGATCTGGAGGCGGCGATCGGGCGGATCGGGCGGTTCCTCGGCGGGTACCGGCAGTAGGCGCGATTGTCAGTGGCGGGTCGTAGCCTTCCAGCAGGTGGGGCGTGTGCCCCGGGGGCTGTCCCGTGCCGGAGAGGAGCGTGCCGTGACCCGACCGCCGACCGCCGCGCAGCGGCGGGTCATCGACGCCGCCGACCCGGTGACCGGCCGGCTGCGGGGTACGGAGGCGCAGCTCGCGGCGCTGGTGAAGCGGGGGCTCGCCTTCCGGCACCCGCGGCCGCCGCACGATCACTTTCTGACGCCGGAGGGCCACCGGGTACGGCAGGGCGTCACGCAGGTGCACGAGCCCGCCACCGAGGCCCCCGCCACCGCCGGTGTGTTCGCCGCGCGCGTCGGCGGGGAGGAGGCGGCTCCCAAGAGCGGGCCCGCGCGGCGCCGCGAGGTGCACAGCGCCTGGCAGGGGCTGCTGGAGCTGCGCCGGATGACCAACCCGGACGGCGCGGTGGAGCGGCCGTGCGGCTGGGAGCGTACGCATCTCGTACAGGCCGCCGCCCTCGCGCTGGAGGCGGCCGGACACCACCCGGCCGGGCAGGGCGACGGGGGCTACCGGGTGCGGGAGACCCCGCAGCCGGAGGCCGTCGCCGTGTACGAGCCGGACGGCGAGGCGCTGCGGACCTGCGCGGCCACTCTGGAAGGGGCAGGCTGGCAGGTGAGCGAGCACCGCGAGCCGCGCACGGGGACCCGCTATCTGCTGGCCTCGCCCCGCCGGGCGTGATGAGCATGCCAAGATCAGTGAATCGTTGCGTACGCCACGCGTGCCCGGTGTGAGAAGGGAAGCCATGAGCGAGCCGTTTTCCGTCCCGGTGACCGTCCGCGGTTACGAGACCGACGTGCAGGGTCATCTCAACCAGAGCGTGTACCTGAACTACGCGGAACACGCCCGCTGGTCGTTACTGCGGGCCGCGGGGATCAGCCAGTCCGCCCTCGTCGGCAGCGGTGTGGGCCCGGTCGCCCTGGAGACGACCATCCGCTACAAGCGCGAACTGCTCGCGGGCGACGAAGTCGAGGTGACCTGCGCCTTCGCCTGGGGCGACGGCAAGACCTTCCGCATCGAGCAGACGGTCCGCAAGGCGGACGGCACGGTGGCGGCCGAGATCACGGCAGTCGGCGGCCTGCTAGACCTGAAGGCCCGCAAGCTGGTCCCGGACCCCCGGGAGCACTTCAGGAAGCTGGCGTCGGACCCGGGCCCGTTCGGGCTCTAGGCCGCCTTCTTCCAGACGGTCATGTCCACCGTGAGGAAGGCGAGTTCCCGCAGCGCCGTCGACTTCGTCTGGACCACGAGCAGGGCGATGTCCCCGGAGGAGTGCTTGACGCAGATCTGGCTGCCGGCCGCCACCGAGGCCAGCGTCCAGCGCCGGCGGTCGGCAGCGCCGAGCAGGAGCCGGCACTCGTCGAGGGAAACCGCCTCGTCGGTGAACATCTGGACGAACACGCTGGTGTCGCTCTCCAGCTCGCAGCTCGGGTTCTCACAGTTGAGGCGGATGTCTCCCTCGCGGTCCTCGCGCCAGAGCGGCTTCTCGAAGCTGAGCGAGGTCTTCGCGTTCAGCAGCAGTGGCGCCTGCGTGATGACCTGCGGTGACTTGGACGCGGCCGGGGACGGACGGGACGCTTCCGGAGTGCCGCCGCCCGCCTCCGCTCCTGACGCGGCCCCGGAACCCGAGCGCGCCCCCGTCGACGACTCCGGCGCGGCCGACCCTCCGGACTTCTCCGGGCCGGGCGTCGACGGTGCGCCCGCCACCCAGTCCCGGAATCTGTTCCCCGCGTCGGCGACCGTCCAGGCCAGGCCGGTCAGCACCAGCGCCCCCGCCGTCACGGCCCCGGTCGTGATCAGGGCGGTGCGCCGTCTGCGCGCCCGTCTCTCCTCCGGTCCCGGCGGTTGTGTCTGCGGCTGCGTGACGACCAGCGGCTGCCTCTGCACCCGCGTCGGGTCGAGGGCCGGGGAGACCCAGGTGGCGTCGAGGTCCGCCGGGGAGGGGACCGGCACCTCCGGCCCCATGACGTCCCGCCAGACGGCCGGGCCCGCGCCCGCCTCGGCGTCCGCGCCCAGCCCCTGCCGGCACCACTCGACGATCTCCGCAAGACCGGCCCGGTCCTCCGGGGCGGCGGCCAGGCACCGGGCGATCAGCGGACGGAGCTGCTCGGGCAGCACGGACAGATCGGGTTGGTCGTGCACGATCCGGTACAGCACCCCGACCGCGGAGCCGTCCCCGTACAGCGGCCGGCCCAGCGCCGCGAAGGCAGCCGTCTGCCCCAGCGCGAAGACGTCGGTCGCCGCCGTGACCTCGCCGCCGGACGCCTGCTCGGGAGCCATGAAGTGAGGAGTGCCGACGGTGGCGCCCGTGGCGGTGTGCGAGGTGAAGTCGGAGGCCAGCGAGATGCCGAAGTCGATCACCCGCGGCCCGTCGGCGGCCAGCAGCACGTTCGACGGCTTGAGGTCCCGGTGCACGATGCCCGCCCCGTGGATGGCCTGCAGCGCCTCGGCCACCCCCGCCATCAGCCACAGCACCGCGGGCGCGGGCAGTGGTCCGCGCCGGGCGACGGCATCCGTCAGGGACGGTCCGGGCACGTACAGCGTGGCCGCCCAGGGCGGTGTGCCGTCCGCGTCGGCGTCGATCAGCTCGGCCGTGTACGCGCCCCGGACCCGCCGGGCCGCCTCGACCTCCCGGCGGAACCGCCGCCGGAAGGCCGGGTCGTCGGCCAGCTCCGGCCGCACCACCTTGATCGCCACCGGCCGGCCGCCCTGCGTGTGCGACAGGTAGACCCGGCCCATGCCCCCCGCGCCGAGCCGGGCGGCCAGGCGGTATCCGGCCACCACGGGCGGATCGTCCGCCTGCAACGGCTGGAACACGTCGGTCGCGTGGTTCATCGGTCCGTCTCCCCCTCGTCCCCTGTCCCCCCGGTCAACGGTGAGTTGACCGAGGCAGAAGCCTAAGCGGAGTTCGGAGCTCTTTTCGCCGATCTCACGGTGCTGCCGGGGCAGGGGGGACGCCCGTGATGTCCTCGCCCGCCTCCATCGGGTGGGTCACGTCGTGGGCGTCCCGGTCGCGCGGGCCCAGGTGGTTGAAGACCAGGTTCAGCAGGACCGCCGCGACGCAGCCCGTCGAGATGCCCGAGTCCAGGACGATCCGCGCCGTCTCCGGGAAGGCGTGGTAGAACTCCGGCGCCGTGATCGGGATGATGCCGACGGCCAGTGAGACGGCCACGATCAGGACGTTGTCGTCCTTCTCCAGGCCGGCCCGGACCAGGGTCTGGATGCCGCTGGCGGCGACCGAGCCGAACAGGACCACGCCCGCCCCGCCGAGCACCGGTCGCGGTACGACGGCGATCAGCGAAGCGGCCATCGGGCACAGGCCCATCAGCACCAGGAACCCGCCTCCGGCGGCGACGACGTAGCGGCTGCGGATCTTCGTCATCGCGACGAGGCCGATGTTCTGCGCGAAGGCGCTGCACATGAAGCCGTTGAAGAGCGGGCTGATCGCCGAGCCGAGGGTGTCGGCGCGCAGGCCGGCCGCGATGGTCTTCTCGTCGGCCGGGCGGTCGACGATCTCACCCAGCGCCAGCATGTCGGCGGTCGACTCGGTCATCGACACCACCATCACCACGCACAGGGAGAGGATCGCGGCGAGCTGGAACTGCGGGGCGCCGAAGTGGAAGGGCGTGGGGAAGCCGATGACCGCTGCGTCCGCGACCGGGCCGAAGTCCGTGGCGCCGAACGGAATCGCGATGAGCGTGCCCGCGACCAGGCCGAGCAGCACGGCGATCTGCTTGACGAAGCCCCGGGTGAAGCGCCGCAGCAGCAGGACGACGACGAGGGTGCCGGTGGCGAGCCCCAGGTTGGTCGCCGATCCGTAGTCGTGTGCCGCCGGGTCGGGGCCCTGGGCCCAGCCGAAGGCCACCGGGAGCAGGGAGATGCCGATCAGGGTGATGACGGTGCCCGTCACCACCGGCGGGAAGAAGCGGACCGCCTTGCAGAAGACGGGGGCGGCCAGGAAGCCGAGGAGTCCGGCGACGATGACCGCGCCGAAGATGACCGGCAGGGCGTCGGACTTGTCCTCGGTGGAGGCGACGATCGCGGTCATCGGGGCGACACCGGCGAAGGTGACGCCGTTGACGAACGGCAGCCGGGCGCCGATCTTCCAGGCGCCGATGGTCTGCAGGAACGTGGCGAGGCCCGCGGTGAACAGACAGGCGCCGGTGAGGAAGGTCAGGTCGGTGGCGGTCAGGCCGATGGCCGCGCCGACGATCAGGGGTGGGGCGACGACTCCGGCGTACATGGCGGCCACATGCTGCAGGCCGGTCGTCGCCATCTTGAGCGCGGGGAGTTTTTCGTCAACGGGGTGGTCGGCCACGGCGGCTTCCCTCCGGTCGGTTACACGGCTGCGCCGGACGACGGCCGTGGGTGTCAAGGAGGTGGTGCGGGTGGTCGTGCGGGACCGGACATGCGGGACGGGGGTGGCCGTTCCGGGGCGCACGCGTGCACGCGCGCCCCGGAGACGACCGCCGTGGACCCCGCTCGGGTCCGCGGCCACCGGCCGGGAGCCGTCCCTCCCGGCCGGAGTCATCCGGGTGGTCAGCCCTGGGCGGCGATCCTCGCCAGCCGCCGGGCCTCGTCGCGCGTGGCGCGGGCGATCGCGTCCTCGTCGGCCGTGAGCAGCCGCCCGTCCTCGACGATCTGCCGGCCGCCCACGAAGGAGGCGGTGACCGGGGCCGCCGCGCCGAAGACCAGGGCGGTCACCGGGTCGGCGATGGAGGCGTGGGCGAGCGTGTCCAGCTTCCACAGCACGAGGTCGGCGAGCTTGCCCGGTTCCAGGGAGCCGGTCTCCGCCGCCCGGCCCAGCACCTGGGCGCCGCCGTACGTGCCGAGGCGCAGCGCCTGGCGGGCGTTGAGGGCGGCCTCCTTGTGCGCGCCGAGGCGGTTGATGAGGAGGGCGTTGCGCAGCTCGGTGTGGAGTTCGCCGGACTCGTTGGAGGCGGTGCCGTCGACGCCGAGGCCGACCGGGACGCCGGCCGCGAGCATGTCGGGGACGCGGGCGATACCGGCGGCGAGGCGGGCGTTGGACGACGGGCAGTGCGCGACGCCGGTCCTCGTGCGGGCGAAGGCGGCGATGTCGGAGTCGTTCATGTGGACGCAGTGCGCCATCCACACGTCCTCGCCGAGCCAGCCGGTGGACTCGAAGTAGTCGGTCGGGCCCATGCCGAACAGTTCGTGGCAGAACTTCTCCTCCTCCACGGTCTCCGAACCGTGGGTGTGGAGCCGCACCCCGAGGCGGCGGGCGAGCTGGGCGCCGTCGCGCAGCAGTTCGGTGGAGACGGAGAAGGGCGAGCAGGGCGCGACCGCGACCTGGGTCATCGCGTCGAAGGAGGAGTCGTGGTGCTGCCGCACGGTCTCCTCGGTGGCGGCCAGCGCGCCGTCGAGGGTCTCGACGGCGAAGTCCGGGGGCAGGCCGCCGTCCTTCTCGCTGCGGTCCATGGAGCCGCGGGCGAGGGTGAAGCGGACACCCATGTCGCGGGCGGCGCCGATGATCGCACCGGACAGGTCGCCGGAGCCGTGCGGGAAGACGTAGTGGTGGTCCATGGCCGTGGTGACGCCGCCGCGGGCCATCATCGCGAGCGAGCCCTGGGCCGCCGCGCGGACCATCGGCTCGTCGATGCGCGCCCAGACCGGGTACAGCGCGACCAGCCAGTCGAACAGGTTGTGGTCCGTGGCCAGACCACGGGTGATCCACTGGTAGAAGTGGTGGTGCGTGTTGATCAGCCCGGGGGTGACGAGGTGACCGGAGGCGTCGATACGGCGTACGACGTTCTCCAGGCCCTCGGGGGCCTTGCCCGCGCCGACCGACTCGATGCGGTTGCCGGCGAGGACGAGGTGCCCGGAGGCGTACTCGGTGTCGTCGGCGTCGACGGTCGCGATCGCACAGTTCTCGATGACGATGCGCCGGGCTGCTGCCATGGTTCGTCCTTTGCGCTGGGGTGGAGGGCACGGCAGGACCCTGGGAGTTTGAGTGCCGTGGCCGAGGAGAAGGGTTCCCCGGCCACGGGTGCCGAAAGAGGGAACGTCGGGAGGGGCGTCAGAGGTTGGTGAGGTCCACGGGGATCTTCGCCTCGCAGCCGTCCCGCAGGATCGTCGCCTCGATCAGGCCGTAGGGCCGGTCGGCGGCGAAGTACACCTCATTGTCGTTCTCCAGCCCGAACGGCTCGAGGTCCACCAGGAAGTGGTGCTTGTTCGGGAGGGAGAAGCGGACCTCGTCGATCTCGCCGCGGTTGCCGATGATCCGCGCGCCCATCTGGTACAGCGTCTGCTGGAGCGAGAGCGAATACGTCTCGGCGAAGGCCTGGAGCATGTGCTTCTTCGTCTGCTCGTAGGAGTTGTCCCAGTCGGGCATGCGCTGGTCGTCGTCGGTCCAGTTGAACCGCCAGCGGCTGGAGACCTGGGTGGCCAGGATGCGGTCGTAGGCCTCCTTCAGCGTCGTGTACTTGTCCTTGACGTAGCCCCAGAACTCGGAGTTGGTCGAGTTCATCACGACGAGGTCCTTCAGGCCCGAGATCACCTCCCACGAGGAGCCGTCGTAGGTGATCTGGGTCAGCCGGACCTCCTGGCCCTTGCGCACGAAGGAGTGCTTGACCTCGTCGGCGGAGATGAGCCGCGAGTCGGCGTCGGAGGCCGCGATCCGCTCCCAGGCGTACTCCTCGATGCGGATCCGGGCCCGGTGGATCGGCTCCTGGCTGGTGACGAAGTGGCGGGCGAGGTGGATGCCGAACTGCTCGGCGGACTCGATGCCGTGCTCCTTGGCGAACGCGTACACCGTGTTCTTGGTGGTGTCGGTGGGCAGGACGTTGGCGTTCGAGCCGGAGATGTGGACCTCTTCCATGTCGCCGCTCAGCGACACGGAGACGTTCAGGTCCTTGATGTGGTGGGTGGCGCCGTCCCGCGTGATCTTGACGACTCGGTTCTCGGCCTTGCCGTACTGGTTCTGTCCCAGAATGGTGGGCATGAGTAGCTAGCTCCCTCGGTATACGGAGTAGCCGAACGGGTTGAGCAGCAGCGGTACGTGGTAGTGCTCCCCGGGCGTCACGGCGAAGGTGATCGCCACCTCGGGGAAGAACACGGCACCGCTGTCCCGATTCGCGGGGGCGTCCTGCTGCGCATCGGCTTGCTTCTTCTCGAAGTACGGCTCCACCGCGAAGTCGAGCCGTACGTGGGTGGTGCCTTCCGGCAGCGCCGGCAGGTCCTTGCACCGCCCGTCCGCGTCGGTCGCGGAGCCGCCGAGCGCCTGCCAGTCGGCCTCGCGCCCCGAGCGGGCGAAGAGGTGGACGGCGACGCCCCGGGCGGGGCGGCCGGCGGACGTGTCCAGGATGTGCGTGGACACGGAGGCGGTGGCGGAGGTGCTCATGCTGCGGTCAGTCCCCTTCGACGAGTCGGGCCAGACGGATGCGGTTGATCTTCCCCAGTTCCGTGCGGACGATCTCGCGCTCCCGCTCCGGCGTGTTGCCGAGCCGTTCCCTGACCGCGTCGCGCATCTGCTCGCCGGTCCGGCCGGTGGCGCAGATCAGGAAGACATGACCGAACTTCTCCTGGTAGGCGAGGTTCAGCTCCAGCATCTCCGCCTTGAGCGCGTCGGAGGCTCCGGCCATGCCGCGCTGCTCCCGGGCCGAGGTGGGGTCGCCGGGTTTCGGGCGGCCGATGGGCGGGTGGCCGGCCATCGCCTCCGCGAGGTCGTCGGCCGTCAGCTCCGCCACGGCGGCGTCGCTCGCGGCGTACAGGGCCTCGCTGGTGGCGTAGGGGCGGGCGGCGAGCAGGCGCTTCGCCCACGCCGTGGAAGCGCACGCCTCGTGGAGCGCGGTGAGGGCCGCGTGCTCCTCCAGAGCGTTGAACCGGGCCAGGCCCGGCGGCATGGAAGTGGACGTCACGGGAGCCTCCGTGGCCGGGGTACGGCCTTCGTGCTGAACGGGCGTGCCGATAGCTAACGCCCTCCCGCGACAGCACGTCAACAGTTTGTTGAAAATTCCGCGTGACGAAACCCGGCGAGGCGGCGAAGCCCGACCAGGAGGCGCAACCGGGCGGACCCGGTCAGGCCCCCTTCTCGCGGTTGAGGTAGTTGTAGACGGTGAAGCGGCTGACGCCCAGGGCGCTCGCCACGGTCTCCACCCCGTGCCGTACGGAGAAGGCGCCGCGCGCCTCGAGTATCCGCACGACCTCCTGCTTGGCCTTGCGGTCCAGGTCGGCCAGGGGCATGCCCTTGCGGCGCTCCATGGCGGCCAGGATGTGGTCGAGGGAGTCGGCGAGCTGCGGCAGCCGTACGGCGACGGCGTCGCGGCCCTCCCAGGACAGGACGACGTCGTCGGGGCCGGCCTCGTCGGGCGGGATCATCTCGCCGCCCATGGCGTCGACCAGGGGCTTGACGGCCGCGATGAAAGGCTCGTCCCCGGCGCCGCTCACGCCTCGTCCTCCTCGATCACGTTGAGCTGGAGGGAGACCCGGGTGGCGCCGGCCTCCAGGGTCTTGCGGAGCAGCGCGTCCACGGCGGTGAGCACCGCGTCGGCACCGCCCTCGGCGGTGTTGCCGAACGGGCCGACGTCCACGGCGTCCAGTTCGGCGGCCTCCACGACCTCGCGGGCGACCAGCGCGTGCGCGGGCGCCTCGTCGAGGTCGAAGGGCTCGGTGGTGAACTCCACTCTCAGTCGCATGCTGCCCCCAGAACCGTCGTGACCCGTGCGACCCTAGCCGACGCCGGGGCGCACCGGACCGCCCTGGATACGGGCACCTTTCCCGCTCACGCACGGGCACGCCCCTGGTTCTCCATTGTCCTCAACCGCCGGGAAGCAGGCCGCCGGGAAGCAGGCCGCCGGGAAGCAGGCCGCCGGGAAGCAGGGCGCCGGGAAGCGCGCCGCCGCACACGGCACGGCCTCGCCGCTCCGTCAGCCGACGGCCTGGTACGCGAGGACGCCGCCGAAGAAGATGACGCCCACGCCCGCCAGGAGGTCCACGCCCTGGAGCATCCGGGAGGTGAACCAGCGGCGCAACAGCATGGCCCCGGCGCTGAGGGTGGTGAACCACAGCAGCGTCCCCGAGCCGACGCCGACGAGCATGGCCAGTGAGTCCGCGAGCGTGTCGGTGACGTTCGCCGCCGTGGCGGCGGCGAAGGCCGCCGCCCAGTAGCCGATCGTGGCCGGGTTGGCCGCCGTCGCCGTGAGAGCCGTACGGAAGGCCTCCCACGGCTGCACCGTCTCGCCGTCGGCGTCGACGACCACGCTCCTGGCCCGGAAGGCCGACCGCACCGAGCGGACGCCGAGGTACGCCATGACCAGGGCACCGGCGAGCCCGAGAGCGGTCCGCAGCACCGGGATGTCCAGCAGCTTGCCGACACCCGCGAGGCCGAGGCCGGCGTACAGCACGTCGACGGCCGCCGCGCCGAGACCGATGGCGAATCCGCAGAGAAAGCCGTTGCGCAGAACACTGCGCACGCACAGCAGTCCGATGGGACCGAGCGGCAGTGCGACGAGAAACCCGAGTCCGAGACCCGCACTCCAGGCCGGAATCACACTCACCGTCCGCTCCCCCGCCGCATGTGCCGAAGCGTACCCAGCGAACGCACGCCGGCCCTCTGCTTTTTCGGCCGACCTCTGCCGGGAAGTCCTCGCGAGGCCCGCCTCAGCCCCCTTGACAAGCCATGACACCCGACGGCAGTCTTCCGGTAAGCAGAAAGCAACTTCCACAATGCGGAACATCACGGAAGGGAGCGCGGCCGATGGGATTCGCAGACCAGCGCTTCGACGTCAACCTGTCGATCCTCTTCACGGAACTGCCGCTCCTGGAGCGCCCCGCGGCCGCCGCCGCGGCCGGCTTCACGGCGGTCGAGCTGTGGTGGCCCTGGATCGACTCGCCCACCCCCGCCCAGCCGGAGCTCGACGCTCTGAAGAAGGCCGTCGAGGACGCGGGCGTCCAGCTCACGGGCCTCAACTTCTACGCCGGCCGGCTGCCCGGCCCGGACCGCGGCGCCCTGTCGCTCCCGGGCGAGGAGTCGGAGCGGTTCCGCGCCAACGTCGACGTGGCGGCCGGCTTCGCCGCCTCCCTGGGCTGCAGGGCGCTCAACGCCCTGTACGGCAACCGCGTCGAGGGCGTCGGCCCGGCCGAGCAGGACGCGCTCGCGCTGGAGAACCTGGTGTTCGCGGCCCGGGCCGCCGACCGGATCGGCGCGATCCTGCTGATCGAGGCGCTGAACCGGCCCGAGTCGCCGGCGTATCCGCTGGTGTCCGCACCGGCCGCGGTCGACGTCGTCGACAAGGTCAACGACACGACGGGGCTGGACAACGCCCGCTTCCTCATGGACCTGTACCACCTGTCCATGAACGGCGAGGACCTGCCGCAGGTGATCGACCGGTACGCCGCGAGGACCGGCCACGTCCAGATCGCCGACAACCCGGGCCGCGGCGCCCCCGGGACGGGCTCGCTGCCCCTCGAAGACCTCCTCGACCAGCTGAACAAGGCGGGTTACGACGGCTGGGTCGGCCTCGAGTACAAGCCGGGTGAACGCCCGAGCGCCGAGGCCTTCGACTGGCTGCCCCGCTGACCCCCGCACCGAAAGGCATCCCCTCATGACCACCACCGCTCTGCCCAGGATCACCTGGATCGGCCTCGGCATCATGGGCTCTCCCATGTCCGAGAACCTCATCAAGGCGGGCTACGACGTCACCGGCTACACGCTGGAGCGGGAGAAGCTGGACCGCCTCGCCGCGGCCGGCGGGACCCCCGCCGGTTCGATCGCCGAGGCCGTGCGGGACGCCGACGTCGTCATCACGATGGTGCCGGCCTCCCCGCAGGTCGAGGCCATCGCCTACGGCCCGGACGGCATCCTGGAGAACGCGAGGTCCGGCGCCCTGCTGATCGACATGTCCTCGATCACCCCGCAGACCTCGGTCGACCTGGCGAAGGCGGCGAAGGACAAGGGCGTCCGCGCCCTGGACGCCCCCGTCTCCGGCGGCGAGGCGGGCGCGATCGAGGCCGTGCTGTCCATCATGGCCGGCGGCGAGCAGGCCGATTTCGAGCAGGCCAGGCCGATCTTCGAGGCGCTCGGCAAGACCATCGTGCTGTGCGGCCCGCACGGCTCCGGCCAGACCGTGAAGGCCGCCAACCAGCTGATCGTCGCCGTGAACATCCAGGCGTGCGCCGAGGCCGTGGTCTTCCTGGAGAAGTCCGGCGTGGACCTGAAGGCGGCCCTGGACGTCCTGAACGGCGGTCTCGCCGGCTCGACCGTGCTCACCCGCAAGAAGGACAACTTCCTCGGCCGGGACTTCAAGCCGGGCTTCCGGATCGACCTGCACCACAAGGACATGGGCATCGTCACGGACGCCGCCCGCAACGTCGGAGCGGCCCTGCCCGTCGGCGCCGTGGTCGCCCAGCTGGTCGCGTCCCTGCGCGCGCAGGGCGACGGCGGCCTGGACCACTCGGCGCTGCTGCGGGCCGTGGAGCGGCTCTCCGGCGCCCGGATCTGACGCCCTCCCGGCCCTCGGAACCCGAGGGTCCCCCTTACCCCGGGCGGCGCCGCCGCTGACACCTGTCCTGTCGCGCCCAAAGGGGCGGCGCCGCCCGGACCCATCCACGCCCACAGCTTCAACAAGCTGTTGATGCCCCGATCTCTTCGTCCCGCCCTGCGCGAGGACTGAACTCCCTGACCGCGTCCGACCGCGCGGGGCGACCCGGATGAGGGGTGGTCGCCCCGGGCACGGACGCGGGCAGGGCGCGGACCGCGGCGGAGTGTGAGCCAGTGCGGTGGTGAAGGACCCGGCCGGGCTTCTCGACCTGAGGGAAGCCCACTCCGGACTCCGTCGCACCCGCCGCGGTCCCAGTCCCCCCACCGGACCCCGTCCGGCGGCGCGAACGTCCTGTCGCGCCCGGCCTCGCGCCGTCGGACGGCCGGCCCGCCCCCAGGGTGCGGAACCGACCCGGTCGCAGCAGCCTGAAGGCATGGCACATCCAACCGAGCACCCGCATGTCGTGGTCCATCCCCCCGCCCTGGACGGGTCCCGCCGGGTCACCCTGGGCGAGGAGCCCCTGGGCGTCGCCACGCACACCGACGACGTCGCCGAGATCCTGCGGCTGGCGGACCTGTACGTCACCGACGTCGCGGACAGCGACCTCGTCGAGTGGCAGGGCGGCGGCCCGGACGACTGGCCGGGGCTGTCGGAGCACCACGAGGCGTAACACGCCCCGCGCCCCTTCGCAGGCGCGCGTACGGCACCGGTCGTACGCCGTGTACGGAACCCTCAAATGAACCTCTGAACTCGGGCCCCGGGGGCTTCAACCGCCCCCGGGGCCGGGCACATTCTCGGCACACGGGACCCGCTGGCACGGGGGCGGCGGGCCCCGGCACGGGGGTGAAGCCATGGATGACGGTACGGCGCTCCGGCTGGAGCCGCACGAGATCGCACTGCTGGGGGACGGCCCCCGGGCCGCCGTCACCGTCGCCGTGGTGGATCTGTATCTGCGGGGCCTGGTGGTGGCGGACCGGCCGGGGACCGTGCGGGCGGGCGTGGCGGACGCCATGAGCGCGCAGCGGCCGCCCTCTCCCCTGGCCCAGGAGGTGCACGCCTGTCTCCACGAGCCCGCCGGCCTGCGGACGTTGGTCAAGGAGCCGGGCATACGGCTCGCGGTGGCCCTCATGCGCATCCCGCTCGCGGAGGCGGGCCTGCTGCGCTACCCGCTGCTCGGCCCGACGCGCGGCGCCCGACGCCATGTGCGGGAGCTGCGGCAGCGCCATCCGCTGCCCGCCGGCAGACGCGGTCTGACCGACCACGACCGGCTGCTGGCCGTAGCCCTGCACGGCGAGGCGGCCCTGCGGCTGCTGGTGCCGCGCTTCGCCCTGCGGGCCGGGCTGATCCGCCGGGCCGAGGTGGGCGGCAAGCGCCTCCTCAAGCACTCGCCGCGCGGCACGGGCGGAGGCGGCGGGGGTTACTCGTACTGCGGCGGAGGTGGCGGTGGCGGGGACTGACCTGAGGCCGCATGTGACAGGGGCGGTCCGTCCTCCCGGACGGACCGCCCCTGTCCTGCGCGAAGTGTCAGACCTTCAGCGGCTTGATCGAGGTCGGTGCGTGGCCGGGCTCGGTGGCCAGATCCTCGAACTCCATGACGTTGCCGATGTCGTTGGTCGTCGACATGGAGATGTTGGTGACGCGCTCCAGGATCGCCTCGACGACGACCGGGACCCGGTACTCCGCGGCGAGCTTCCTGGCCTGCTCGAACGCGGCGCCGAGTTCGGCCGGGTCGGTGACGCGGATCGCCTTGCAGCCGAGGCCCTCGGCGACCTTGACGTGGTCGACGCCGTAGACGCCGAGCTCGGGCGCGTTGATGTTCTCGAACTCCAGGTTGACCTGGAAGTCGATGTCGAACGCCCGCTGCGCCTGGCGGATCAGGCCGAGGTAGGAGTTGTTGACGAGGACGTGGACGTAGGGGATCTTGTGCTGCGCGCCGACGGCCAGTTCCTCGATCATGAACTGGAAGTCGTAGTCGCCGGAGAGCGCGACGACGCAGGCCTCCGGGTCGGCCTTGGCGACGCCGAGCGCGGCCGGGATGGTCCAGCCGAGCGGGCCCGCCTGGCCGCAGTTGATCCAGTGGCGGGGCCGGTAGACGTGCAGCATCTGGGCGCCGGCGATCTGCGAGAGGCCGATGGTGGAGACGTATCGCGTCTGAGGGCCGAAGGCCTTGTTCATCTCCTCGTAGACGCGCTGCGGCTTGATCGGGATGTCGTCGAAGTGCGTACGGCGCTGGAGGGTCGCCTTGCGCTCCTGTGCCGAGGCCGCCCACGCGGAACGGTCGGGCAGCCCGCCGGCCTCCTTCAGCTCGCGCGCCGCCTCGACGAACAGCTCCAGCGCGGCCCTGGCGTCGGAGGCGATGCCGTAGTCGGGGGCGAAGATCCTGCCGATCTGGGTGGGCTCGATGTCGACGTGGACGAACGTGCGCCCCGCCGTGTAGACGTCGAGTCTGCCGGTGTGGCGGTTGGCCCAGCGGTTGCCGATGCCGAGGACGAAGTCGGACTCCAGGAAGGTCGCGTTGCCGTAGCGGTGCGAGGTCTGGAGGCCGACCATGCCGGCGTTCAGCTCGTGGTCGTCGGGGAGGATGCCCCAGCCCATGAGGGTGGGGACGACCGGAGTGCCGGTCAACTCGGCGAATTCGACGAGTAGTTCGGCGGCGTCGGCGTTGATGACACCGCCGCCCGCGACGATCAGCGGCCGCTCGGAGGCGTTCAGCATCCACATCGCCTTCTCGATCTGGGCGCGGGTCGCGGCGGGCTTGTAGACCGGGAGCGGCTCGTACGTCTCCGGGTCGAACTCGATCTCCGTGAGCTGGACGTCGACCGGCAGGTCGATGAGGACCGGGCCGGGGCGGGCGGAGCGCATCAGATGGAAGGCCTGCTGGAAGACGCCGGGGACCTGCGCGGCCTCCAGCACGGTCACGGCCATCTTGGTGACCGGCTTGGCGATCGAGGCGATGTCGACGGCCTGGAAGTCCTCTTTGTGGATCACGGCGGTCGGGGCCTGGCCGGTGATGCACAGGATCGGGACGGAGTCGCCGGTCGCGGAGTACAGGCCCGTGATCATGTCGGTGCCGGCCGGGCCGGAGGTGCCGACGCAGACGCCGATGTTGCCTGCGTGGGTGCGGGTGTAGCCCTCGGCCATGTGCGAGGCGCCCTCCACGTGGCGGGCGAGGGTGTGGTGGATGCCGCCGGAGGCCTTGAGCGCCGCGTAGAAGGGGTTGATCGCCGCGCCCGGGACACCGAACGCGTCGGTGACGCCCTCCCGTTTGAGGATCTCAACTGCCGCGCGGGCAGCGGTCATTCGAGCCATCGAGTACTCCTGCTTCGGCTGTCGGATTCGCACTCCCGTCGCGCCCCGCGGTGAGCTCTTCCGTATTACGGAAATAAACTTCTACTATCTGGAATGAATGTAGGTGGGGTGAGCGAAGGGCGTCAAGAGTGGGGCAAGCGGCGGACAGGCAGGGCCTCGCCGGCGCACGATGGACGCGTTGTCCCGATGTGACGCCGTACGGGAGTGGTCATGGCCGAGAGCGTGCCGGTGCGCTGTCCGGCCTGCCGACGAGAGAACCGCTTCACGGCCCCGTCGTACCCGTGCGTCTGCGGAGCACCCGTCGCCCCGCGGCTCGACCCCGCAGGCGCGGTGACGCCCGTCGCCCATCGCGTCTGGCAGGACGACTGGGTGACGGTGCGGTGCGCATCCTGCGGCCGACGCGGGGAGTGGCCGCGGCCGGAGGTGGGGTGCTCGTGCGGGGTGGTGTCGCGGGTGCCGGTTGTGGAGGGGCCGGACGTGGCCGGCCGGGGCGGTTCGACGGGCCGGGACACGGCGGCGGCCGAGCGGATCCCTGCCCCCGCAGACGCCGGTGCCGGTGCCGGTGCCGGTGCCGATGTCACCGGCGGTGGCGACGTCCCGGGGGGTGGCGAGGTCACCGGGGGTGCCGCGGGCACCCGGCCGCCCTTCCGTTCCGTTCCGGTCCGTACCGCGCTCGACGCCGTCACCGCCGCCGCGTTCTATCTGCGCTGGCTCGGCTACCGGGGCGTCCGGCGGGCGGATCAGCGGCCTCCGTCCGGGATCGGTCTCGCCGCCCGCGGCGTCGTCGCGCTGGTCGACCCGGCCGTGCGCCCCGCGACCCTGCGGGACGTGGAGTGCCTGTGGCTGACGGCCATGACGGAGTCGGCGGACTGCCTCTGCTTCTCCCTCGCCGGGTACGCGGCCGACGCCCGGGCCCGCGCCGACGCCCTCGGCGTCCCGCTGTTCGTCCTCGACCTCACCGGCACGCCGCGGCCGGTGAACGCCCCGGCCGGCGCACTGGACGCCACCGGCACGGAGAACCGGGCGCCCTGACAGACCCGGACCGGTCAGTCGTCGGCGGGCCCGGGCCTGCTGAACTCTTCGATCAGCACGGGATACTGCTCACCACCGTGTCCCGCGGCGATCGAGCGGTCGGCCATCGCCTTGAACAGTTTCGGCAGTTCGGCGCTGACACCCACCGCCTCGCTCTCCTCGATCAGGTGTGCCATGGCCCGCGCGTCGGTCTCCAGGGCCGACACCTCGGCCGGGAACGAGCCGCTGTCGATCTGCTCGGCGTATCCGGGCAGCCAGTCGGCCACACCCGCGGCGATCCGCTGCGCGAACGGCGCGTACGTCGTGGCGTCGACACCGGCCGTCCTGAGCAGCGCGGTGCCCTGGAGCCAGGCGTTCAGGACGCTCCACATCATGGCCAGTCCGGCGACGTCGTACAGGGAGGCCAGGCCATGGTCCGCACCGAGGTGGGTGACGGTGCCGAGCGCGTCGAGGGTCGGCTTGTGCGCGTCGAAGTCCGTCTGGGGGCCGCTGTGCAGAATCACCGCCTCGGGCGTGCCGATGGCCGGCGGGACGGCCATGACGGCGCCGTCCAGGTAGCGGGCGCCGCGCTGCTCGGCCCATCGAGCGGTCTCCCGGGCCTGGGCCGAGTCACCCGAGGTCAGATTGACCAGCGTCGTGCCGTCGAGTTCGACATCGCTGGTGCCGAGCAGCTCCCGCACGGCCTGGTAGTCGGTGACGCAGATGATCGTCAGGGAGCCGGCCCCGACCGCGTCGCCGACTGTCGGTGCGAGCCGAGCGCCCCGCGCCACCAGCCCGTCGGCCTTGGAGGTCGTGCGGTTCCACACGGTCGTGGGATGCCCGGCTTTCAGGAAGGCGCCGGCGAGTGCCTGGCCCATCAGTCCGAGTCCGATGACTGTCACGGGTGTGTCGGTTCTGTTCATGGCAGCATCGTCAACGTTGATACCGGTGTGAAGGTCAAGTGAGGTTTTCGATGCGTATCGGGGAACTGAGTCGCCGGACGGGCGTCAACGCCCATCAGTTGCGCTACTACGAGGCCCAGGGCCTGCTGGAGGCGGACCGCGGCACGAACGGGTACCGCGAGTACGACGAGAGCGCGGTCCTGCGGGTGAGACAGATCCGCCACCTGCTGGGCGCCGGCTTATCGTCGGAGGACATCGCGTATCTGCTGCCCTGCGCGGTCGGAGAGGGCCCGGAGCTGCTGGGGTGTCCCGAACTGCTGGCCGCGATGCGGTCGCGGCTGCGCCGGCTGGACGACCAGATGGCCGCGCTCGCCCGGTCCCGGAACGCTCTCGCCGACTACATCGACGCGGCCGAGCGCACGAGCGACCGAACCTACCCGCCCTTTGACGGTGCCGACCCGGAGCGCGTGCCCGCCTGACGAGTGCGTGGAACGAGCGGAAGGGGAAAACGTGGTGCAGAACGAGGACTTCGGAGCCGGCGGAGCGAACAAGGCGTCCGCACGGGCGCGGGCCGGGAACTCCTCGCGTACGCCGCCGGCCGCGCCCGCGAGGAGGGCCTGACCGCCCTGACCCTGACCACCTTCACGAAGATCCCGTGGAACGCTCCCTACTACGCCCGCCTCGGCTTCCGCGCCCTCGCGGAGACGGACCTCACCCCCGGCCTGCGCGAGATCCGTGCGACGGAGGCCGAATGCGGCCTGGCCCGCTGGCCCCGCGTGTGGATGCGCGCACCACTGTGACCACGTCCCCGGATCCGCTATCCCCGCCCGCCCGCGAACCTCTCCCGCAGTTCCACCTTGCGTACCTTCCCGGACACCGTCATCGGGAAGGAGTCGAGGAGCTGAAGCCTGGTCGGGATCTTGTAGTGGGCCAGGCGGTCCTGGCAGAAGGTCTGGAGTTCGTCCAGGGTGAGCGGGTCGGCGGGGTCGTGGGGGATGACGCAGGCGAGGACCTCCTCGCCGTAGCGGTCGTGCGGGACACCCACGACCTGGACGTCCTGGATCTTGGGGTGGGCGTAGAGGAACTCCTCGATCTCGCGGGGGTAGATGTTCTCCCCGCCCCGGATGATCATGTCCTTGATACGGCCGACGATCTCGACGTAGCCGTCCTCGCGCATCACCGCGAGGTCGCCGGTGTGCATCCAGCGGCCCGCGTCGATGGCCTCGGCGGTCTTCTCCGGCTCGTTCCAGTAGCCGAGCATCACGCTGTAGCCGCGGGTGCACAACTCGCCCGCCGTGCCGCGCGGTTGCGTGACGCCCGTCGCCGGGTCGACGATCTTCACCTCGATGTGCGGCAGCACGCGGCCGACCGTGCCGGTGCGGTGTTCCAGGTCGTCGTCCATCCGGGTCTGGAGCGAGACCGGGGACGTCTCGGTCATGCCGTAGCAGATGGAGACCTGCTGCATGTGCATCTCGGCGACGACCCGCTTCATCACCTCCACCGGGCAGGGCGAGCCCGCCATGATGCCGGTGCGCAGGGAGGAGAGGTCGTACGAGGCGAAGCCGGGGAGGTTCAGCTCCGCGATGAACATGGTCGGGACGCCGTAGAGGGAGGTGCAGCGCTCCTGCTGGACCGCCTCCAGCGTGGCCTTCGGGTCGAAGGACGGGGCGGGGATCACCATGCAGGCGCCGTGCGAGGTGGCGGCGAGGTTGCCCATGACCATGCCGAAGCAGTGGTAGTACGGCACCGGGATGCAGATCCGGTCCTGCTCGGTGTAGGCGATCAACTCGCCCACGAAGTAACCGTTGTTCAGGATGTTGTGGTGGGAGAGGGTGGCCCCCTTGGGGAAGCCCGTCGTGCCGGACGTGTACTGGATGTTGATCGGGTCGTCGCAGGACAGGTGGTCGTCCGTGATGCGGGCGCCGGGAGTCCCCCGCCCGAGCAGCGCGTCCCAGCTCGGATCGCCGAAGTAGACGACCTGGCGCAACTCGGCGCACCTGCCCCGCACGTGGTCGACCATCGCCCGGTAGTCGCTCGTCTTGTGGCTGAGGGAGGCGAACAGGAAGGAGATCCCGGCCTGGTTGAGCACGTACTCGACCTCGTGGGTGCGGTAGGCCGGGTTGATGTTCACCATGATCGCGCCGATGCGGGCGGTGGCGTACTGCACCAGGACCCACTCGGGACAGTTGACCGCCCAGATGCCCACCCGATCGCCCTTGGCGACCCCGGAGGCGAGGAGGGCGGAGGCCAGCTCGTCGACGGCCGCGCCGAACTGCGCGTACGTCCAGCGCCGCCCGGACTCCACGTCGACCAGCGCCTCACGGTCCGGCCAGGTGGCCACCGCCCGGTCCAGGTTGGCCCCGACCGTGTCGCCGAGCAGAGCCGTCCCGCTGGTGCCATGACTGTACGAGTTCACCGGAAGTCCTCCTCGCGGTACTCGGCGTCCGACCCGGCCGCCGTCGCCTCGCGCAGCTCGATGCGGCGGATCTTGCCCGAGACGGTCTTGGGCAGGGCCCCGAACTCCAGGCGGCGGATGCGCTTGTAGGGGGCGAGGGCCTCACGGGAGTGCTCGAACAGCACCTTCGCGGTGTCGGGGCCCGGCTCCCAGCCCTCCGCCAGGACGATGTACGCCTTCGGCACCGCGAGCCGCAGCTCGTCCGGCGCCGGCACCACGGCCGCCTCGGCCACCGCCTCGTGCTCCAGCAGCGCGCTCTCCAGCTCGAAGGGGCTGATCTTGTAGTCGGACGCCTTGAAGACGTCGTCCGCGCGGCCGACGTAGGTGATGTAGCCGTCCTCGTCCCGGGCGCCGATGTCGCCGGTGCGGTAGTAGCCGCCGGCCATCGCCTCCGCCGTGCGGTCCGCGTCGCCGTGGTAGCCGGTCATCAGGCCGACGGGGCGGTCCGACAGGTCGAGCGCGATCTCGCCCTCGCGCGCGCCCGGCGCTCCCGAGACGGGGTCCAGCAGCTCGACGCGGTAGCCGGGGCTCGGCCGGCCCATCGAGCCGGTCTTGAGCGGCTGGCCAGGGCTGTTGGCGACCTGCACGGCCGTCTCGGTCTGGCCGAAGCCGTCCCGGATGGTGACGCCCCAGGAGCGGCGGACCTGCTCGATGACCTCCGGGTTGAGCGGCTCACCGGCGGCGACGACCTCGCGGGGCCGGGTGCGCAGCTGCGTCAGGTCGGCCTGGATGAGCATGCGCCAGACGGTGGGCGGGGCGCAGAAGGTGGTGACCTGGGCCCGGTCCATCTCGGCCATGAGCCGGGCGGCGTCGAAACGCGTGTAGTTGTACAGGAAGACGGTCGCCTCGGCGTTCCACGGGGCGAAGAGGTTGGACCAGGCGTGCTTGGCCCAGCCGGGTGAGGAGATGTTCAGATGCACGTCGCCGGGCTTGAGGCCGATCCAGTACATGGTCGACAGGTGCCCGATCGGGTACGAGATGTGGGTGTGCTCGACGAGTTTGGGCCGGGCGGTGGTGCCCGAGGTGAAGTACAGCATCAGCGGGTCGTCGGCCCGGGTCGGGGCGTCGGGTGTGAAGCCGGCGGGGGCTCCGTAGGCGTCGTCCAGCGGCAGCCAGCCCTCGGGCACGGCTCCCGCGTCCGTCGCGGCGATGCGGGTGTAGTCGCCGGGGACCTCGGCGAACTTGCCCGCGTCCTCGGAGCGCGCGATGACGTGCCGGACCCGGCCGCGCTCGACGCGGTCGCGCAGGTCGGCGGGGCCGAGCAGCGGGGTGGCCGGGATGACCACCGCGCGCAGTTTCATCGCCGCGAGCGCGGTGAGCCACAGTTCGGCCTGGTTGCCGAGCATCACGAGGATCCGGTCCTCCGCGCGCACGCCCCGGGCGCGCAGCCAGTTTGCGAACCGGTCGGAGCGTTCGGACATCTCCTGGAAGGACAGCCGTGTCTCGCGGCCGTCCTCCTCGACGATGTGCAGCGCGGTGCGGGCGTTGCCGTGCGCGATCTCGTCGAACCAGTCGAGCGCCCAGTTGAAGTAGTCGGGACGGGGCCAGCGGAAGCCCTCGTAGGCCGTGCCGTAGTCCTCGCGGTGCTCCAGCAGGAAGTCCCGCGCGCCGCGGAACGCCTCCGTCGCCGATGTCATGTGTCCTCCTTGGTACCGGACCATTGCCGGGCGGCTCCGAGCCATCGTGTAATCCGTGATGCAGGTCTCACTACCCCCGAACGGGGGGTGCGCCCGCGCGGGAGCCGTAGTGAAGGGGCGAGCAGGTGACAGCAGACGCGTCCGACGCGGTCGAGATACGGAACGCGCTGCTCCGTCTGCGGCGCGCCACCGGCCTTCCGGTCGCCTTCGGCGGCCTGATGGAGGCCGGGCAGCGGATGCGCATCAGCGAACTGAGCGGCACGGCGACGCACGCCCTGCGTTCGCTGGTGGTGACGTCCGGGAACGGGCTGGGCGGCAAGACGGTGGTGCTCGCCCGGCCGTGCGTGGTGACGGACTACTCGGTGTCGCGGCAGATCAGCCACGAGTACGACGCCCCTGTCGCGGTGGAGGGGCTGCGTTCGGTGCTGGCCGTGCCGGTGATCGTGCGGCACTCGGTGCGCGGGGTGCTGTACGGGGCGCTGCGCACGGCCCTGCCGCTGGGCGGGCGCATGCTGGACGAGGCCGTGGAGGCGGCTCGGGACGTGGAGCGGGCGCTGGTCGTGCGGGAGGAGGCCCGCACGCTCGCCGCCGAGGACGGGGCCGGCGCGGGACGCGAGCAGGTGCGGGAGGCGCACGCGGCGCTGCGGGCGCTGGCCCCGAAGATCGCCGATCCCGGGCTGAGGGCCGAGCTGCTCAACGCGTGTGCCCTGCTCACGGCCGATACCACACCGTCGGACCGGGTCCGGCTCACGCCCCGCGAGGTGGACGTGCTGGCGTGCGTCGCCGCGGGGGCCACGAACGCGGTCGCGGCCGAGCGGCTGGGGGTGACGCCCGAGACGGTCAAGGGGTATCTGCGGTCGGCCATGCGGAAGCTGCGGTCCCGGACCCGGGGCGAGGCCGTGGTCGCGGCACGCCGGGCGGGATGGTTGCCGTAGGTTTGTGATGCTTTTCCGCTGCCCCTGCCGTTCGATATGCCGACGGGTTCCCGACCGGGCGCCACCGCCGTGTTCCGCCGCATTCGGGAGACCGATGAATTCACGCTCGGACCTCCGTTGTTATTTCCCTCACCACGCCGTCCGTCCGAAATTCAAAGAGCTGTTGCCTAATATTGGCCAGGACACGCCACACGGAGGGGAGCGGTGACCGTGCCACGGGACTTCCAGGAGCCTCCCAGGAGCCGCCCCGACGTGGTCATCGGCCGGGAGGACCTGTTCACGTCGGCGCGTGAACAGCTCGGCCGAGGCGGCAGTGTGCTGCTCCACGGCCCCGCGGGAATTGGAAAGTCGACGGTCCTGCGGGCGCTGGCCGCCGATTACGCCGGTGCGGCCCGGACCGTGTTGCGCTGCTCGGCCACCGAGTCCGAATCCCACCTGCCGTTCCTGGCGCTGGCCGATCTGTTCGGCCTGGTCCTGGACGACGTCTCCGGTGCGCTGCCCGCCGCCCAGCGCACCGCGCTGGAGTCCGCGCTCACCGGGCGCGGCGAATCCACCCTCCAGAGGGACGGACTCGCGCTGCGCCTCGCCGTGCTGTCGGCGCTGCGCACGCTGGCCGCCAAGGGCCCGGTGCTGGTCGTCGCCGACGATCTGCAGTGGCTGGACGCAGCCAGCGCCGAACTGCTCGGTTTCGCCGCGCGCCGGCTGGGCGACACGCCCGTGCAGATGCTGTGCGCGGTGCGGACCGAAGGCCAGGAGTACGACCGGCATCTACGCGCGTCCCCGCCCGACACGCTCGCCGTCCGGCTGGGCCCGCTGTCCCGCACGCAGGTCTCCGCGCTGCTCGACCACCGCGGCTACACCCCCCTGTCCCGCTCCACGATCCGCGACATCCACCGCACCAGCGGCGGCAACCCCCTCTTCGCGCTGGAACTGGGCCGCGCCCTCGCCGAGAGCCCCACCCGGCCCCGGCCCGGGGAGCCCCTGCCCGTGCCCACCTCGCTGCGGGCGCTGGTGCTGAGCCGGCTGGAGATGCTGTCGGACGAGGCCCGCCGCACCCTGCTCGTGGCCAGCGCCGGTGCCCGTCCCACACTGGCGCTGCTGCACGCGGCCGGCCGGGAGCACGCCGAGGCCGAGACCGCCCAGGCCGCGGCGCTCGGGCTGCTCGCGACCGAGGGGGAGGGCCCCGCCGTACGGTTCGCGCATCCGCTGATCTCGGCCGCGCTGTACGCGGAGGCCCCGGCGCAAGAGCGGCGGGCCGTGCACGCCGCACTGTCCACGGCGGCCTCCGACCCGATCGAGCGGGCCCGGCATCTGGCCCTGGCGACCACGGGCACCGACCCGGAGGTGGCGGCCCGCCTCGCCGAGGCCGCCGCGCTGGCCCGGGACCGCGGGGCGCCGTCGGTGGCCGCCTCGCTCGGGCTGCTCGCGGCGCGGCACACCCCGGCGGACAGCGCGCCCGGTCCGGACGAGCGGCGCCTCCAGGCGGCGGAGGACGCGATCACAGCCGGCGAGGCCGACCTCGCCCGGGACATCGCCCGGGACGTGCTGACCCGGGCCACCGTGCCCGCGGAGCGGGTGCGGGCCTGGATGGTGGTCATCGAGGCGGCCGGGCAGGCGCTCGGCGACGTCGACGCCGTCTTCCCGCAGGCCCTGGCCGACGCGGGCGACGACCCGCGGCTGCTCGCCCTGGTCCACTACCAGCTGGCCTGGCGCGGCCTGGTCGTCGAGGGCGACTTCGCCGAGGCCCGGCAGGAGGCCGCGCACGCGGCGGAGCTGGCCGCCCGGGGGGCGGACCGGCGCACCGAGCTGATGGCGCTGTCCTTCCAGGCCTCCACCGAGACCCTGATGGGCCACCCGGACGCGCCCGCGACCGTCAAGCGGGCGCTGAAGGAGCCGCAGGACCCGTATGTGGCCTGCCATCACAACGGCGCCGGCTCGGCCCGGTTCCGCTGGCTGATCATGAGCGACCAGCTGCCCGAGGCTCGGTCGACCATCACCGCGCTGCTGCGCGAGGTGCGCAGGCGCGGCATGGTCGAGAGCGAGGTGCACTTCCTGCGCTTCCTCGCCGACACGGAACTGCGCTCCGGGCACTGCGGCCGGGCCCTGGACCTGGCCCGCGAGAGTCTGCGGCTCGCCCGGGACGCCGGGATCGGCGAGGGCGCCTCCGCCATGCTCGCCTCCCTCGCGGAGGCCTCCGCCGGCGACGTCGACCGGGCGCTGGCCCTCGCCCGTGAGGCGGCCGACCACGCCGAGGTCGACGGCGACCAGATGTATCTGTCCCGGGCGCTGGCGGCCCTGGGCTACGCCCAGTCGGTGGCCGGGGACCCGGCGGGCGCGGTCCGTTCGCTGCGCCGGGTGCGGGAGCTGGAGCAGGGCCTCGGCATCAACGACCCGGCGCGCGGCCGCTGGCACGGCGACCTCGCCGAGGCACTGGTGCGCGTCGGCGAACCGGGCGAGGCCCAGGACGTCATCGACACGGCACGGGTGCACGCGCTGCGGCTGGGCCGGGAGAGCGTGCTGGCCGTCCTCGACCGGGCCGAGGCGCTGGTGCGGGCGGCCCGCGGCGAGCACGAGGCCGCCCTGGTCCGGCTGACGTCCGTCCAGGACCGGCTCGGCCGGCTGGGCTACGGCCTGGAGGAGGCCCGGGCCGCCTTCGCACTGGCCCGGCTGCGCGCTCAGATCGCCGCTTTCCCCCGCGCGGGCGGTATTCCCCTGCCGGGGCCGGCGTCGTACGACGAGGCCGCCCGGCTGTTCCGGCGCTGCCGTGCGCTGCCGTGGCTGCGGCAGGTCGACGCGGCCGCCGCTGCCGGTCCCGCGGCGGTGGAGCCGGCCTCCGTCGCGCCGCCCGTCGCGCTCGACGCGCTGGAGGGCCTCGCGGCGATGGAGCGTCAGGTCGCCTCGCTGGTGATGGAGGGCGCGACCAACCGGGAGATCGCGGCCCGGCTGTTCATCAGCGTCAAGACCGTCGAAGCGACCCTGACCCGGGTCTACCGGAAGCTGGGGATCCGTTCCCGGGTGGACATCGTCCGGCTGGCGGCGGGCCGGCGCACGACCTGACCCAGGCGCGTCCACCGGGCCCGTTCGGCCCGACCGAGGGTTATCCCTGCCCAACTCCCTTAGGGGGTTCCCTCATTGGGAGCCCGCCGTCGCGGGCTCTAGCTTTGTCGCGTGCCGCTCGCCGGGCACACGGAGATCCGAACAACGGCGTCAGGGTCACCGTGCACCACCACTCGCGAGACCCCCCACCGGCAACTCCCCGAGGAGACCCATGTTCGGGTTCGACCGTGCCAGGAAAGCCGCCGCCGTCGCCACCGCGACCGCTGCCGCCGCCGCGACCGCGCTGCTCGCCGCTCCCTCCGCCGCCGCCGCGCCCCAGCCGATCGTCGGCGGCACCACGACCACGACGACCGCGTACCCCTTCGTCATGCAGATCACGGACGCCTCGCAGAGCCAGTTCTGCGGCGGCACACTGGTCTCGCCCACGAAGGTCGTCACCGCCGCCCACTGCATGGTCGGCGAGACGACCAGCAGTGTGCGCGTCGTCGGCGGCCGCACCTACCTCAACGGCACCAACGGCACGGTCGCCAAAGTCAGCAAGATCTGGATCCACCCGGACTACACCAGCGTCACCAACGGCGAGGACCTGGCCGTGCTGACGCTGTCGACGTCGATGCCGTACACGCCGGCGAAGTACGTCTCCTCCTCGCAGACTTCGGTGTACGCGGCCGGCACCACCGCCCGCATCCTCGGCTGGGGCACCACCTCCTCCAACGGCAGCGCCTCCAACCAGCTGCGCACCGCGACCGTACCGACCGTGTCCGACTCCAGTTGTGCGAGCTCCTACGGCTCCGACTTCGTGAAGAGCGACATGGTGTGCGCCGGAAAGACCTCCGGCGGCGTGGACACCTGCCAGGGCGACAGCGGCGGCCCCCTGCTCATCGGGGGCGTCCTGGCAGGCATCACTTCCTGGGGCGAGGGCTGCGCGCAGGCCGGTTACCCGGGTGTCTACACCCGGCTGACCACCTTCTCCAACCTGGTCACGACGCAGATCAACTCGTAGCCGGGCAAAGCTCCTGAGCACCCCTCAGGTGACAGACCAGGGGGCGGGGGGGGGGGGGGGGGGGGGGGGGGGGGGGGGGGGGACCGGGGGGGGGGGGGGGGGGGAGGGGAGGGGAAGGGGGGGGGGGGGGGAAGAAGAGGGCTGTGGGGGGGGGA
>NZ_JBWKKY010000012.1:0-153208 GCF_056430805.1 Streptomyces sp. NPDC045955
CCCCCCCCCCCCCCCCCCCCCCCCCCCCCCCCCCCCCCCCCCCCCCCCCCCCCCCCCCCCCCCCCCCCCCCCCCCCCCCCCCCCCCCCCCCCACCGCCTTGTCCGCATACGTTCGTCCCGCTGCGAGCCGCCGGGCAACGGCGGCTCCTGATACGGGAGATCGGGGGTGCACTCGTGCGCATCGGACTGCTTACGGAGGGTGGCTATCCGTACGTGAGCGGTGACGCCAGGCTCTGGTGCGACCGGCTGGTGCGCGGGCTCGGACAGCACGAGTTCGACGTCTACGCGCTCAGCCGCAGCCGGCACCAGGAGGACGAGGGCTGGCTCCCGCTTTCGCCGAACGTCCGCAGGGTGCGCACCGCGCCGATGTGGACGACCGAGGACGACGAGGTGGTCCTGGGCCGCCGCGCACGCCGGCGGTTCACCGAGTGCTTCGGCGAACTGGCGGCCGTGCTGAGCGGGGCGTGCGGGGGGGTGCCGGGCACCGCCCAGGGGGCTGCCGGGGGTGCGTCGGGCGTCGCCGAGGGCGCGTCGGCCACCGCCCAGGGGATTTCCACGGGGGTGCCGAGCCCGGAGGCGGACCGTTTCGCCAACGCTCTGTACGGGCTCGCCGACCTCGCCCGCGACGCGGGCGGCCTGGGGGGAGCCCTCCGTTCCGAGAGCGCCGTACGCACGCTGGAACGCGCCTGTCGTGCGCCCGGCACCCACCGCGCGGCGCGCGAGGCTCGCGTACCGGATCTGCTCGCCGTGGCCGCACACCTGGAACACGCCCTGCGACCCCTCTCCCTCGACTGGTACGAGGAGGAGGGACTTGGCGCGGTCGACCTCTGCCACGCCGCGTCCGGCGGCCCGGCCGCCCTGCCGGGCCTGCTCGCCCGCCACTTCACCGGCGTCCCCCTGCTGGTCACCGAGTACGGCGTGCGCCTGCGCGCGCATCACCTCAGCGCCCCGGACGCCCCGCCCGCCGTACGGTCCCTGCTGGCGGCCTTCCACGGCAGGCTCGCGGCCGAGGCCTACGCACGGGCCGAGATCGTCACCGCCGGCAACGCGCACGCCCGCCGCTGGCAGGAGCGCTGCGGCGCCGGCCGCGAGAAGCTGCGCACGGTCTACCCCGGCATGGACGCCCGGCCCTTCGCCGAGGTCGGCGAGTCCCCCGAGGGCGCCGACCCGGACACGCTCGTCTGGGTCGGACGCGTCGAGCCCGCCAAGGACCTGGTCTCCCTGCTGCACGCCTTCGCGGAGATCCGCAAGCGGCAGCCGAAGGCCCGCCTGCGCATCGTCGGAGCGCCGGCCGGTGCCGAGGACACGGACTACCTCGGCCACTGCCGGACCCTGGCCGCCCAGCTCTTCCCCGACGAAGCCGACGGCCCGCACGCCGCCGGCGACAACCCGGTGTCCTTCGAGGAGGTCGGCGGGCCCGACCTCCCGGCCCTCGCGGACGCCTACGCCTCGGGCGCCGTGACCGTGCTCTCCAGCGTCGTCGAGGGCTTCCCGATCAGCCTCGTCGAGGCCATGCTCTGCGGACGCGTGACGGTGTCGACGGACGTCGGCGCGGTCGTGGAGGTCATCGGCGGCACCGGGCTCGTCGTACCGCCGCGCAACCCGCGGGCGCTCGCTGAGGCGTGCGTGGCGCTGCTGCGTGATCCCGCTCGCCGTGCGCGCCTGGGTGCCGCCGCTCGCGCCCGTGCCCTCGAACTGTTCACGGTCGAGCAGAACGTCGAGGCATTTCACGGCATTTACCTGGAGATCGTCTCGCGCGCGCCGATCCGCCGTGTGGTCCTCGACGAAGCGGGGGCACCGCTGCCCTTCGCGGTACCCGCCGAGGCCCATGTCCCGATCCGCTGGGCCGCCCCGTCACCCAGCCTCGTCGTCCGAGGCCCCGGCCGGGCGGCGGACAGGCCCGTACGCGCCACCACACCCGCCCCCGCCCCGGAGGGGGCCCGATGAGCGGCCTGGGCGAACTGGACCGGCCGGAGAGCCCCACCGGCCCGGAGGCCCCTGGGGCGCCGTGCCCCGCCCGCTCGGAACAGGCGCCGAGCCCCGCGGCCACGTCCGCCCCCGCCCCGGGGACGGCCGCCGATCGCAAGCCCGCCGCCTCGCGCCGCGGTGCCGCCGATCCCGTGAAGGCGCTGATGCACCGTCACCGGGAGCTCTGCCAACGCGCGGTGGACCCCCTGGAGATCGCGGCGGGCCTGGAGGCGCACGGCATCACCGACCGGACCGCCGCCCGCTTCCGCCACCGGGACGTCTTCTCCCTCGCGGAGGAGATGTACGCGCGAGCCTCCCGGGACGGGGACGCACCCCCGCCCGCCACGCCCGCCGCTCCACGGGCACGCGCCGACTGGGCCCTGCTGACGCTCCTGCCGGGCACGCTGTGCGCCGCAGCCGTGGCCGCCGTGCACCTCACCCACGGCCGGTCGCGCCTGTTCGCTGCCGCGGCCGGCGCCCTCGCCGTGACCCTGGCCCTCCGCGCGGCCCTGCGCCGAGGCCCGCTGAGCAGACCCGACCGCACAGCCCCCGGAAGAGCCACGACCTGGACCATCTGGCTCGTCGTCTACGCCCTCCTGGGTGACGGCCTGCTCGACAGTGCCGTCGCCGGAGGCCCCGACACCCTGCCCACGGGCACGGCCGACGGCCCCTGGCCCCTCACCGCCGCACCCGTCCTGGCCCTCGCCCTGGCCTGCGCGCCCGCCGCCTGGACCGCCCACCTCTTCACCGCGCGTGCCCGCCGCAAACTCGCGTCCAGCCACGGCCTGGAGGACTTCGCCGCCGCCGTGCGACCGCTCCTGCTCGGCATCTCCGCCCTCTTCCTGGGCGCCCTGGCGGTCCTGCTCACCCTCTGCGCCGCGGTCCTCGACGAGCCCGCTCCTTACGCCGAGACCCTCACCCTGGGCGCCCTCCTCTTCCTGACCCGCCTCCTCACCACTCACGGTTTCGCCTACGCCCCGGCCGTGGTCCTCACCGCCACGGCCGCGCTCCAAGCGGCGGCCCTCGCCTCGGTCTTCACCTCCCGCCTCCCCGGTTGCGGCTTCCTGGCCACCCCCGTCGAAACCCTCGTCACCACCTGGGGCGCCGGCACCGTCCCCACGCTGGCCAGCGGCGTGGCTGCCCTGGCCCTCCTGGTCCACGCGACCCGCAAGCTGACCAGGGCCTCGGCCCACGCACCGCCGGAACCCTCCCGGTGACCCCCGCTGCCATCGGCCCCTGTCGGCACCGGCAGCACCCACACATCCCTCACTTCCCGCTTCAAGGAGAACCCGCATGACCACCCGCCCAGCAGCCCCGGCCGCCCCGGGAGCCGCGCGATGAGAGTCCTGCTGATCGGAGCCAACGGCCATATCGGCCGCTTCGTCGCCGACCGCCTGCTCGCCGACCCGGCGGTACAGCTGACCGCCCTCGGCCGGGGTGACGACGCCGATGTCCGCTTCGACCTCGCGTCCGGCAGTCCCGGTGCCCTCACCCGCTTCCTCGACGCGGTCCACCCGGGCGTCGTCGTCAACTGCGCCGGCGCCACCCGCGGCGGTGCCCGCGAGCTCACCCGCCACAACACCGTCGCCGTGGCCACCGTCTGCGAGGCCCTGCGCCGCAGTGGCTGCGGTGCCCGGCTGGTGCAGATCGGGTGCAGCGCCGAGTACGGCCCCAGCCAGCCCGGCTCCTCCACGGCGGAGGACGCCGTGCCCCGGCCCGGCGGACCGTACGGCGTCAGCAAACTCGCCGCCACCGAACTCGTCCTCGGCTCCGGCCTGGACGCCGTCGTCCTGCGCGTCTTCTCACCGGCCGGGCCCGGCACCCCCGCCGGTTCCCCGCTGGGCCGGCTCGCCGAGGCCATGCGCCGCGCCATGCAGTCCGGCGACGGCGAGCTGAAACTCGGCGGCCTCGGCGCACAACGCGACTTCGTCGACGTCCGGGACGTGGCCCGGGCCGTGCACGCCGCCTCGCTTTCCGCAGCCCAGGGCGTCATCAACATCGGCTCCGGCCGCGCCGTCCGCCTGCGCGACGCCGCCGCGGTCCTCGCCCGCGTGGCCGGATACGGCGGCGCCCTCCACGAACTCGACGGCCCTCCCGGCGCCCTGCGCCCGGCCATCGGCCACCCCCGCCCCGACCCGGACCACGCGCCCCCGGCCGCGTACCCGTACCCGGACGGCTGCGGAAGCTGGCAGCAGGCCGATGTGCGCACCGCCCGCGACCGGCTCGGCTGGCGACCCCGGATCGGCCTGGAGGAGTCCCTCGCCGACATCTGGATGGAGGCGGCATGCCGCATCTGACCAGCACCCGCCCACGCACCTCCGGCACGGAACTCCGCCCGGGCGTCGGCGTCCCCGGCTACGCGCACCCCCTCCTCGCCCCCACCGAGTGGGGCGAACTCACCCGCCCCGGCACCCCGCTGCACTGGGTGGTCCTCAACGTGGCCGACGGTCCCGGCACCCGCCCCGACCCGCACTGCCTGGAAGCGGCCGGCCGCCTGCACGACGCGGGCATCCGCGTCCTCGGCCACCTCGACACCCGGTACGGCACCCGGAACTTCGGGGAGCTGATCTCCGACGCCCACCGGTTCACCGACTGGTACCAGGCCGACGGCTTCCTCCTGGACCGCTGCCCGGCGGACCACGCCGGGCTGCCCGAGGTGCGCCGCACGGTCGCCGCGCTCCGCGTGATCCGTGACGAGGCCCACATCGTCCTCGGCCACGGCATCCACCCGCACCCGGGCTACGCGCAGCTCGCCGACCAGCTGGTCACCTTCTCCGGCCCGTGGAGCGACTACCGCTGGTCCCAGGTGGCCGAGTGGACCGCCGACCATCCGCCCGAGCGCTTCTGCCACTTCGTCCACGGAGTGCCCCGCCCGCACCTGGGGGAGGCACTGCGCATCGCCCGCCGGCAGGGCGCCGCGACGGTCTGGTTCACCGACCACACGGACGAGGGCGGCCGCACCGACCCCTGGGAGGCCATGCCCGGCTACTGGGACGAAGTCGTCTCGCTGGTCGGAACAGGTGTCTCGGAATGAAAAAGCGCATGGCACTGTTACGGGGAGAACAACCGTAGTGATTGACCGACCAACGGAGTCCCCGTGTCGCTGCCACCCCTGGTCGAGCCGGCTTCCGAGCTCACCGTAGACGAGGTCCGCAGGTACTCCCGCCACCTGATCATCCCCGACGTCGGGATGGACGGGCAGAAGCGGCTGAAGAACGCCAAGGTGCTGTGTGTGGGCGCCGGCGGCCTGGGCTCGCCGGCGCTGATGTACCTGGCCGCCGCGGGCGTCGGCACCCTCGGCATCGTGGAGTTCGACGAGGTCGACGAGTCGAACCTGCAGCGCCAGATCATCCACAGCCAGGCCGACATCGGCCGCCCGAAGGCGGAGTCCGCCCGTGACAGCGTCAAGGGCATCAACCCGTACGTGAACGTGATCCTTCACGAGGAGCGGCTCGAGGCCGACAACGTGATGGAGATCTTCAGCCAGTACGACCTGATCGTCGACGGCACGGACAACTTCGCGACCCGCTACCTGGTCAACGACGCCTGCGTGCTGCTGAACAAGCCGTACGTGTGGGGCTCGATCTACCGCTTCGACGGCCAGGCCTCCGTCTTCTGGTCCGAGCACGGCCCCTGCTACCGCTGCCTGTACCCGGAGCCCCCGCCCCCCGGCATGGTCCCTTCCTGCGCCGAGGGCGGCGTCCTGGGCGTGCTGTGCGCGTCCATCGGCTCCATCCAGGTCAACGAGGCCATCAAGCTGCTCGCCGGCATCGGTGAGCCGCTGGTCGGCCGGCTGATGATCTACGACGCCCTGGAGATGCAGTACCGCCAGGTCAAGGTCCGCAAGGACCCGGACTGCGCGGTCTGCGGCGAGAACCCGACCGTCACCGAGCTCATCGACTACGAGGCCTTCTGCGGCGTCGTGTCCGAGGAGGCCCAGGCGGCGGCCGCCGACTCCACGATCACTCCCAAGCAGCTCAAGGAGTGGATCGACGACGGCGAGAGCATCGACATCATCGACGTCCGCGAGCCGAACGAGTACGAGATCGTCTCCATCCCGGGCGCCCGGCTGATCCCGAAGAACGAGTTCCTCATGGGCACCGCCCTGGAGAGCCTCCCGCAGGACAAGAAGATCGTCCTGCACTGCAAGACGGGTGTCCGTAGTGCGGAAGTCCTTGCGGTCCTGAAGTCCGCGGGCTTCTCGGACGCGGTCCACGTCGGCGGCGGCGTGATCGGCTGGGTCAACCAGATCGAGCCGGACAAGCCGGTGTACTGACCGGACGCGCCGGCACACCGAGCCGTATCCGGCCTTCCTTCGCGAGCGGCGGGGGCTTCGCGCACCACGGGTGCCCGGGGCCCCCGCCGTCGTCATGAGCAGACCTTGCCGTCCTTCGGCACCGAGCCGTCCAGCAGATACGCGTCCACCGTCGAGTCGACGCAGTCGCTGCCGCTGCCGTACGCGCCATGTCCCTCGCCCCGCCAGGTGAGCATCACTCCGACGCCCTTGCCCAGTTCGTCGGCCATCCTCCGGGCACCCTCGTACGGGGTGGCCGGGTCGCCGGTGTTGCCGACCACCAGGACCGGCGCCGCGCCGGGGGCGCTCACCTCCGGGGTGTCGTGTTGCCCGGGCACCGGCCAGTCGTGGCACCACCCGGCCGTGTCCCAGCCGAGGAACGTCCCGAAGACCGGGGAGACCTTCTCGAACTGAGGCAGCAGCTTCCTGGTGGTCGCCGCGGTCGGCCGCTGCCTGTCGTCCAGGCACGATATGACCCGTTGCGCGTGAGTCGTCGTGCCGTAGTGTCCCGACGGGTCGCGCTCGTTGTAGCGGTCGGCGAGGGTCAGTAGCTCCGAGCCGTCCCCCCGCTCGGCCGCGGCGAGGGCGCTGGTCAGCGTCGGCCAGCTGTCCTTGCTGTAGAGCGGCAGGATGATGCCGGTGACCGCGAGCGTCTGCGTCAGCTTCCGCCCGGGCGTGGCCGTCGGCAGGGGCCGGGTGTCGATCCGTCGCAGCAGGTCCGCGATCTTCCGCGAGCCCTCCGCCGGGTCCTGGCCCGTGGACTTCAAGTAGCCGTTCAGTGCGCGCTGGAAGCCCCTGGCCTGGTTGCGGGCATGCCCCACCGCGTCGGCGCCGGGGTCCACGACCGCGTCCAGGGTCATCCGCCCCACGTTCTTCGGGAACAGGTGCGCATACGTGCCGCCCAGTTCGGTGCCGTAGGAGATGCCGAAGTAGCGCATCTTCTCGTCGCCCAGGACCTCCCGGATGCGGTCCATGTCGCGGGCCGAGTCGGCGGTCGACACGTGCGCCATCAGTTTCCCGGCGTCCTTCTGGCAGCCCTTGGCGAAGTCGGCGGCGTCCTGGAAGTACGCCTTCTCCTCCGCGGGTGTGTCCGGTGTGACGTCCACCGACTCGGCCGCCTGGATCTCCTTGTCGCCGCGGCAGCGCACGCCCTCGCTGGCCCCGACCCCGCGCGGGTCCCAGCTCACCAGGTCGTACCGCTCGCGCAGAGAGGACACGGTCGGGGCGTACGACGGCATCATGGACACGCCCGAGGCGCCGGGACCGCCGAAGTTGAACAGGAGCGAGCCCACGCGGTCGTCACCGCGGGCCTTGGCACGGATCAGCGCCAGCCCTATCGTCTCGCCGTCCGGCTTCGACCAGTCAAGCGGCACCTTCAGCGTCGCGCACTGCCAGTCACTGCTCGGCGCGGGAGCATCGGCGGTGGCCTTGCACCGGCCCCAGGAGAGTCCGCTCTTGTCGTCGTCCGACGAGCCGCCGCTGCAGCCCGCGGCGAACAGCGCCGAGGTGACCGCCACAGCGGTCCACCGTACGAAGCGCGTCATGATTCCATCCCCCTCGCAGGCCGTCCGCACCGTGCCGCGGATGGCGGTCAGGCCATGGTAGGCAGATCCCGCACCGGCCGTTGCGGCCTGTGGATAACCCTCTGACCTGCGTGTTTTCCGGGCCGGTCCTGAGATCAGGTGCAGACGGTCCCCGTCCGCGGCACCTTTCCGTCCAGCAGATAGCCGTCCACCGCGCCCCGCACGCACTTGTTCTTGCTGTCGTACGCGCCGTGCCCCTGCCCCCGGTACGTCAGCTCGACCCCGACCCCCTTGCCCAGCGCCTCCACCATCTTCCGCGCTCCCTCGTACGGGGTGGCGGGGTCGCCGGTGTTGCCGACGACCAGGATCGGCGCCGAGCCCGGCGCGCTCACGTCCGGATGGTCGGCGGCGCCCGGCACGGGCCAGTCGGTGCAGCTGATCATGCCCCAGGCCAGGAAGTCGCCGAACAGGTCCGAGGCCGCCCGGAACTCGGGCAGTTTGCGCTCCACGAAGGCGGTGTCGTAGCGGGGTTTGTCGTCCGCGCAGTTGATGGCGACGTTGGCGGCGGTGATGTTGCTGTACTCGCCGTTGTCCTCGCGCCCGTTCATCGAGTCGGACAGCAGCATCAGGACGCTGCCGTCGCCGTCGTACGCCTGTTGCAGGCCCTCGGTGAGGTACTCCCAGAAGTCCTTCGAGTACAGCGCCTGGAGGATGCCGCTGGTCGCCGCGCTCTGGGTCAGCTGGCGAGGGAAGACCCCCGGGATCGGTGTGCGGTCGAGGTCCTTCAGCAGCCTCGCGATGCGGTCCTTCACGTCCTGCGCGCTGTCGCCGAGGGGGCACGGCTCGGTCTTCGACACGCAGTCCTCGGCGAAGTTGTCCAGTGCGAGCTGGAAGCCCCTGGCCTGCCCGAGCGAGCCCTGTTCCGCGTCCTGCGTGGGATCGACGACGGCGTCGAACACGGCGCGGCCGACCCGCTCGGGGAACAGGTGGGCGTAGACGCCGCCGAGTTCGGTGCCGTAGGAGATGCCGAAGTAGTGCAGTTTCTCGTCGCCGAGGACCTGGCGCATCAGGTCCAGGTCGCGGGCCGCGTCGGTGGTGCGCACGTGCGGCAGGATCTTCTCGGAGTTGTGCTCGCAGGCGTCGTTGAATTCCTTGGTGTTGTCCAGGAGTTCGCTGCGTTCGGCGGGGTCGTCGGGCGTGGCGTCCTGCTGGAAGTACGCGTCGAGCTGCTGGTCGTTCTCACAGATCACGGGGGCGCTGCGGCCGACTCCGCGGGGGTCGAAGCTGACCAGGTCGTAGCGGGTGCGCAGGGTGCCGTAGTCCTCGGCGAAGGCCGGCAGCGAGGTGACGCCCGAGCCGCCGGGGCCGCCGAAGTTGAAGATGAGCGAACCGATGCGGGCGCTCTCGTCGCCGCTGCTCCTGGCCCGGATGAGTTCGAGGCCGATCGTGTCGCCCTTGGGGTCGTCCCAGTCGAGCGGGGCCTTCATGGTGGCGCACTGCCACTCGCCGCCGTCCGGCAGCGGTGACGGCGCGGCGCCGCCTCCCTGGGCATCGGACGGGGCCGGGCAGTCCTTCCAGCTCAGCTCCTGGCGCGTCAGGTCCTCGTCCTTGGCGGCGTCGTCACCGCAGCTCGCCAGCGCGGCGGACAGCAGCACGGCGGTGGCGGTCAGGGCGGCGGCGCGCAGCCGGAGGAGGGTTGGCATGGTTCCATCCTGCGGCGGCGGAGGGCCGCCCGCGCGGGACGCGTGCCGTACGAGGTATGCGGGGCGGATGGTGCCTCGGTGGTGCTGAAGGGCCTGGGCGGGCCGGGTCAGAGGGCCTGCTTGCGCGTGAGGTGGTTGAAGGCCAGCCAGCCCGGCAGCACGGGCAGCCACAGCGTCAGCAGGCGGAACAGCAGGACCGCCGGTGCCGCGACCTCCTTCGGCAGCCCGACGGCGATCAGACCGACGGTCAGGGTCGCCTCGACCGCGCCCACGCCGCCCGGGGTCGGCGCCGCGGACCCCAGGGCGTTGCCCGCGAGGAAGACGACGGCGACGCTGGCGAGGCTGATCGACGTGGACTCGTCGCCGAACGCGCGGATCGACGCGTCCAGGCACATCACGAAGCAGGCGGTCAGCAGCAGCATGCCGCCGATGCCGGTGACCAGCTTCTGCGGCCGCTGGAGCACGTCCAGCATGCGCGGCACGACCCCCGCGAACAGCGACCTCACGCGCGTGACGACGAATTTCCGCAGGAACGGCACCGAGGTCACCACGAGCACGAGCACCGCCACCGTCAGCAGACCGGCGATGACCGTCCGGGACGGTGACAGGGACGGCGTCTTCTCGGTTCCGGTCAGATAGCCGAAGGACAGCAGCATCAGGATGTGACAGCCGAGCCCGAACAGCTGCGACGCTCCGACGCTCGCCACCGCGAGCCCCGGCCGCACTCCCGCGCGCTGGAGGAAGCGGGTGTTGAGGGCGACACCGCCCACCGCCGCCGGGGCGACGATCTTCACGAACGACCCGGCGACCTGCGCCGCCACGGTCCGCAGGAACGGCACCCGCTCGGGCACGAACCCCAGCAGGGCCATCGCCGCCGCGATGTAGCTGCCCATCGAGAACAGCACGGCCGCGGCGACCCAGCCCCATTCGGCGTTCGCGATGAGCGGCCCGAACTCGATGTGCGTGAGCTGCGTCAGCAGGAAGTACGCGCCGATCGCGCCGGCCATGAAACTGATCAGCGTGCGCGGCCGCACCCGCTCCAGCCGGGCCGGCTCGACGGGTGCCTGCGGCCTGATCCGCAGCACCTGGTGCCGGATCTGCGTGAGCAGGTCCTCTTCGCGCGCCTCCTCCAGGGCATCGTCGATGGCCCGCTTCTCGGCCCGCTGTTCGGCCCGTACGGCTTTCTTGTCGGGTTTCTCCAGGACCGGCACGGCCTCGTCCGAGGCGTCCTCCAGGCGCGCCTGCTTGGACTGCCGGGACGCCTCCAGGACCGCGTCGCGCTCGCGCTGTGCCCGCTCCCGGGCCAGCCTGCGCAGCGTCGCGCGCGTGGAGCGGCTGAGCGCGATGGGCTGGAGCATCGGCAGACAGTCCGCCACCGCGTCGGGGCCGAGCACCTCCACCGCGGAGGCGACCGCCCGCTCGGCGCCCACCCGGAGGCCGAGGGTCACCAGCAGCTGGGACGTGTCCATCCGCAGCAGCAGGTCACCGGCCGCGATCTCGCCGACGCGCAGATCGGTGAGGATCACCGTGCCGGAACGATCCACCAGAATCGCGTCGCCGACCAGCCTGCGGTGTGCGATGCGCCGGGACTGGAGCGCCTTCACCTGGTGCCAGGTGTCGCTCAGCAGGTCGTCGGTGATCTCCTCGTCCGGCAGCGAGTCCAGGGTGCGGCCGCCGCTGTGCTCGTAGACGAGCATCACCGCGTCGGGACCCAACTCGGAGGTGGCGATCAGCTTGGGCGCGTTGGCACCGGCCGCGATCGCCGCGTACGCCAGCAGCGCCTCCTGCTCCAGGGCCTGGCGTAGCGACTGGAGGCTGCTGCGGGTGGCGAAGCCGCGCAGGGTCAGGTTGCGCCACGCACGGTAGAAGAAGCCCTGGGCCTGCTGCTCCCGGTCGACCACCGTCACGTCCAGCGGCGGGCCGTCCTCGAGTGTGACGAAGTAGCGGCGGCCCCGGTCGCCGGTGTCCGGGTTGTCCGAGGTGTCCTCGCGGGACGCGCTGACCGGGCGGAAGCCGACGGTCCGCAGGCCCGCCATCAGGGTCTGCCCGGTGGGCCGGACGTTGGGCGAGCCGACCGCGTAGAGCGTGCCGTAGGCCACGGTCCAGCCGATCAGCACCGTCAGGATGATCGAGAACGGTGTCGTGTACCCGGTGACGAGCATCGAGAAGGCGTCCAGGAGCAGCACGGCCCACAGCACCGTGCGCCATCTGGGTCGGCGTGACATGCCGACGGCCGTCATGTACGCGATGACCGGCGCCAGATAGCCGTGCACCGGGTCGGTCAGCGCGTGGATGTCACCGGGGGAGGGCTGGGTGAGCGCCTCCTGGATCGAGTCGGGGGCGGCGCGGGCCACCCAGAGGTCGGTGGCGAGGGTCACACCGTGGGCGAGGACGGCCGCGAGCACGCCGTCGGCGATTCTGAGCCCGTCGCGCTTGATCAGCCGCTCGATGGCGAAGGCGACCGGCACCAGGAGGATCGCGATGCTGGAGGCCAGTCCCGCGATCTTGATGAGCAGGTCGGGCGCCTGGCCCGTGCCCTTGTTGATGTCCTGTTCGAGGCCCGAGGTGGTGCCGTGCGCGAACGCGGCGATGCCGATCAGCAGCGCGACGGCGAGCACGCCCACCAGGAGCCGCATCAGGTCGGACGGGCGGTGCACGCGCGCGGGGAGCAGCGGTTCGTCGCCCTCCACCTCGTCGATGTGCACGGTCTCCTCGTCATCCGTGGACGCCGGGGTCCTCTTGCCGGACTTCTCGGCGGACGCGGGGGCCTTCCCGCCGGATACCGGGGCCTTCTTGCCGGACTTCGTGGCGGTCGCCGGCGCCTTGTCGCCGGACTGCTCCGCGGTCGTCGGCGCCTTGTCGCCGGACTGCTCCGCGGCCGTCCCGGCCTGCTCACCGGCCGGTTCCGGGCCGTCGTCCGGAGTACCCGGGCGCGACGAAGCGTCAGAGGTGCCCTCCGGGTCCTCGGGGTGCGCACCCTGCTGCTTCATCGTCTCTTCTTGGTCTCGTATCACCGGTCACCGCCCGCACGATGGTGGCATGCCGCACCGACACACGGGGGCATCAGGGTGCACATGCGGGGGCGGACAGTCTGCCCGACGCGCTCCCGCCGGGCGAGGAGAACGCTCCGGAGCACGCCCGTCCCGTTGTCGGTGGGGTGCGGCAGGATGGGGCGGATGAGCGAGGAGAGCCTTCCGCAGGACGCCGGCGCGCTGGGCGCCCGCACGGGGTACGGCGACACCCGTGAGGAGCCCGGGGAAGCGCTGCCCGCGTACGCCGAGCGGGTCCTGGACGTCGCCGAACTGATCCCACCGGGCCGTGTCATGACATACGGGGACGTCGCGGAGTGGCTGGAGGAGGGTGGTCCGCGGCAGGTCGGCCGCGTGATGGCCCTCTACGGCGGAGCCGTTCCATGGTGGCGCGTCGTGCGCGCGGACGGCGTCCTGCTGCCGGGGCACGAGCAGCGGGCGCTCGGCCACTACCGCGCGGAGGGCACACCCCTGAAGGAGGCGAGCCGGGCCGCCGAGGGCCATCTGCCGCGCCTCGACATGAGGCGGGCGCGCTGGGACGGCGGCGAACGCGCGGAGGGTCACACCTGACAGCTTCCGGCATCGGACGCCCTCCCGTGTGACCCGTGATCCGGACGGGGGAATCGGGGCACGTCGCAGAGATGACGTACGTTCGTGAGATGAGGGACATGAGTGCCGCAAGCGCATCGAGTGCCATGAGGGCCTCGGGTGACTGGCGGGAGAAAGGGGAAGCTCTGCTTCCGCCTCACTCGTCGGCGTAGCGTCGGTTGCACGCGTCCCCGTCACCCCGCGGTCACCGCCCGCCACGCGCGGTGGCCCGCCCACCAGCACTTCCACCAGGACCGGCGAACCACGTGAGCTCCTCACTCTCCATCAGCGGCCTGCCGCACCCCCGGGTGCGGCAGGGGAGCCGCGGCGCTTACCGACTGGTGCGTACCCCTCCTGATCGGCAGGACCCCCCTCTTTTGGACGCCGCGCAGCGTTCCGTGGTTGACCACGCCACCGGCCCGCTGCTCGTCCTCGCAGGTCCGGGCACCGGCAAGACCACCACACTCGTCGAGTCCGTGGCCGAGCGCATCGCCCGGGGAGGGGACCCCGACCGCGTCCTCGTGCTCACCTTCAGCCGCAGGGCGGCCGTCGAACTGCGCGACCGCATGGCCCTGCGCAGCGGTGCGGCCCACGCGCCCCAGGCCACCACCTTCCACTCCTTCTGCTACGCCCTGGTCCGCGCCCACCAGGACAGCGACCTGTTCGTGGAGCCGCTGCGGCTGCTGTCCGGCCCCGAGCAGGACGTCTCGGTCCGGGAACTGCTCGCCGGCCAGGTGGACCTGCAGCGGCTCGGGCTCGCGCACGTGCGCTGGCCGGACGAACTGCGCGCCTGCCTGACCACCCGCGGTTTCGCCGACGAGGTCCGCGCGGTCCTCGCCCGCACCCGTGAACTGGGTCTCGGCCCCGACGCCCTGGACGCCTTCGCCCGCCGAACCGGACGCCCCGACTGGCGCGCCGCCGCCGCCTTCCTCGCCGAGTACCTCGACGTGCTCGACCTCCAGGGCGTGATCGACTACGCGGAACTCGTCCACCGCGCGGTGCTCCTCGCCGGCCGGCCCGAGGTCGCGGCGCGGCTCGCCGCCCGGTACGACGCCGTCTACGTCGACGAGTACCAGGACACGGATCCCGCTCAGGTACGGCTTCTGCACGCGCTCGCCGGCGGCGGTCGCACGCTCGTCGCGTTCGGTGACCCCGACCAGTCGATCTACGCGTTCCGTGGAGCGGACGTGAACGGCATCCTCGACTTCCCGCACGCCTTCCCGCGCGCGGACGGCCGCCCGGCCCCCGTCGCCGTGCTGCGCACCTCCCGCCGCTCCGGTGCCGCCCTGCTGGCCGCCACCCGGCTGCTGACCCAGCGCATGCCGCTGACCCGCCTGCCCGCCGAGAAGGTGCGCGCCCACCGCGAACTCGCGCCCGTTCGGGACGGCGGCCGCGTCGAGGCGTACACGTACCCGACGCCCGGGACGGAGCTGGACAACATCGCCGACATCCTTCGCAGGGCCCACCTGGAGGACGGCGTCCCCTGGAGCGAGATGGCCGTCCTGGTGCGCGCCGGCTCCCGCACCATCCCGACGGTCCGCCGCGCCCTCACGGCGGCCGGCGTCCCCGTGGACGTCGACGGTGACGACGTGCCCCTGCGTCACGAACCGGCGGTGGCACCGCTGCTGACGGCGCTGCGGGCGGTGGCCGCGGCGGAGGCCTCGGACACCGATGGGGAGGCGGCTTCGGGGGGGTCCGAGGCGGCCGACGGAGAAGTGGCTCCCGGGCAACCCGAGGCGGCCGACGGAGAGGCGGCTTCCGGGCAACCCGAGGTGAGTCCGTGGCTCGACACCGAGACCGCCCTCACCCTCCTCACCTCCCCGCTCGCGAGCATGGACGCCGCCGACCTGCGCCGCCTCGGCCGGGCCCTGCGCGACGAGGAGCGGGCGGCCGGCAACCCGCTGCCGCCGCCCTCCGACGTACTGCTCGCGCAGGCGCTCGCCGAGCCGGAACGCCTCGCCGTGCACGACCCCACGTACGCGCGGGGCGCCCAGCGCCTCGGCGCGCTGCTGCGCAAGGCCCGTGAGCGGCTGGCGGGCGGCGGCACGGCCGAGGAGGCGCTGTGGGACCTGTGGGAGGGCACGCCGTGGCCCGCGCGGCTGGAGCGGGCCGCACGCCGGGGCGGCGCGGCCGGGCGCAACGCGGACCGCGATCTGGACGCCGTCTGCGCGCTGTTCGCGACCGCGGCCCGTGCCGAGGAGCGCACCGGCGGCCGGGGCGCCCTCAACTTCCTGGAGGAGATCGAGGCCGAGGACATCGCCGCCGACACCCTCACGCGCCGCGCCGTACGCCCCGACGCGGTCCGCCTGATGACCGCGCACCGCTCCAAGGGCCTGGAATGGCGCCTCGTGGTCGTCGCGGGCGTCCAGGAGGGCTTGTGGCCCGATCTGCGCCGCCGAGGCTCCCTGCTGGAGGCCGACCGCATCGGTCGCGACGGTCTCGCCGAACCCCTCACCCCCGGCGCGCTGCTCGCCGAGGAGCGCCGCCTGTTCTACGTGGCCGCCACGCGCGCGCGTGAACGGCTCGTCGTGACCGCCGTCAAGGCCCCGGCGGACGACGGCGACCAGCCCTCCCGCTTCCTGACCGAACTCGGCGTCGAACCCAAGGACGTCACGGGGCGCCCGCGCCGCCCGCTGTCCGTCGCGGCACTCGTCGCCGAACTGCGCGCCACCACGGTCGACCCGCGTGTCTCCGACGCCCTCCGGGAAGCCGCCGCCCGCCGCCTCGCCCGGCTCGCCGCCCTCGCCGACGAGGACGGCCGCCCCTTGGTGCCGTCCGCGCACCCCTATCGCTGGTGGGGCATGGTCGAGCCGACCGAGTCCAAGGTGCCGCTGCGCGACCGCGACCAGCCCGTCGTGCTCTCCGGCAGCGCCCTCGACCAGCTCGCCAACACCTGCGCCCTGCAATGGTTCCTGGGCCGCGAGGTGAAGGCCGACGCGCCCGCGACCGCCGCCCAGGGCTTCGGCAACGTGGTGCACGTCCTCGCCGACGAGGTCGCCTCCGGGCACAGCCCGGCCGACCTCTCCGTCCTCATGGAACGGCTCGACTCCGTGTGGAACGCCCTGGCCTTCGACGCGCCGTGGAAGTCGGACCAGGAGAAGGACAACGCGCGCGTGGCGCTCGAACGGTTCCTGAAGTGGCACGTCATGGACCGCACCGGCCGTACCCCGGTGGCCAGCGAGCACGACTTCGACGTCACCCTGGAAGCCGGCGACTACCAGGTGCGCATCCGCGGCCAGATGGACCGCGTGGAGGCGGACGGTGAGGGCCGTGCCTACGTCGTCGACTTCAAGACCGGCAAACAGGCGCCCACCGGCAAGGAGGTGGAGCGCCACCCGCAGCTCGCCGTCTACCAGCTGGCCGTCCGCGAGGGCGCCGTCGACGACGTCTTCGACGGGGTGCGCCCCGAGCCGGGCGGCGCGGAACTCGTCCATCTGCGCCAGGGCGCCGCCCAGCGCGACGGCGGCGAGACCCTGCCCAAGGTGCAGGCCCAGGAGCCGCTGGAGGGGGAGTGGGTCGGTGATCTGCTGGCCACCGCGGCGGGCAAGGTCCTCGACGAACGCTTCACGCCGACCGCCGGCCAGCACTGCACGCACTGCGCGTTCCGGGCCTCGTGCAGCGCGCGGCAGGAGGGCCGCCATGTCGTGGAGTGAGCTATCGCACCACCTGTGCTGACCTGCGCATCTTCCGCCCCGGCAGCCGATCCGGCCGCCACTGTCAGTGGCCGCCGCTAGCCTCTGTGACGTGCCCGCCCGTATCACTGATCCCGAGCAGCTCAAGGAGCTCCTCGGCATCCCGTTCACCCCTGAGCAGACGGCCTGCATCACCGCGCCGCCCGCCCCGCAGGTGATCGTCGCCGGAGCCGGCTCGGGCAAGACGACGGTGATGGCGGCCCGCGTGGTGTGGCTGGTCGGCACCGGCCAGGTCGCACCCGAGCAGGTGCTCGGTCTCACCTTCACCAACAAGGCCGCCGCCGAACTCGCCGAGCGTGTTCGCAAGGCGCTCGTCCGGGCCGGTGTCACCGACCCGGACGCCATCGACCCGGACAACCCGCCGGGCGAGCCGGTGATCTCCACGTACCACGCCTTCGCGGGCCGGCTGCTCGCCGACCACGGCCTGCGCATCGGCCTGGAGCCGACGTCCCGGCTGCTCGCCGACGCGACCCGCTTCCAGCTCGCCGCGCGCGTGCTGCGCGAGGCCCCGGGGACCTACCCGGCCCTGACCCGTTCCTTCCCGGACCTGGTCGGCGACCTCCTGGCCCTCGACGCAGAGCTCTCCGAGCACCTCGTCCGCCCGGAGGCGCTGCGCGCGTACGACGCCGAACTGCTGCTGACCCTGCGCGGCGCCAAGCTCACCAACGCCGATCTGCGCAAGGTGCCCGAAGCGGCCGCCGCCCGCCGGGAACTGGCCGAACTGGTCACCCGCTACCGGGCCGCCAAGCGCGAGCGGGACCTGCTCGACTTCGGCGACCAGATCGCCCTGTCGGCCCGGCTCGCGAAGATCCCCGACGTGGGGCGCGCCCTGCGCGACGAGTTCCGGGTGGTCCTGCTCGACGAGTACCAGGACACGTCGGTCGCCCAACGCGTCCTCCTGGCCGGCCTGTTCGGCGAGGGCACCGGCCACCCCGTCACCGCCGTCGGTGACCCGTGCCAGGCCATCTACGGCTGGCGCGGCGCCTCCGTCGCCAACCTCGACGACTTCCCCGAGCACTTCGCCCACGCCGACGGCCGCCCCGCGACCCGGCAGGCGCTCAGCGAGAACCGCCGCAGCGGCGGCCGTCTCCTCGACCTGGCGAACGGCCTCGCGGAGCCCCTGCGCGCCCTGCACGCGGGCGTGGAGGCCCTCCGCCCGGCCCCCGGCGCCGAACGCGACGGCATGGTCCGCTGCGCCCTGCTGCGCACCCACGCCGAGGAGATCGACTGGGCCGCCGATTCCGTCGCCCACCTCGTACGGACCGGGACGGCACCCGGCGAGATCGCCGTGCTGTGCCGTACGGCGACCGATTTCGCCGAGATCCAGGGTGCCCTGGTCGCCCGGGACATCCCGGTCGAAGTCGTCGGCCTGTCCGGGCTGCTGCACCTGCCCGAGATCGCCGACCTCGTCGCCGTCTGCGAGGTCCTCCAGGACCCCGGCGCCAACGCCTCCCTGGTCCGGCTGCTGACCGGCCCGCGCTGGCGCATCGGCCCGCGCGACCTCGCTTTGCTGGGGCGGCGCGCCCGGCTCCTCGTGTCCCACGCGCGCGTGGAGGGCGACGACGACCCGGACCGCCGGCTCGCCGAGGCCGTCGAGGGAGTCGACCCGGCCGAGGTGATCTCGCTCGCCGACGCGCTCGACACGTTCCTGGAGACGCCGCTGGACGGCCACGGGGACGACGACAGATTGCCCTTCTCGCCCGACGCGCGCGTGCGCTTCGCCCGCCTGGCCACCGAACTGCGCGAGCTGCGCCGCTCCCTGGCCGACCCGCTGATGGACGTCCTGCACCGCGTCCTCGCCGTCACCGGCCTGGAGGTCGAGCTGTCGGCGTCGCCGCACGCCCTGGCCGCGCGCCGCCGCGAGACCCTGTCCAACTTCCTCGACGTCGCCGCCTCCTTCGCCGCCGGCGACAACGAGGCCACCCTGCTCGCCTTCCTCGGCTTCCTGCGCACCGCCGCCCAGTACGAGAAGGGCCTCGACAACGCCCTCCCCGGCGGCGAGAACACCGTCAAGGTGCTCACCGCCCACAAGTCCAAGGGCCTGGAGTGGGACGTCGTGGTCGTCCCCGGGCTGGTCACCGGCACCTTCCCCAGCAGCCAGGGCCGCGAGAAGTGGACCTCCCAGGGCAAGGTCCTGCCGCACCGGCTGCGCGGCGACGCCGACACCCTTCCCGACGTGGAGTCCTGGGACGCAAGGGGCCTGAGAGCCTTCCACGAGGCCATGAAGGACCATCAGCACACCGAGGAACTCCGCCTCGGCTACGTCACCTTCACCCGCCCCCGCTCGCTGCTCCTCGGCTCCGGCCACTGGTGGGGGCCCACGCAGAAGAAGCGCCGCGGACCGTCCGCGTTCCTCCACGCCCTCCACGACCACTGCGCGGCCGGCTACGGCGAGATCGAGGCCTGGGCGGACGAACCCGCCGAGGACGAGGAGAACCCGGCCCTGCACCAGGACACCGCCGACCGGGTGTGGCCCCTGCCCCTGGACGAGACGGCCCTGGCCCGCCGCCGCGCGGCCGCCGCGACCGTCCTGGCACACCTGGATGACCTGGCGTCCCACGACGACGGGCACCCCGCGGCCGCGCACGACCCGGACAGGATCGACGACCCGGAGTGGCCGCCGCCACCCGAGGACGACGAGCCTCCGTACGACGAACCGGACCCGTTCGACGACGACCCCTTCGAGGACGACGCCGTCGCGGAAGCCCCGGCCGGCAGGGAGGAGCGGCCGGCCGACCGTGAGAAGCCGGTCGGCCGAGAGGAGTGGCCGACTGACCGGAAGCAGTGGCCGGCGGGCCGGGATGAGCGGCCCGCCGACCGGGTCGAGCGGCCGGGGACCCGCCCCACCGTCCCGCACCAGGCGACCTCACCGGAACTCCCCGCTGCGCGCCCACACCCGACGACGCCGGAACACTCCCGCCTCACCCCCGAGGAAGCCCGCACCGTCGCCTCCTGGGACCGTGACCTCGACGCCCTCACCGGAGAACTCCTGCGCGCCCGCGACAGCGTCACCGAGGTCCCCCTGCCCGCGTCGCTCACCGCGTCCCAGCTGCTGCGCCTGGCCGCCGATCCGGACGGCTTCGCGCAGGAACTGGCCCGCCCCATGCCCCGCCCGCCCCAGCCCGCCGCCCGCCGCGGCACGCGCTTCCACGCGTGGGTCGAGGCCCGCTTCGAAGCGCTGACGCTGCCGTTCCTGGAGCCCGGGGAACTGCCCGGCAGCGACGCCGAGATCGCCGACGAACAGGACCTGGAAGCCCTCAAGGAGGCCTTCGAGCGCACCGGGTACGCGCACCGCACGCCCTACCGGGTGGAGGCCCCCTTCCAGCTCGAGATCGCAGGCCGCGTCGTCCGGGGCCGCATCGACGCCGTCTACAAGGAGGGCGACGGCCAGGAGACGACCTACGAGATCGTCGACTGGAAGACGAACCGCACCCGCACCGCCGACCCGCTCCAGCTGGCCGTCTACCGCCTCGCCTGGGCCGAGCAGCAGGGCGTCCCCCTGGAGTCGGTCACGGCCGCGTTCCTGTACGTGCGCAGCGGCGAGGTCGTACGGCCGGGTGACCTGCCGGGACGGGCCGCGCTGGAGCGGCTGCTGCTCGGGGAGCCGTCCGGTGAGGAACCGCACTCCGAGGAGGTCCGTGCGGGCCGATAGGCTCGTGACCATGAGCCAGACCCCGGACAGTGTCGTCCGTACGTACATCGAGCAGCATCGCGCCGCCTTCCTCGACGACCTCGCCGAGTGGCTGCGCATCCCCTCGGTGTCGGCTCAGCCGGACCACGCGCCCGACGTGCGACGCAGCGCCGACTGGCTCGCCGCCAAGCTGAAGGAGACCGGGTTCCCGACGGCCGAGGTCTGGCAGACCCCGGGCGCGCCCGCCGTCTTCGCCGAGTGGCCCTGTGCCGACCCGCAGGCGCCCACGGTGCTGGTCTACGGCCATCACGACGTGCAGCCCGCCGCCCGGGAGGACGGCTGGGACAGCGAGCCCTTCGAGCCGGTCGTCCGGGACAACCGCCTCTACGCGCGCGGGGCGGCCGACGACAAGGGCCAGGTGTTCTTCCACACCCTCGGCGTGCGCGCCCACCTCGCCGCCACGGGCCGCACCACCCCGGCGGTGCACCTGAAGCTGCTGATCGAGGGCGAGGAGGAGTCCGGCTCGCCGCACTTCCGGGACCTTGTCGAACAGCACGCCGAGCGGCTCGCCGCCGACGCGGTGATCGTCTCCGACACCGGCATGTGGTCCGAGGACACCCCCACGGTGTGCACCGGCATGCGCGGCCTCGCCGAGTGCGAGATACGGCTGCACGGCCCCGACCAGGACATCCACTCCGGCTCCTTCGGCGGCGCGGTGCCCAACCCGGCGACAGTCGCCGCCCGCCTCGTCGCCGCCCTGCACGACGAGCACGCGCGCGTGGCGATCCCCGGCTTCTACGACGGGGTGGTCGAACTCACCGACCGCGAACGGGAACTCTTCGCCGAACTGCCCTTCGACGAGCGCCAGTGGCTGCGCGCGGCCAAGTCGTACGCCACCCAGGGAGAGGCCGGGTACACGACCCTGGAGCGCGTCTGGGCCCGCCCCACCGCGGAGGTCAACGGCATCGGCGGCGGCTACCAGGGCCCCGGCAGCAAGACCGTCGTGCCGTCCTCCGCCATGGTGAAGCTGTCCTTCCGGCTGGTGGCGGGCCAGGACCCCGCCCAGGTGGAGAAGGCCGTCCGCGCCTGGGCCGAGCAGCAGGTGCCCGCCGGGATCCGCTGCGAGATCACCTTCAGCGGGGCGACGCGCCCGTGCCTGACGCCGCTGGACCACCCGGCCCTGAAGTCGGTAGCCCGCGCCATGGGCCGGGCCTTCGGCAAGCCGGTCCGCTTCACGCGCGAGGGCGGCTCCGGACCCGCGGCGGACCTCCAGGACGTGCTCGGCGCTCCGGTGCTCTTCCTCGGCATCTCCGTCCCGTCCGACGGCTGGCACGCCCCGAACGAGAAAGTGGAACTCGACCTGCTCCTCAAGGGCGTCGAGACCACCGCCTACCTGTGGGGCGACCTCGCCGAGCACTGGCGCCATGCGCCCTGAGCGTCCCGTGCCCTCCGGACCGGCCGGGCGCGCGGGGCACACTGGGAGGGCTGCCCCGTACCGCCCCGCCCCGCACACCACCGCCGGGCCCGGTCGCCTCCCGCCGTACGTCCCGCTGATCAGCCCGCCGAACCCGACAGTCCCACCGGGGAGTTGGAAGCACCCGTGACCACCTGGACCGACCAGAACGCCGACCGACCCATCTCGCTCACCGCACCGAGCGGCATCGACCGGGCCGCGCACCACCGGCTCGACGAGGCCTGGCTCGCGGCGGCGTGGAGCCACCCCTCCACGCGCTGTTTCGTGGTCTCCGGCGGCCAGGTCCTCATCGACGAGACGGCGGACGGGCGCACCGAACTCGTCATGACACCCTCCTTCGAGGCCCCCCTCACCGAGGCCCACCGCTACTTCCTCGGCATCGACGAGGACGGCGTCAGCTACTTCGCCCTCCAGAAGGACTCGCTGCCCGGGCGCATGGACCAGTCCGCGCGGCCCGCGGGGCTGCGCGAGGCGGGCCTGCTCCTGTCGGCCCGGGACGTGGGCCTGATGGTGCACGCGGTCGGCCTGGAGAACTGGCAGCGCACCCACCGGTTCTGCTCCCGCTGCGGCGAGCGCACCGTCATCGCCGCGGCCGGTCACATCCGCCGCTGCCAGGCCTGCGGCGCGGAGCACTACCCGCGTACGGACCCGGCCGTGATCATGGCCGTGACCGACGAGGACGACCGCATCCTGCTCGGCCGCCAGGTGCACTGGCCCGAAGGCCGCTTCTCGACGCTCGCCGGATTCGTCGAGCCTGGCGAGTCCATCGAGCAGTCGGTGCGCCGCGAGGTCCACGAGGAGGTCGGCATCACTGTCGGCCAGGTCGAGTACGTCGCCAGCCAGCCCTGGCCCTTCCCGTCCAGCCTCATGCTGGGCTTCCTGGCCCGCGCCACCTCGACCGAGATCGACGTCGACGGGGACGAGATCCACGAGGCCCGCTGGTTCTCCCGCGACGAGCTGCGTGCCGCCTTCGAGTCCGGCGAGGTGCTCCCGCCGTACGGCATCTCGATCGCGGCCCGCCTGATAGAGCTCTGGTACGGCAAGCCGCTGCCGACGAGAAGCGTCGCCTGACGGGGACGCCCGAGTGTCCGCCCCCTACTGGAACCACAACGTCCACCACCACCCCTACGTGCTCGACGCCGTCCCGGACCGCTGCCGCAAGGCACTCGACGCGGGCTGCGGCGACGGTCTGCTCGCCCGCGAGCTCGCGGCACGCGCGGCATCCGTCACGGGCGTGGACCGCTCGCCGGAGATGATCGAACTCGCCCGCGAGCACGCGCATGCGCCCGGCGACATCATGTACCTGGAGACGGACTTCCTCGCCGACGGGTCCCTGCCCGAGGGCGCGTACGACTTCGTCAGCGCGGTCGCCGTGGTCCATCACGCGCCGTTCGAGGAGGCGGTCACCCGCCTCGCCCGGCTCACCGCACCCGGCGGCCGTCTGGTGATCGTCGGCATGGCCGCCAACCGGACGGCCCTGGACTGGATCATCAGCGCCTGCGGCGTGCCGGCGAGCCAGTGGCACGCCCGGCGGAACGGCGGCAAGCGGGGCCCGGCCGGGATGCACATGGAAGACGTGCACATGTCCTGGGGGGAGATCCGGCAGGCGGCCCGCCGGTTGCTGCCCGGCTGCGCCTTCCGCCGGACGCTGCTGTGGCGTTACGTCCTGGTGTGGGACAAACCAGGGGAACACGGGAAGGCGGGCCCTGAGGCGCCTCAGGAACCGCCTTCCCGGCACAACCGCACGGCGACTAGGCGCCGATCTTCTGCTTCACCTGAGCCAGCGACGGGTTGGTGAGGGTGGAGCCGTCCGGGAACAGAACGGTGGGCACCGTCTGGTTTCCGCCATTCGCCTTCTCCACGAACGCGGCGGACTCCGGGTCCTGCTCGATGTTGATCTCGGTGTACGCGATGCCCTCGCGGTCCATCTGGCTCTTCAGCCGACGGCAGTAGCCGCACCACGTGGTGCTGTACATCGTCACAGTGCCCGGCATGTCTCTCGTGCTCCTTCGGTGGCTCGGGGGCGGGGGGTTCGCAGAGGTGGAACGTACGCGCAGGGGCCACCATTCCCGCGGCCCGCACCCCGTCGGACGTGACGCCTGCCGCATTCGTACGACTATCAGTGCCCGCCTGTGGGCAACCGGCACAGCCGTTTCGCGCGACCTGGCAGCATGGCCATGTGACAGCAGCAACGCACTCCACCCTGTTCCCGCAGGTACCGGACACCCCCGACGCGGTCCTCGAAGGGCTCGACCCCGAGCAGCGCGAGGTGGCCACCGCCCTGCACGGTCCGGTGTGCGTCCTGGCGGGCGCGGGCACGGGCAAGACCCGGGCGATCACCCACCGCATCGCCTACGGAGTGCGCGCCGGCCTCCTCCAGCCCTCCAGCGTGCTCGCCGTCACGTTCACCAACCGCGCCGCCGGGGAGATGCGGGGCCGGCTGCGTCAGCTCGGCGCCGCCGGCGTCCAGGCACGCACGTTCCACTCGGCGGCACTGCGCCAGCTCCAGTACTTCTGGCCGAAAGCGATCGGCGGCTCCATGCCCCGGCTCGTCGACCGCAAGGTCCAGCTCGTCGCCGACGCGGCCGCCGCCTGCCGCATCCGGCTCGACCGGGGCGAGCTGCGGGACGTCACCGCCGAGATCGAATGGTCCAAGGTCACCCAGACCGTCCCCGCCGACTACGCGCCCGCCGCCGCCAAGGCCGGCCGCGAGACCCCCCGCGACCCCGCCGAGATCGCCCAGCTCTACGCCGCCTACGAGGACGTCAAACGCGAGCGCTCCCTCATCGACTTCGAGGACGTGCTGCTGCTGACCGTGGCCGTCCTCCAGGACCGGCACGACATCGCCGAGCAGGTCCGCGCCCAGTACCAGCACTTCGTGGTCGACGAGTACCAGGACGTCAGCCCCCTCCAGCAGCGCCTGCTGGAACTGTGGCTGGGCGACCGGGACAGCCTGTGCGTCGTCGGCGACGCCAGCCAGACGATCTACTCCTTCACGGGAGCGACACCGGATCATCTGCTCGACTTCCGCAGCCGCCACCCCGGTGCCACGGTCGTCAAGCTGGTCCGCGACTACCGCTCCACCCCCCAGGTCGTCCACCTCGCCAACGGACTGCTCGCCCAGGCGAAGGGCCGCGCCGCCGACCACCGCCTGGAGCTCGTCTCCCAGCGCGCCCCGGGGCCCGAGCCGGTCTTCAGTGAGTACACGGACGAGCCCGCCGAGGCCGAGGGCGCGGCCCGGCGCATCCGCGAACTCATCGACGCGGGGGTCCCGGCCGCCGAGATCGCCGTCCTGTTCCGGACGAACGCGCAGTCCGAGACCTACGAGCAGGCCCTCGCCGACGCCGGAGCGCCCTACCAGTTGCGCGGCGCCGAGCGGTTCTTCGACCGCCCGGAGGTGCGCAAGGCCGGCGTCGCCCTGCGCGGCGCGGCCCGCTTCGGCGGCAACGACTCCCTTCTGGACGACGCCGTCGACCTGCCCTCCCAGGTGCGCGCCGTACTGTCGGGGGAGGGCTGGACACCACGGCCACCGGCCGGCTCCGGCGCCGTGAGGGAACGCTGGGAGTCCCTGGCCGCCCTGGTGAACCTCGCCCAGGACTTCGCCGCCGCCAAACCCGGCGCCACCCTCGCGGACCTCGTCGCCGAACTGGACGAACGGGCGAACGCCCAGCACGCCCCCACCGTGCAGGGCGTCACCCTCGCCTCCCTGCACTCGGCCAAGGGCCTGGAATGGGACGTCGTCTTCCTGGTCGGCGTCGCCGAGGGCATGATGCCGATCACCTACGCCAAGACCGACGAACAGATCGAGGAGGAGCGCCGCCTCCTGTACGTCGGCGTCACGCGCGCGCGGGAACGCCTCCATGTCTCCTGGGCCCTGTCCCGTTCCCCCGGAGGCCGCCCCAACCGCCGCCCCAGCCGTTTCCTCGACGGGCTGCGCCCTGGTTCGACGGCCACCACCGCCCGTTCCGCCGCCGGCAGTACGGGCGGCATCGAGCGCGGAATTCCCGGAACCAGGGGTTCCGCCCCGAGGCGAGTTCAGCGAACGCCCGCCCGCTGCCGAGTCTGCGGCCGCACGCTGACCGACGCGGGCGAGATGAAACTGATGCGCTGCGACGACTGCCCCTCCGACATGAACGAGGGCCTCTACGAGCAGCTGCGAGAGTGGCGAGCCGACCAGGCGCGACGCAGTGGTCAGCCCGCCTTTTGCGTCTTCACCGACAGGACCCTGATGGCCATTGCCGAGACCGCGCCGGACGACGAGCACGAGCTGGCGCGCATCCCGGGCGTGGGGATGCGCAAGCTCAAGCGCTACGGAGCCGACGTACTGGCCATCTGCGCAGGCCAGTACGCCGGAGGGGATACAGATCAGGGCTGACGCGAACTCGTCGAAAAAATAGTTTGCGCATGCCCCAGCAATCCCCATAGGTTCTTAGGCACGAGAGCAGCGGCCTTCTCGGAGGCCCTGATTTCGTGTTGTACTTGCATATCCGCAGGACTGGTTCACCCAGTCCCCCGAGACGCCGAGAGGAGGCGAGTCCAGTGATCAGCATCAACACCAGCTCCGTCAGCATCGTGAAAATGACCGATCGCTCGGCCGTCTCCGCGTGCATGCTCGGCGTTTCGAACCTGGGCACCGGTCTGTCCGGCATTCGTGCCGCGCGTCCGGCGTCCTCCTCCGTTGCTCCCGCGGGCCTTCCCGTCCGTGAGCGCAATGAGCGACCGACCGAGGCACTGGAAGCGGCAGTAGTGGCACAGGCACAGGCCTATGCCTTTACGGCGACCGGTGCCGGATTCCGGAAGCAGACGACGCAGCACCACCAGATGTGGGCCTTCCGTGGGCCAGAACCCTGGAGTGATCCAGCCTGATCGTCGATCAGGCCGGCGCCTTCAGGGCCGCGGAACCCCATCCGGGATCCGCGGCCCTTCTGTTTGTCCCTGAACAGGGACGACGGACCGAAGGAGCCTCGGGACAAGAAAAGAACCCGGTACCAGCCGCCCCCCGGCCAACAGGCCGGAACGACCAGACGAGGAAGACGAACCGTGCAACTCGAAGCGCACGCCCCGTCCGTACCGCCTTCCGAAACGATCCCCAAGCCCGGCTCCACGGAGGACTCCGCCTTGACCCCGCTCACCGCGCTCACCGCGCTCGACGACGCCATCGAGAACCTCGGCGTGCCCGTCCCGTGCCGTTCCTACGACCCGGAGGTCTTCTTCGCCGAGTCGCCCGCGGACGTCGAGTACGCCAAGTCCCTCTGCCGCACCTGCCCGTTGGTCGAGGCCTGCCTCGCCGGCGCGAAGGAGCGGCGTGAGCCCTGGGGCGTCTGGGGTGGCGAGCTGTTCGTGCAGGGTGTCGTCGTCGCCCGGAAGCGGCCGCGTGGCCGCCCGCGCAAGAACCCGGTCACAGCATGAACACCGCAGGAACGATCGACCGCCCCCTCACGAACGACCCCCAGAAGCAGGCCCCGATGAAGCCGTCCACTGACGAGCCCGCAGGCTCCGCGACCCAAGACTTCACCACCACCGGCGCGAAGGACTCGCGTCAGAACAGGACCCGAGAGATGCAACTCATCCCAGAAGCCATGGCTCGTGCGCATATGCACGAGCGACTGCAAGAGGCGGAGCGGGAACGCCCGGCCGTGCGCCTGGCGACCGCCCGCCGGATGCAGCGCAGGGCGGAGCGTGCCTCACGGCGTGCCCGCCGGGCGCTCGCCATGGCGGTCATGCAGTAACCGACCTCACCTGAAGCGGTGGCCTCCCGAGCCCGGGAGGCCGAGCTCTCCCCACGGGGGCCGGTCCGTGCCGAACGGACCGGCCCCCGCGGTGCGTTGTGCCCCGCGAACCGTCGGGCACGGCGATATCGTCGCCGGGTGACGAGTCCTCCCGGAGGCGGTGACGACAGCTCCGCAGCGCAGCCCCAGCCGCTCATGTGCGACCGCTGCGGCACGTCGGCCGGCACTCCGGCCGATGGTCCACCACTGACCTGGACCTGCTCCGTAGAGAACGGCGCCCGCCGCTACTTCTGCGAGACCTGCTCGCGGGAGAACCTCAGGTCCATCGAGGGGCGCCTGGACTCGGACTGGTGGTGAGGCGCGGGCAGTCGGTCACCCGGGGTGCCCGCTGAGGCTCATGCCTCCGCCACCGACTCCTCGCAGTCCGCCGGGTCGTCCAGGATGAATCCCGGCAGCCACTCCTCCAACTCCTCGCGCAGCCGCACCGTCGCCCCCAACTGGCACAGCACGCCGATCGTGCTCAGGGTCACCCGGTGGATCAGCAGATACGACGGTGGCAGATTGAGCTGCTTGCCCAGCTGGTAGGCGGGGGAGCGCGGGTCCGCGATGCGGGCCGCCTGGCTGCGCATCCAGCCGCGCGTGAACGTGAACTCCTCGACCTCGGCCGGTTCGATGATCGGCAGCAGATAGTCCAGGACGGCGTCGGGATCCAGCTCTATGGTCTCCTTCACGAACCCCTCCGCACACAGGAGCTCGTAGACCGCCTCGGCCTCCCCGTCGAGTGTCATCCGCAGGGACTCGCCGATGGTCGCCGGCAGACCACCCGGGAGACGGTCGACCGTGCCGAAGTCCAGGACGCCCAGGCGCCAGTCGTCCTCACCGTCCGGGCCGCCGGGCAGCAACCGGAAGTTGCCCGGGTGCGGATCGGCGTGCAGCAGACCGGTGCGGGCGGGGCCGGAGAACAGGAAGCGGGCCAGGAGCTGCCCGGCCCGGTCGCGCTGCTCCTGGGTGCCGTCAGAGATGATCTCCGACAGCGGGATGCCGTCGATCCACTCCGTGATCAGGACCTGGTCGGACTGATGCACCACCTGCGGCACGATCACGTCCGGGTCGTCCGCGAACTCCTCCGCGTGGGCCTGCTGGGCCTGGGCCTCCAGGCCGTAGTCCAGCTCCTCCGAGACGCGGTCCTTCAGTTCCGTGATCAGCGGCTTGATGTCCATGCCGGGGATCAGCGGGCCGAGCAGGCGGGAGAAGCGGCTCAGCTGGTTCAGATCGGACAGCAGGGCCTCGCCGGCGCCCGGGTACTGCACCTTGACCGCCACCTCGCGGCCGTCATGCCACACCCCGCGGTGCACCTGGCCGATCGAGGCCGCCGCGGCGGGCTTGTCCTCGAACTCCAGGAACAACTCGTGCCAGCCCTCGCCCAGCCGCTCCTCGAGCACCGCGTGCACGGTGCGCGTCGGCATCGGCGGCGCCGCCTCCTGGAGCTTGGTCAGCGCGGCCCGGTAGGGGCCGGCCACCTCCTCGGGCAGCGCGGACTCGAAGACGGACAGGGCCTGGCCGAACTTCATCGCGCCGCCCTTGAGCTCGCCGAGCACCTTGAACAGCTGGTCGGCCGTGCGCTGTTGGAGTTCGCGGCCGACGAGCTCCGCGGACTCGCCGACGATTCGCTTGCCGAATCCCCAGGTCGCCCGCCCGGCGATGCCGAGCGGGAGCGCGGCGAGCTTGGCGGTCCGGGTGACCGCCTTCCGGGGAAGATCAGACATGCGCCCTCCAAGTCCCAGCCGGCCGCTTCGCCGCTGCCTTAGGGCACTGCGCCGACGGCCGTTGCACCGCCATTGTCTCGTGTGACTCCCCATCCTCCGAGGGGTGCTCCCCCTTTCCTCTCTCCGCCGCCCCGCACGGGCATGCCGGATGCGCCCGGACCGGCCGCGCATGCCAGTGGAGACCGGGCACGGAGACCTCCCAGCGCGCCCCGGCGCTCGACGGCACCCGGCCGTCCAGCACGGCGAGCGCGTGGGCGGCGGCCAGTCCGGCCACCGTAGTGGCCAGCGTCAGGTCGCAGGGCCGCACCTGTCGCTGTCTGCCGGAGCGCCACTGGGCGACCAGACGAGGCCAGGTCGGGTCCCGGTCCGTGCGGTTTTCGTGCAGACACCCCGCGCAGCCCGTCTCCCCGGGCAGGACCAGGGGGCCGACCACCCCGGTCCCCTCCACGACCCCGGCGTACAGATGGGGTGTCCCGGAGGACATCAGGGGTTCGGCGGCCGACGGGTCGGGCGCGTGCACGGCGACATCGTCGCGCGGGGCGACGATCACCAGCGAGAAGCCCGGGTCGCCTTCCTCCGGGGAGGTCCGGTCCGCCCCGCAGCGCGGCGGCCGGTCCGGGGCCGCCCGGCGCACGGCCCGGCGGGCCGACTCGTCCCTGCGGTCGCCGACGGCCTCCGCGGGAAGCCCGCCCGGCGCGACATCCCACGGTTCCACACGACCGCCGTCGCGCACGTCGACCTCGCCCACGCCCGCCCCCGACAGCAGCGACGCCAGCACGGCACCGACCCGGCCCGCGCCCCGCACCTGTACACGCTGTGAGCGCCGGGCGACCAGTTGCCGCATCGCGTCACCCGGTGCCGAGGTGGTCAGGGACAGGGAAGCGAGGTCGGGACGCAGCCGGTCGAGGACCTCCTTCTTCTGCCGCAGGGCGTCGGCGGCCGGCCCGCCGCCCCGCGCGTCGTCGAGGAGCCCGGCCCGGGCGAGCCGCCGCACCAGCCCGTCGACATGGCCGTCGGGAAGATCCATCCGGCGCCCCTCCTCGCGCAGCAGCTCCATCCCCCGTGTGCCGTTCAGCAGATCAAGGAAGCTGCCCGTCGCCAGGTCCATCGGGCCGAGCGTCATCGCATGCGCCGGTGTCATCCCGAACTGCACGGTGTTGAGGTCGCGCCAGCCGCGCCTGAGCGCGGGTTTCACCATCGGATGCATGACAGGCCCCCGTATGCCATAGATCGTCCCCGTATGCCGCGCGCCGACCCGGTCACAGGCCCGCCTGGTCCCGGGCCGGGCCTGTCCGGCGCTTCGCCGGCAACAGCCAGCATGCCCAAACCCGTCGCCGACCGCAGAAAGTTGTCCACAGGTGCCGGTATTCGTCGTACAAATCCGGCGGCCGACGGGGGCATCGCCATCCAACCCTCTCGGAGCCGGGACTTCCCCGGGTACAGCGGGTAACGTCGGGGCGTGCCCGCCGACCCACTGCACCGCGCCGGAAAGCCACAGCGCAGCACGACGAGCCAGCCGCCGAGCGGCTCGGGGGCGAGCGCGATCGAGGTCCGCAGGAGCGCCCGCCGACGCAGAACGGTCTCCGCGTACCGCGAGGGCGATCGCACCGTGGTGCTCATCCCCGCCCGGATGTCCGAGGCGGAGGAGCAGCGCTGGGTGAACGTCATGCTCGACAAGCTGGCCGCCCAGGAGAGCAAGCGGGCCCTCGGCGACGCCGAGCTGGCCGAGCGGGCCCGGCGCCTGTCGGACCAGTACTTCGACGGGCGGGCGCGGCCCGCCTCGGTGCGCTGGGTGACCAACCAGAACACCCGATGGGGATCCTGCACCCCGTCCGAGGGCAGCATCCGCCTGTCCCACCGTCTGCAGGGCATGCCCGAGTACGTCGTCGACTACGTCCTCGTCCACGAACTCGCCCATCTGCTCGTCCCCGGACACGGCCCTCGCTTCTGGGCGCTGCTGGAGGCCTATCCGCGGACGGAGCGGGCCCGGGGCTACCTCGAAGGCGTGGTCGCGGCCGAGCGGCTGCCCCATGTGCCCGGTGCACGAGGCGAGAGCCCCGCGGGCTGAGCGTCCCGCGGGCCGAGCGCCCCCGTGGTCCTGCGGCTGAGTGCCCGTGAGCCGGGCGCCGGTATGTGCACCCGCGATGAGCACCCACCACGAGCTCCGGGGTAAGTGACCGCTTTCCGCGAGAGAGCAGCCGATACGGCCGGGCACGGGTTCTGTACCGGGTCTGTACCGACTGCGTCCGGTGTCCGAGTTTGCCGTTAGCCTGGCGCGACGCAATCACGTTCTGGATGGGGGACGGTCGTTACGCATGGCCAGGGAATTCCAACGCGGCCACAAGGCCAGGATCAGTGACCTCACCGCGGGCACGGACCTGTACGTAGGTGTACAGATCGCCGGCCCCGGGCTGAGCTTCGACATCAGCTGCTTCGGCCTCGACGCCGACGAACGGCTCTCGGACGACCGGTACTTCGTCTTCTTCAACCAGCCGAAGTCCCCCGAGGAGTCCATTCAGCTCCTGGGCGCCCAGGCGGGCGACACGGAGTCCTTCCGGGTGACGCTCGACCGGATCCCGCCGCAGATCCAGAAGCTGTCCTTCACGGCGACGATCGACGGCGCCGGCCAGATGTCGCAGATCGCCTCCGGCTACATCCGCATCGTCGCGGGCGGCGAGGAGGTGGCGCGCTACTCCTTCACCGGCTCGGAGTTCTCCACCGAACGGGCCGTGATGCTCGGCGACTTCTACCTCAAGGACGTCTGGCGGTTCGCCGCCGTCGGGCAGGGCTTCGACGGTGGTCTCGACGCGCTGCTGAAGAACTTCGGCGGCGAGGTGGCCGAGGAGGAAACGCCCGCCCCGCCCGCGTCCGCCGCGCAGCAGCCGCAGACCGCCGCCCCGGGCTTCGCACCGCCCGCGTTCGGCGTCCCCGGCACTCCGGAACCCGCCCCGGCTCCCGCCCCGGCAGCACCCCAGGCCCCGGCGCCCGCTGCCCAGCCCGCCGTGCAGGGCTTCGCGCCCCCGCCCGGCGCCACTCCGCCTCCGGCCCCGGCGCCCTCACCCCAGGTGCACGCCGCCCCGACCATCGTCGCGCCCGTGAACACCCCGCCCGGCGGCTCCCCGGTGCCGCCCCCGGCGCCGGCGCCCGCGCCGTACGGCCAGCCGGGCCAGCAGCCGCCGCCGTACGGCCAGGTCCCCGGCCAGACGGCCCCGCCGCCGCCCGGCTACGGCCAGCCCCAGGCACAGGCACCCCACGCACCCCATGCCCCGGCCCCGCCCCCGGGATACGGCCAGCCCACACCGCCCCCGGGCTACGGCCAGCAGCCGCCCGGGCAGGCCCCCTACGGAGTGCCGCAGGGAGCGCCTCAGGGAACTCCCCAGGCAGCACCGCAGGGCCCCGGTGTCGCCGCCGCGCTCCAGAAGTTCAAGGAGACCCCCACCGGGCAACGCTGGACGCAGCAGAACAAGAAGCTCGTCCGCGTCGACCTCGGCATCGGCGGGCAGCCCGTGCTGGCCCGCCAGGGCAGCATGGTGCTCTACCAGGGCAAGGTCGACTTCAGTTACAAGGGCGCCGGCTTCGCCGGCCGGATCGTGGGCAACGCGACCGGCCAGGAGATGCAGCTGATGCGCTGCACCGGCCAGGGACAGGTGTTCCTCGCCGAGGACTCCACGATGCTGCACCCCATCGAGCTCCAGGGCGACGGCATCTGCGTCTCCGCCGAGAACGTCCTCGCCTTCGACGAGAGCCTCCAGTACGAGGTGCGCCGCATCGAGGGGCACGGCATCCCCGGGGGCGCGCTGTTCACGATGCAGTTCACGGGCACCGGCACGATCGTCGTGAAGACCCACGGCACGCCCGTGGTCCTGCCGGTCACGCCCACCACGTTCGCCGACTGCAACGCCGTGGTCGCCTGGTCGGCCGCCGCCCAGGTCGTCGTCTCCAGCCAGGTGCGGATGCGTCGCAACGCCTACCCGGGTGACAGCGGGGAGAGCGTCAACCTCCAGTTCCGGGCAGCCCCCGGGAACTTCATCGTCGTCCAGCCGTACGAGGTCTGAGGGAGCCCGTCATGACACAGCAGCTCGCGGGCCACGCCCCCGCACCCGTCACCGCCCGCATGGAGAACCACGGCAACCACATGCTGAAGGTCGCCATGCAGACCGGAAACGACCTCCTCGCGCGCGTGGGGTCGATGGTCGCCTACGAGGGCTTCGTGCAGTACGAGCCCAACCCGCCGGCCGTGCGCCAGATCGCCAAGGACTGGATGACCGGCGAGGGCGCGCCCCTGATGAAGTGCTCGGGCGACGGACTGCTCTACCTCGCTGACTACGGGGCGAACGTCGTCGTCATCAACCTCAACGGCGACGGCATCTCGGTCAACGCCACCAACCTGCTCGCCTTCGACGCCCACCTTTCGTGGGGCGTCGAGCGGGTCAAGGGCCTGGCGAAGTTCGCCGGCCAGGGCCTGTGGAACACCAGGATCTCCGGGCAGGGCTGGGTCGCGCTGACCTCCCGGGGCAAGCCCATCGTCGTCGACTGCGGAGGCGGCGAGGACGAGACGTACGTCGACCCCGACGCCCTGGTCGCCTGGTCCCCGAACCTCAAGGTGAAGGGCAAGCGGAGCTTCCGGGCCCAGTCGCTGATCGGCCGCGGCAGCGGCGAGGCCTACCAGATGGCCTTCTCCGGTCAGGGCATCGTCGTCGTCCAGCCCAGCGAGGACAGCACCGACCGCCTCCGGGTCCGGGGCTGAGGGGGAGCAACACGCCATGCAGAGCCCGATTTTCGCCTACAACGAGCAGCAGACCCAGGACCGCTGGAGTCTGCAGAACAAGCAGATGCTGCGCGTCGCCCTGGAGGGCCACGACGACATCCTGGCCCGCAAGGGCACCATGGTCGCCTACCAGGGCCTCGTCGAGTTCGACGCCGAGTACCAGAGCAACAACCAGGCACGCTCGCGTGCGCACACAGGTGAGGGACTCGACCTGATGCGCTGCCACGGGCAGGGCACGGTCTACCTCGCCAACCTCAAGCAGCACGTCCACGTCATGGAGGTGGAGCAGGACGGCCTCACCGTCGACAGCAGCTATGTGCTGGCGATGGACTCCTCCCTGCACCACGAGGTCATCGCCGTCGACAGCCTCTACGGCATCTCCGGCTCCGGGAAGTACCAGCTCAACATCACCGGCCGGGGCAAGATCGCCCTGATGACCTCGGGCATGCCGCTGCTGATGCAGGTGACACCCGACAAGTACGTCAACTGCGACGCCGACGCGATCGTCGCCTGGTCGACGAGCCTGCGGGTGCAGATGCAGGCCCAGACGCACTCCTCCGGGGTGTGGCGGCGCCGCGGCAGCACCGGCGAGGGCTGGGAGCTGAGCTTCATGGGCACCGGCTTCGCGCTCGTCCAGCCCAGCGAACTGCTGCCGCCGCAGAACGCCCAGATCGGCTCGGGCCTCGCCGCGCAGTACGGCATGGGCCAGCAGGGAGCGCGCGGGCAGAACCAGGGCAACGTCTGGAACTGAGCAACCACGGACCGGACAAGGTGTAAGGGGCGGCCGCCCGAGCGGTCGCCCCTTACGCGTGTCTCAGGCCGCGAGCCTCGCGCGGGTCGCCTCCAGCAGGCGGACGACCGACTCGTCGGCCACCTCAGCCACCTCGTCGTACCCGAACCAGCGCACGTCGAGCGACTCGTCGCTGATCGCGTGCGCCGCGTCCGGCGGCGCCAGGACCGCGTACTGGACGTCGAAGTGGCAGTGGCACGGCGGCGGGATCGGGTGCCGGTCCAGGCGCACCGGGCCACCCGGCACCAGCGAGAGGCCCGAGACGCCGGACTCCTCCGTCGCCTCCCGCAGCGCCGCGGCCGCGAGGGCGCTGTCGCCCGGCTCGCAGTGGCCGCCCATCTGGAGCCACATCCGCAGCTTTCTGTGCAGGGTCAGCAGGACCCGGCCGGCCTCGGGGTCGATCACCAGGGCGCTCGCCGTGATGTGGCCCGCGGGGCAGGCTTTCCACAGGCCGTCCTGATGTTCGGCCAGATGGTCGAGGTAGGCCTGGCGCAGCTCTGGCTGGTCCTCGTACTCCTTGAGCACGAGGACCGCGTCGTCGTACAGGCTCACTCGGCGTCGTCGCCCTTGTTCTCGCCCTCGCCCTCGTCCTTCTTCTTCAGGTCGGGCTTCTTCAGGTCGGGCTTGTCCGCCGCCTCGCCGAGCATCTTGTCCAGCTCGGAGAAGTCGATCTGCTCGCGGTGCACGAAGCCGTCCGGGTCGTCCAGGTCGGTGGCGGTCGGCAGCATGTCCGGGTGGTGCCACAGGGCGTCCCGGCCGTCGACACCGCGCGCGTCGGTGAGCGAGGCCCACAGACGGGAGGCGTCACGCAGGCGGCGCGGGCGCAGCTCCAGGCCGATCAGCGTGGCGAACGTCTGCTCGGCCGGGCCGCCCGAGGCGCGGCGGCGGCGCAGCGTCTCACGCAGGGCGTCGGCCGACGACAGACGGGGCTTCGCGGCGGCGTGGACCACCGCGTCGACCCAGCCCTCCACGAGCGCCAGAGCGGTCTCCAGACGCGCCAGGGCGGCCTTCTGCTCGGGCGTGTCCTCGGGCTGGAACATGCCCTGCTGGAGGGCCTCCTGGAGCTGCTCGGGATTCTGCGGGTCGAACTGGCCGACGACGTCCTCCAGCTTGGCCGTGTCGACCTTGATCCCGCGGGCGTACCCGTCGACCGCGCCGAACAGATGCGAGCGCAGCCACGGCACGTGCGCGAAGAGACGCTGGTGGGCGGCCTCGCGCAGGGCGAGATACAGCCGCACCTCCTCCTGCGGGACGCTCAGGTCCTTGCCGAGCGTCTCGATGTTCACCGGCAGTAGCGCGGCCTTTCCGGCCGGGCCCAGCGGCAGGCCGATGTCGGACGAACCGACGACCTCGCCGGCGAGCACGCCGACGGCCTGCCCGATCTGCGTACCGAACATGGCGCCGCCCATCGAGCGCATCATGCCGATCAGCGGGCCGGCCATGGCCTGCATCTCCTCCGGCAGCACGTCGCCCATGGCGGTGCCGACACGCTCGGCGACCGGGTCGACGAGCTCCTTCCAGGCGGGCAGGGTCGCCTCGACCCACTCGGCGCGGCTCCAGGCCACCGCCGAGCCGGCACCGGACGGCAGCGACGTGGCGTCGTCGAGCCACAGGTCGGCGAGGCGGACGGCCTCCTCGACGGCCTTGCGCTCGGCGGGGCCGACGCTGGCGTCCTTGGTGCCGTCAGGACTGCCCTGGGAGACCGTCTGGCGGGCGATCTGCTTGGCCATGTCCCAGTTCACCGGGCCGCCCTCGTAGGAGAGCATCTGGCCCAGCTGCTGGAACGCGGCGCCCAGGTCGTTGGGGTTCAGGGAGCCGAACATGGCTGCGAACGGATTGTCCGCACCGGGGCCGCCGGGGCCGCCGCCAAATCCTCCGGCTCCGGGCAGGCCGCCGAAACCGAACGGATTGGCCGGTCCCTGACCACCACCGCTCTCCTGGTCCTTCTTCTTGCCCTCGTCGCCGTCGTCCGGCTCCTCCGGCGGAAGGCCGAATCCGAATGGGGTGTCACTCACGGGATTCCTCGGCTGGTAGGGCCGCCGGTTCTTTCCGGCGGCACGGCTGCCCGACAACACCACCCAGCGTAGACACCTGGGGCGGATCGGGCCTCGGTGCTTCGCCGACTGACAGCCTGCGGCAGGATGGATGCCACCTGGTACGCACGCGTCGCTCGCGCTCGTACTGAAGACAACCGCTGGAGACGCCCGGTGAGTTCCCCAGATCCGCAGGTTCGCGCAGCGCGAAACCAGTCAACCAGTTCCGCGGGCCCTGCGGCGCGCGGACCCGTCGTCGCGGTCACCGGTGCCGCGTACGGCGTCGGCGCCCTGCTCACCGAGCGGCTCGCCGCGTCCGACGAGGTCAAGCAGGTCGTCGCCATCGACGAGCGGCGCGGCGAGTGCGACGCGGCGCAGTGGCACATCCTGGACGTACGGGATCCGGCCATCGCGGAGAAGCTGCGGGGCGCCGACGTGGTGGTGCACCTGGCCCTGGACCTCGACCTGGAGACCGACGCCGCCGCCCGAACGGCCTACAACGTGCGGGGGACACAGACCGTCCTGACGGCGGCCGCGGCGGCCGGCGTGCACCGGGTCGTGCTGTGCACGTCGGCGATGGTCTACGGGGCGCTGCCGGACAACGAGCTGCCGCTCTCCGAGGACGCGGAGCTGCGGGCCACGGCCGAGGCGACGGGCGTCGGCGACCTGCTGGAGATCGAGCGGCTGGCGCGCAGGGCGCCGCGGGCGCACCCGGGGCTGAATGTCACCGTGGTGCGGCCGGCGATCCTGGTGGGAGGCACGGACACCGCACTGACCAGGTACTTCGAGTCTCCCCGGCTGCTCGTCGTCGCCGGGTCGCGGCCCGCGTGGCAGTTCTGCCACGTCGAGGACCTGTGCAGCGCGCTGGAGTACGCCGTCCTGGAGAAGGTCGACGGGGAACTGACCGTCGGGTGCGACGGGTGGCTGGAGCAGGAGGAGGTCGAGGAGCTCAGCGGCATCCGGCGGATGGAGCTGCCGTCGGCGGTCGCGCTGGGTGCGGCCCAGCGCCTGCATCGCATCGGGCTCACGCCGTCTCCGGCCGGGGACCTGGCGTACACGATGTACCCCTGGGTGGTCAGCGGCAGCCGGCTGCACGACGCGGGGTGGCGGCCGCGGTACACCAACGAGGAGGTGCTGGCGGAGCTCCTGGAGGAGGTCTCCGGTCGGCACACGGTGGCCGGGCGGCGACTGGGCCGCAAGGACGCGACGGCCGCGGGTGCCGCGGGAGCGACGGTGGCGCTGCTGGGCGCGGCCGCGGTGGTGCGGCGGGCGCGGAAGGCCCGGCGGCGCATCTGACCCGCCCGCCGGCCCCGGCTCCCCGGTCCCGCTGTGGGAGAGCCGCCTCTCCGGCCCCGCCGTACGGGACTCGTAGGAGTGTCCAACGCGCACGCGCGCGTGCCGGTCGACAGCTCTGTTCCGCGCTGCCGGTCGCGTACGGCACGATGGAGGCATGGCATCCACGAGCGATCACCCGGGTGAGCAGGCCGCGCAGGATCCGATCAGGCTGATCGGGATCCGGGACACGGCACTTTCCGTGGACGAGGTGTTCCGGGCCGTTGGGGACGACGCGGCCGGCGGCACGGCGCTCTTCGTGGGCACCGTGCGGAACCACGACGGGGGCGCCGACGTGGCGGAGCTGGGGTACTCCTGCCACCCCAGTGCGGAGGCCGAGATGAGGCGGATCGCCGAGAAGGTCGTCGCGGAGTTCCCGGTGCGGGCGCTGGCGGCCGTGCACCGCGTGGGGGATCTCAGGGTCGGTGACCTCGCCGTGGTCGTCGCCGTCTCGTGTCCGCACAGAGGAGAGGCCTTCGAGGCCTGCCGGAAGCTGATCGACGATCTCAAGCACGAAGCGCCCATCTGGAAGCACCAGAAGTTCTCCGACGGCACCGAGGAGTGGGTGGGCGCCGGCTGAATCCGGGCCCCTGCTTTCCGGTGAATCCGGGACCCGGCCTTCCGGTTGCGTAACCGGACCCCTGGCGTGAGCGTTGTCACTGCGGATGGTTAATCTGCTGATCAGTCAGTTGCGGACGCTCAAGGGGTTGGAGGTCGGCATGGCGGCGCTCGCCTGGTTGCTGATTCCGCTTGTGGCTGCGATCGGCGCGGGCCTCTGGGGCAGTTGGGCCAACCGGACCCGCAAGGCCCGTGGCGACGGCCCGGAACTCATCGGTTACGCCCGCTTCCGCGAGGCCATGGAAAGGCCCCGGCCGGGCACTGAAGGCCAGGGAAAAGAGCAGGTCACAAGCGTGTGAGACCACAGGGCCGCCCCGGACGGGCGGCCCTGACGGTGCGCTGACAGGACCGTCCCGTACTGTCGAGTCATGCCACGCCGCACCGCGACGATGCTCGCCTCCACCCTGATGCTGATCGCGCTCCTGTGCGCGGGAGTGTTCATCCCCGTGCCGTATTCGGAGATGTCCCCGGGGCCGACGGTGAACACACTGGGCGATCACGACGGAGAGCCGGTGCTCCAGGTCTCCGGGCGGAAGACGTATGCGACGAGTGGCCATCTGAACATGACGACGGTCCGGGTCACCAGCGCCGAATACCGGATGAACCTGGTAGAGGCCGTCTACGGCTGGCTCGCGCACGACAACAAGGTGGTGCCGCACGAGACGCTCTACCCGGACGGCAAGACCGAGGAGCAGTCCACGCAGGAGAACGCCGAGGAGTTCAGCCAGTCCCAGGAGAGCGCCAAGGTCGCCGCGCTGAAGGAACTCGACGTTCCGGTGAAGTCGTGGGTCATCGTCTCGACGGTCGTCAAGGGATCCCCGGCCGAGGGCAAGCTGCACGCCGGGGACGTGATCAAGGCCGTCGACGGCACGGTAGTGAAGGAGCCGGCCGACGTCGCGAAGTTCGTCACGAAACACAAGCCGGGCCAGGACGTCCGCTTCACGATCGTGCCCGCCAAGGAGCAGGCCGCCGCGGAGAAGGAGAAGCGGACGCCGACGAAGACACAGGACATCACCATGACCACGACGACGTCGGACGACGCCGGCGAGAAGCGGGCCATCGTGGGGATATCCGCGGGGACCGACCACACGTTCCCGTTCACCATCGACATCAAGCTGGCCGACGTCGGCGGGCCGAGCGCCGGTCTGATGTTCGCGCTCGGCATCTACGACAAGCTCACGCCGGGCAGTCTGACAGGGGGCAAGTTCGTCGCGGGTACGGGGACGATCGACGACGAGGGCAAGGTCGGTCCGATCGGCGGCATCGAGATGAAGACCGTGGGCGCGCGCGCCAAGGGTGCGCAGTACTTCCTGACGCCGGCGGACAACTGCGAGGCCGCGGCCAAGGACACCCCTGAGGGCCTCACCCTCATCAAGGTGAAGACCATCGAGGACGCCCTCGGCGCTCTCAAGGACATCCGCGGCGGCGACACCGCCGGTCTGCCGAAGTGCGGTAAGTAGTCCGCCGGGCCGGAGGACCGGCCCGGGCGGCGCGGCCGCCGCCTACTCCTCGAACGTCGCCGCCAGTGCCTCCGCCAGACCCGGTACCAGGTCGGATCCGGTGAGGACCTCCGTCGGGGAGTCCTTCTCACGCAGGCGCAGGGCCGACTCACGGGTGCCGTCCCGCAGCACCGCGACCGTCATACGGACCTCCTGGCGGTCCGGGTGGTCCGCCACCCACTTCGTCAGCGCGGCCTCGTCCAGACCCTGCGGAACCTGGGCCTCCGCGGACGGCGGCAGCATCAGGCGCTCCACGGCCAGGGCGCAGCCGGCCACCGCGTCGGGCCAGGCGATGGTGGCGAGGAACTCGTCGAGCGGCTTGCCCGTTGGAACTTCGTCCTGCTCGATCGGGGTGAGGCCGGGGTTCTCCGACGCGTCGTCCAGACCGAGCCGGTCCGCGAGCGAGGGCTGTTCGGCCCGGAGCCGGGCGGTGTCGACGAGGGCGAAAAGGCGGGCGGACTGGTCCCAGCCGAGGCCGGAGACGTACTCGTCGATCTCGAGTACGGCCCGGGTGAGCGGGCTCGCCGCCATGGGAGTGTTGGACATGGTCACAATCCTGCCTCGTTCCCGGCCGGAATCGGGAACCGAGTAAACGGTGAGTAAGTTGCATAGGTGGGGGCCCGCGATCACGGGGGCCACGGACGGTCCGTGAAGACGCGGGCCTTACGAATCAACAGCGAACTTCGAGGTGCGCACCTTGGCTTTCCAGATGCCGGACCGCGGCGGAGGCCCGACAGGGCCGCGGATCAGAGTGGGCCGCCCGTCCCGGCGTGTCCGGACCCTGCTCATGACACTGGGCGTCCTGGCCGTCCTCGGCATGGTGTTCACCATGTTCGCGGGCTTTTGGACGGACTGGCTCTGGTACCGGTCGGTGAACTACTCGTCGGTCTTCACCACCACGCTGTGGACCAAGATCGGGCTCTTCTTCGTCTTCGGCCTGCTGATGGCCGTGGCGGTCGGGGTCAACATCTGGCTGGCGCACCGGCTGCGGCCGCCGCTGAGCGCCATGTCCATGGAGCAGCAGAACCTCGACCGCTACCGGATGGGCATCGCGCCCTACAAGAAGTGGCTGCTGATCGGGATCACGGCCCTGGTGGGCCTGATCGCCGGAGCCTCCGCGTCCGGCCAGTGGCGGACGTGGCTGATGTGGGTCAACGGCGTGCCCTTCGGCCAGAAGGACCCCCAGTTCAAGCTGGACGTCTCCTTCTACGCCTTCGACCTGCCCTGGTACCGCTTCCTGCTCGGCTTCGGCTTCGCCGCCGCGATCCTGTCCGTGATCGCCGCCGCGCTCACGCACTACCTGTACGGCGGGCTGCGCGTCACCAGCCCCGGTGCCCGCGCCACGGCGGCGGCCACCGGCCACCTGTCGGTGCTCATCGGCATCTTCGTGGCCCTGAAGGCGGTCGCCTACTGGCTCGACCGGTACGGACTCGCCGTGAAGTCCAGCGACTTCAGGGCGACCGACAACTGGACGGGCCTGAGGTACGTCGACGCCAACGCCTACCTGCCGGCCAAGACGATCCTGTTCTGCATCGCCGTCATCTGCGCGCTGCTGTTCTTCGCCACCCTGTGGCGGCGCACCTGGCAGCTGCCCGTGATCGGCTTCGGCCTGATGGTGCTCTCCGCCATCCTCATCGGCGGCCTCTACCCGGCGATCGTGCAGAAGTTCCAGGTCCAGCCGAACGAGCAGGCCAAGGAAGCGCCGTACGTCGAGAAGAACCTCGAGGCGACGCGCAAGGCCTACGGCATCGACGGCACCAAGGTCACCGACTATTCGGGCACGAGCAAGACCGAGGACAAGACCACGCTCCGCGACGACGTCGGCTCCACGGCGAGCATCCGGATCATGGACCCGAACATCGTCTCGCCGACGTTCCAGCAGCTCCAGCAGATCAGGAACTACTACGCGTTCCCGAACAACCTGGACGTCGACCGCTACGCCAAGGACGGCAAGGACCAGGACACGGTCATCGGCCTGCGTGAGCTGAACCTGGCGGGCATCCCGAAGAAGAACTGGATCAACAACCACTTCCGTTACACCCACGGCTACGGAGTGGTCGCCGCCGAGGGCACCAGCGCCGACGCCCAGGGCCGGCCGAACTTCACGGAGTCCGACCTGCCCTCCAAGGGCGACCTCGGTACGTACGAACAGCGGGTCTACTACGGCGAGAAGACCACGACGTACTCGATCGTCGGCGGTCCCCAGAAGGAGATCGACTACTCCGACGACAACGGCGAGAAGACCACCAGCTACAAGGGCGACAGTGGGGTCAACCTCTCCAGCCCGGTCAACCGGGCCGCGTACGCGGTGGCGTTCGGCGAGCCGCAGATCCTGTACTCCGGCGCCATCGGCGACGGTTCGCGGATCCTGTACAACCGCACGCCCAAGGAGCGCGTCGAGGCGGTCGCCCCCTGGCTGACCATCGACGGCGACGCCTACCCGGCGGTGGTGAACGGCCGTATCGAGTGGATCGTCGACGCGTACACGACGACGAACGGATACCCGTACTCCTCGCGTACGACCCTCGGTGACACCACGGCCGACTCGCTGACCGCGACCAACGACAACCGCGCGGTGGTGGCCCAGCAGAACCAGGTCAACTACATCCGCAATTCGGTGAAGGCGACCGTCGACGCGTACACCGGCGAGGTCAAGCTCTACCAGTGGGACACCAAGGACCCGGTCCTGAAGACCTGGATGAAGGCCTTCCCGGACACGGTGAAGCCCAAGGGTGAGATCTCCAAGGATCTGATGGACCACCTGCGCTACCCGCAGGACCTGTTCAAGGTCCAGCGGGAGTTGCTCACGCGCTACCACGTGAAGGACGCGACGACGTTCCTCAGCGGCAGCGAGGTGTGGCAGGTGCCGGACGACCCGACGAACCGGTCGGGCAACGCGGTGCCGCCGTACTACCTGAGCATGAAGATGCCCGACCAGAAGGCCCAGTCGTTCTCGCTGACGACGACCTTCACGCCCAACGGCCGGGACAACCTCAGCGCGTTCATGGCGGTCGACGCCGAGGCGGGGGCCAGTGACTACGGCAAGATCAGAATCCTGAAACTGCCGACGAACACGACGGTCAACGGACCCAAGCAGGTCCAGAGCCAGTTCAACTCCCAAGAGGAGATCGCCGAGTCCATCAGGCTCCTGAGAGGCGGCGACTCCGAAGTCGAGTACGGCAATCTGCTGACGGTGCCGCTCGACGGCGGACTGCTCTACGTGGAGCCGGTCTACGTACGCGGTGGTGGACTGAAGTACCCGCTGCTGCGCAAGGTGCTGGTCACCTACGGAGGCCAGACCGCCTTCGAGAACACGCTCGACGACGCCCTCAACAAGATCTTCGGAACGGAGGGGCAGGCCCCCGAGCCTCCGGACGAGGGCGACGGCACCACGACGCCACCGCCGACGTCCGAGAACCCGACGGTCCAACAGGCCCTGGAGGACGCCCAGAAGGCGTTCGACGCGGGCCAGGAGGCCCTGAAGGACAACGACTGGGAGGCGTACGGCCGGGCGCAGAAGGACCTCGAGGACGCGCTGAAGCGGGCCGAGGACGCCCAGGCCGAGTCCGGCCGTGGGGGCGCCGGGGGCGGCGAGAGCAAGCCCAGCGCCAGTCCGAGCGCCAAGCCGAGCGGCAGCCCGAGCCCGAAGCCGAGCAGCTAGGTCCTGGCCTGGTCAGATGCCCACTCCGCGCCGTGATACGGTTGTGAACACAACGGCGCGGGGTGGAGCAGCTCGGTAGCTCGCTGGGCTCATAACCCAGAGGTCGCAGGTTCAAATCCTGTCCCCGCTACTGAAATCGCGAAGTCCGAGTGACGGAGCGACCACGAAGGCCCGGATTCCACAAAGGAATCCGGGCCTTCGTGATGTGTGAACGCATGTACTGGCGCAGGCTGCGGCCGCGCCGCCGGGGGGAGTTGGGGGATCTGTGTTTGACTTGTCTCTCTGTGGGCATGTCGACAAAACGCTGTAGTGACCTCACTGGCTGCGGTATACCAGGTGTACCCAGGTTGCAGGTGGTGCGACGATGGACGTTATGGGGGACAAGGCAACTCTGTTCGAGACAGGGCGTTTTGTGCAGCCTTCCAGCCGGGAGGACACCGACACCCCGGACGAGACCGGGGAGATCGCCGACGAGGCGGCCGAGGAGCTGCGTCAGCGGCTCGCCGCGGAGGCCGGCGACGTCGAGGCGATGAGTGTCCTCGGGGCCATGCTGCTGCGCCGTGGTGATCTCGACGGTGCCGAACCCCATCTGCGTGCGGCCACCGCCGCGGGCGACCGGGCCGCCGCCAACAACCTCGGGGTCCTTCTCCACCAGCGCGGATACGCCGACGAGGCCGCCGGCTGGTGGCGGATCGCCGCCGTCGCCGGATCCGCGGCGGCCGCGCACGCCCTCGGACGGCACCACCGCGAGCGCGGTGACGAGCCCGCCGCCGAGTACTGGCTGCGCCAGTCCGCGGAGCAGGGCCACACCCTGGGCGCCTACGCCCTCGCCGACCTGCTGGAGCACCGCGGTGACGCCGGGGCCGAGACGTGGCTGCGGGTCGCGGCCGAGCGCGGGCACCGGGAGGCGGCGTACCGTCTGGCCCGGGCCCTGGACCGGAAGGCGACGCGGGACACCGAAGGCGACAACGGTGTCCAGGTGCCGGACGAGGTCGAGCAGTGGTACCGGCAGGCCGCCGCGCGCGGCCACCGGCGGGCCGCCCTGCACCTCGGGACGATCCTGGAGAAGCGCGGCGAGCTCAGGGAGGCCGGACGCTGGTACCTGACGTCCGCCAAGGACGGCGAGGCGCGTGCCGCCTGCGCGCTCGGGTTCCTGCTGCGCGACGCGGGCGACACCGAGAACGCCGCCGTGTGGTGGCTGCGGGCCGCCCAGGACGGCGACGGCAACGCGGCGAACGCACTGGGCGCGCTGCACGCCGAGCGGGGCGAGACCCAGACCGCCGAGCGCTGGTACCGGGCCGCCATGGATGCGGGCGACGTGAACGGCGCCTACAACCTGGGGCTGCTCTGCGCCGAGCAGGGGCGCACCGCGCAGGCCGAGCAGTGGTACCGGCGCGCGGCCTATGCCGGGCACCGGGAGGCCGCGAACGCGCTGGCCATCCTGCTGCTGCGGGCCGGGGACGAGGCGGGCGCCGAGCCGTGGTTCTCCAAGGCCGCGGAGGCCGGGAGCGTGGACGCCGCCTTCAACCTGGGCATCCTGCACGCCGGCCGGGGCGAGGAGCAGGCCGCGCTGCGCTGGTACGAGCGTGCCGCGGCCGCCGGGCACACCGAGGCGGCGCTCCAGGTCGGCATGGCCCGGCTGCGGGAAGGCGACGAGCAGGAGGCCGAGCGGCACCTGCGGTGCGCGGCCGGGGGCGGGAGCGCCGAGGCCGCGTACCGGCTGGCGACCGTACTCGACGCACGCCGGCCGCCGGAGCCGGCGCACGAGCTCGGGGAGCCGGTGCACCGGCGGAGCGAGTGCGAGGAGTGGTACGAGAGGGCGGCCTCGCAGGGGCACCGGCGGGCGCAGGTGCGGGTGGGCATGCTCGCCGCCGCCCGGGGGGACGTTGTCGAGGCGGCTCGGTGGTACCGGGAGGCGGCCGAGGCCGGGTCCCGCAACGGGGCCTTCAATCTCGGGTTGCTGCTGGCCCGGGAGGGGAGTGAGCCCGAGGCGGCGGTGTGGTGGACGCGGGCGGCTGACGCCGGTCACGGTCGGGCGGCGTTGCGGTTGGCCCTGGTCTACGCGCGTCGGGGGGAGCTGGCGGAGGGGCAGCGGTGGGCTGACCGGGCCGTGTCCTTGGGGCCGGAGTCTGTGGCGGAGCGGGCGGCTCGGCTGCGGGACGCGTTGCGGCAGGAGCTGTCTGCCTGATGCCGGGTTTCGTGGGGTGTCGCTGCGCCACCGCGCCGCCCTGGGGCACCTCCCAGGCCCTTGAGGCGCTGGGTGAGGCACGACTGCCCGCAGCTGAGCGGGACCGCGGCTTCAGCTAAGCGATTTGCATCTGTCCTCCGTGGTGACGTAACGTTGCATTCACCGACGCGGGGTGGAGCAGCTCGGTAGCTCGCTGGGCTCATAACCCAGAGGTCGCAGGTTCAAATCCTGTCCCCGCTACTGAAGGCTGAGGGCCGGAATCCGAAAGGATTCCGGCCCTCGGTGTGTTTTTGCCGGGTGTTTTTACCGGCAGTGGCCTACCGCTTCCTCGTAGAGGGAGCGGGTCACCGTCCGCGACTCGGGGAGGGGCTCGCCTTCCGCCAGGCCCTGGGCGCGGTAGGCGGACTGGAGGCGCTCCGGGTCGCGTCGGCCGCGGCTCCCGCGGCCGTCATGAGCTCCAGTTCCGCCGCGTCCTTGACGGCGCGGACGTGCGGATCTCCAGCGTGCCGGTGCTGGGCCGGAGCAGACCGGCGGCGATGCGCAGCAGGGTGTGCTTGCCGCAGCCGGAAGGGCGGTGACTTTCGGATACGGCTCTCCCACTTCGGTCTCCTCGCGGAGTGCGGGACGGACTGGTGGGTGCCGTTGACCATATGACGGACCGTCAGATATGGGAGTCCGCGGACAGCGCGAAGCCCCGGCACTCATCGGTGCCGGGACTTCGCGTGAGAGGACGGGGGAGACTAGGCGGCCGCGCAGTTCGGGCAGACGCCGCGGTACGTCACCTCGACGTCCGAGACCGTGAAGCCGAAGCGCTCCGAGTCGGGGAGGTCCGCCAGCGGGTTGCCGACCGGGTGCACGTCGCGGATCGCGCCGCACTGGGCGCAGACCAGGTGGTGGTGCGGCTGGTGGGCGTTCGGGTCGTACCGCTTGGCGCGCTGGTCCGTGGAGACCTCGAGCACCTCGCCGAGGGACACGAGCTCGCCGAGCGTGTTGTACACGGTCGCCCGGGAGATCTCGGGCAGCTTGGCGACGGCCCGGGCGTGGACCTCGTCGGCCGTCAGATGGACGTGTTCGCCGTCGAGGACCTCGGCCACGACGCGCCGCTGCGCGGTCATCCGCCATCCGCGTCCGCGCAGCCGTTCCAGAAGGTCACTCATGGCTACCAGCCTAACAGCAAGAGGGACCAGGTCGCGAACAGGTGTGGAGTTAGATATCTGCTCGCTTTAGATGGTATCTAATTCTGGACTGAAGGGCGGTGGAGGGGCGGCCCGGACCCCTTCGGGGCCCGGGCCGTTCGTGCTGTCAGGCGGGTACCTGCTGACGTGCCGGGGCCCAGCAGCGGATGATGTCGCGGACCGAGACGACACCAGCCGGCTCGTCGCGGTCCAGCACGATGAGATGACGGAAACCGCCGTGCGCCATGGCGCCGGCCGCCTCCTCCAGGGTCCAGGCGGGAGCGGCGAACACGACGTCGGTGGTGGTGTGGGCGTGGACGAGTTCCGTGTCCGGGTCCTGCCCCTGGCCCACGGAGATGAGGATGTCGCGTTCGGTGAGGATGCCGATGCCGCCGGCGTCGGGGTCGTGGACGATGGCCGCGCCGACCTTGCGGGCGGCCATCAGTGCGGCTGCCTGACGGAGTGTGTGGGCCGGGCCGATGGTGAGGACGACGGTGCTCATGGCGTCACGGACGAGCATGGATAGGCCTCCTGGAGGTGTCCCCGCCGTTTGTTCATGTTTTCACAAGTTCACAAGCGGGTGGACTCTCAGGGTGGCAGGTAAAGGGAGGGTCAACAAGGGGGCGCTCGGTAACAGGGGGCGCGCTCAGCGGTGGTGGACGCTCGGTGGTGGTGGTCGCGCAGTGGCGGTGGTCGCTCAGTAGCGCTGGTTGAGGTACCCCAGCAGTTCGTCGTGCAGCAGGCCGTTCGACGCCGCCGCGTTACCGCTGTGCGGGCCCGGGCGGGAGTCGAGTCCGGTGAAGGTGCCGCCGGCCTCGGTGACGATGATCGCGTTGGCGGCCATGTCCCAGAGCGACAGCTCCGGCTCGGCGCACATGTCGACGGCGCCCTCGGCGACCATCATGTACGGCCAGAAGTCGCCGTACGCCCGCGTGCGCCACACCTCACGGGTGAGGTCCAGGAAGCCGTCCAGGCGGCCCTGTTCCTCCCAGCCGCTGAGCGAGGAGTACGCGAAGGAGGCGTCGGCGAGCTTTCCCACGCGGGAGACCTGGAGACGGGACGCCTTCGTGAGACTGCGGCCCGAGAACGCGCCGTAGCCCTTCGCGGCCCACCAGCGGCGGCCGAGGGCGGGGGCGGAGACGACGCCGACGACGGGCTGGAAGCCGCCCTCTCCGGCTTCCATCAGGGAGATGAGCGTGGCCCAGACGGGGACGCCGCGCACGTAGTTCTTGGTGCCGTCGATGGGGTCGATCACCCAGCGCCGGGGGCCGGTGCCCTCGACGCCGTACTCCTCGCCGAGGATCGCGTCCCGGGGGCGGGCGCGGGCGAGTTGGCCGCGGATGAGTTCTTCGGCGGCCTTGTCCGCTTCGCTCACCGGGGTCATGTCCGGTTTGGTCTCGACCTTGAGGTCGAGGGCCTTGAACCGGTCCGTCGTCGCGGCGTCGGCGGCGTCGGCGAGGACGTGGGCGAGACGCAGGTCGTCGAGGTAGTCGGGCATATAACGAACCTATCTGCCGAGGTGGGGATGGGGCTACAGGGGGTTTGTGGGCGGGGGTGGGGGTGTTGTGGGGGCTCGGCGTCGCTGCTGAGGCGGGGTGGGTCCGCAAGTCGGCGGGACGGGGTGCCGCCGCTGCACCAAGCGGCACGACTGCCCGCAGCGGCCGCCTGCGGCGTGGGTGCTGGGGGGCGGGGCATTGCGCAGCCCGGCGCGTGGTGGGTGTCGTCTCGGTGGGGCGGGTGCGGCCTCAAGTGGCATGGCTGTCCGTGGCGCGGCTGGGTGCGGGCGCTGTGCGGCCCGGCGTGGTGGGGTGTCGTGGTGGGGCGGGCGCGGCCTCAAGTGGCATGGCTGTCCGTGGCGCGGCTGGGGGCGGGGCGGCCCGGCGTGGTGGGGTGTCGTCTCGGTGGGGGTGCGGGCCCAGGTGGCATGGCTGTCCGCGGCGTGGCTGGGTGCGGGGCGTTGTGCAGCCCGGCGCGTGGAGGTGTGTCGTCTCGGTGGGGCGGGTGCCGCCTCATGTGGCGCGGCTGCCCGCAGCCAGGCGGAGCGCACCCGCGTAAGTCGGCTCAAAGGCGCCCCCATGTGCGCCCGCGGGCCCTTGACAGTGGTTGCGTGCGCGTCAAATCTGGGCGCAGAGCCGCTCGCCCCAAGGGGAGGCGATGATGCCTGCAGCGCGGGAATCTCTACTGGACGCCGCCTACACGGCGCTGGCGCGCCGGCCGTGGTCCGCCGTGCGGATGGTGGACGTGGCCGCGGCGGCGGGAGTGTCCCGGCAGACGCTGTACAACGAGTTCGGCAGCAAGGACGGGCTCGCCCGGGCGCTCGTGAGGCGCGAGGCCGACGGGTATCTCGCCGGAGTCGACCGCGCGCTCACCGGGAACAGTGACCCGCGCGAGCGGCTCGCCGCCACCGCCGAGTGGACCACGTCGGCGGCCCGGGAGAACGCCCTCGTCCGCGCCATGCTCACCGGCTGCTGGAGTGAACGCCTGCCGTCCCCCGCCCTGTCGGCCGTGCGCTCCACCTCCGCCGTGCCGGCCCAGCGCCGCGCCGACGGCCCGCTGCCCTCGCCCGGCGACTTCGTCGCCCTCGTCCGCGACCGTGCCGTCACCGCGCTGGCGGGACCCGGCACACCCAAGTCCGACACCGCCGAACTGGTCCGCTCCTGCGAACTCGCCGTCCGGCTCGCCCTGTCCTGCGTGGCTGCGCCCCCGGACGAGGGCGGCGTCGCGGAACTCGTCCGCAGCGCCCTTCAGCGGCAGGCCGGATGACGGGACATCAGTGCGTCGAACCCGACAACTGAAGCCCGATCACGCCGATGATGACGAGGCTGATCGACACGATCTTCAGCGTCGACACCAGGTCGCCCAGGAACACCATGCCGTAGATCGCCGTGCCCGCCGCGCCGATGCCGGTCCACACGGCGTAGGCGGGGCCCACGTCGAGTTTCTTCAGCGACAGGGTCAGCAGACCGAAGCTGCCGAGGGCGAAGATACAGAACGCGACCGTCGGCCAGAGCCGGGTGAAACCGTGCGACAGCTTCAGGCACACGGCGAAGCCGGTCTCCAGCAACCCCGCCACAATGACCAGCAGCCACGCCATGAGTCGTTCCTCCCGTTTCCCACGTTCAGCGACCGCTTAGTCAGTTTGAGCATTTCGCCAGATTCTTCAGCTTCTGGTCGGTCTTGCATCCGGCTTGGTGCGATTATGCACTTACCGTCCGCACGCCATGACAAACAACGCGGAGGTCAGTCGCCTTCCTTGCGCTCCCGCGTGGCCAGCAGTCGCCGCAGCGAGTACAGCCGCGCCGGATCCGCGTGCCCCTCGGCCACCCACGCGTCCAGCGCGCAGTCGGGCTCGTCGTGGCTGCACGCGCGCGGGCACCCCTCGGTGCCCGGCTCCAGGTCGGGAAAGGCGTGGATGACCTGGGCCGGGTCCACGTGGTGCAGCCCGAAGGACCGTAGGCCCGGTGTGTCGATCACCCAGCCGTCGCTGTCCCCCAGCGGCAGTGCCAGCGCCGAGGTGGTGGTGTGCCGGCCGCGGCCCGTCACCGCGTTCACATGCCCCGTCGTGCGTCGCTGCTCCTTGGGGACCAGCGCGTTGACCAGCGTCGTCTTGCCGACACCGGAGTGGCCGACGAACGCGGTGATCTTGCCGTCGAGCTGCTCCCGCACGCGGGCGACCGCCGTGCCGTTCTGGAGTTCCTCGCGGCTGGTGACGACGTGGGGGATGTCGAGGTGGCCGTACAGCTCCAGCAGCTTGTCGGGCGGGGCGAGGTCCGACTTGGTCAGGACCAGCAGCGGGTCCAGGCCGCCGGCGTAGGCCGCGACCAGACAGCGGTCGATCAGCCGGGGGCGGGGCTCCGGGTCGGCCAGGGCGGTGACGACGGCCAGCTGGTCGGCGTTGGCGACGACCACGCGCTCGTACGGGTCGTCGTCGTCCGCCGTGCGGCGGAGCACGGACGTGCGCTCCTCGATGCGGACGATCCTCGCGAGCGTGTCCTTCCTTCCGGACAGGTCACCGACGAGCGCCACGCGGTCGCCGACCACCGCCGCCTTGCGGCCCAGCTCGCGGGCCTTCATCGCCATGACCACGCGGTCCTCGACCAGGCAGGTCAGGCGGCCCCGGTCGACGGTGAGGACGAGGCCCTCGGCGGCGTCCTCGTGCTTGGGCCGGATGTTCGTCCGGGGCCGGGTGTTCCGGCGGCCGGGACGGGTGCGGATGTCGTCCTCGTCGGTGTGCTTGCCGTAGCGGCGCATGACCTGATCCCCGCGTCCTACGCCTCGAGCATCCCGGTCCACAGGTCGGGGAAGTCGGGCAGGGTCTTGGCCGTCGTCGCCACGTTCTCGATCTGCACGCCCTCCACGGCGAGGCCGATGATCGCGCCGGCCGTGGCCATGCGGTGGTCGTCGTAGGTGTGGAAGATCCCGCCGTGCAGCCGGCGGGGGCGGATGTGCAGGCCGTCGGCGGTCTCCGTGACGTCACCGCCGAGTTCGTTGATCTCCTTGGTCAGCGCGGCCAGGCGGTCCGTCTCGTGCAGCCGCAGGTGCGCCACGCCGCGCAGGGTCGACGGGGAGTCCGCGAGGGCCGCGACCGCAGCGACGCCCGGCGTCAGCTCGCCGACCTCGCTCAGGTCCACGTCGATGCCGTGCACCGAGCCGGAGCCGGTGAACACGAGCCCGAACTCGGTCAGTTCGCAGGAACCGCCCATCTCGGTGAAGATCTCGCGCAGCCGGTCACCGGGCTGGGTGGTGCGGGCCGGCCAGTCCGGGATGACGACCTTGCCGCCGGTCACGAGCGCCGCCGCCAGGAACGGCTGGGCGTTGGACAGGTCCGGCTCGATGACCAGGTCGCGGCCGAGCAGGGCGCCCGGCGTGACCCGCCAGACGTTCGGCTCGCCGCCCGACTCGGGCGTGTCCACCTGGGCGCCGACCGCGCGCAGCATGTCGACGGTCATGCGGATGTGCGGCATGGAGGGCAGCGTGGCGCCGGTGTGCCGGACCTCGACGCCCTGGTTGAAGCGCGGGCCGGACAGCAGCAGGGCGCTCACGAACTGCGACGAGGAGGACGCGTCGATCTCCACCGGGCCGCCGTCCAGGGCGCCGCTGCCGTGCACGGTCAACGGCAGCGCGCCACGGCCGTCGTCGTCGATCCGGGCACCGAGCAGACGCAGCGCGTCGATGACTCCGTTCAGGGGACGCTCGTAGGAGCGGGGATCGCCGTCGAAGCGGACGGGACCGTCGGCGAGCGCGGCGACCGGTGGCAGGAACCGCATCACCGTGCCGGCGTTGCCGACGTCGACCGTGGCCGGGCCGCGCAGGCCCGTGGGGAGCACACGCCAGGCCTCTCCGGTGCCGTCCGGGCCCACGCCCTCCTCGATCTCGATGCCCATGGCGCGCAGCGCGCCGGCCATCAGCAGGGTGTCGCGGGAGCGCAGGGGGCGGCGCAGCCAGCCCGGTTCGGAGGCGAGGGAGGCGAGGACCAGGGCGCGGTTCGTGACCGACTTGGACCCGGGCACGTGGACCGTCGCGTCGACGGCTCCGCTCGCGTGCGGGGCGGGCCAAAGGGCGGTGTCTGCGGTGTTCGGGGCCATGGCTTCACTTTATAAGGCGGCGGTGGCTCGGGTGCGGCGCCGTGGGGGCCGGTCACGCCGTGCGGCGCGGCCTCGCGCTCCTGGACGCGCGCGTCACATTTCCAAGAGCCACCTGCCCCCGCCGATCAGCGAGCACAGCGACACCGCGTGGAAGAGAAACAGCCACAACCCAGCCGGCACATGCGTCAGCCGCGACAGCTGGTCCGCGTCCGAGTCGCCCGCCCCACCGCGCGACCGCTTGGCCTGGAGCTCGAACGCCGGACGCACCCCGCCGACCAGCAGGAACCACACCACCACGTACGCGAACGCCGCCTGGACCTGGGGGCCGGCCAGCCAGGACACCAGGACGAACAGACCGCCGGTGACGATCATGGTGAGGGCGCCGTACGCGTTGCGGATCATCACGAGCATGGCCAGCAGCAGGGCCGTGGCCAGCCACAGCAGCAGCGTGATGCGGCCGGCGCCCAGCAGGGCCGCGCCGCCGAGGCCCAGCAGGGGAGGGGCGGTGTAGCCGGAGGCCGCGGTGAGGATCATGCCGATGCCGTAGGGCTTGCCGCGGCTGACGGTCAGGCCGCTGGTGTCCGAGTGCAGCCGTATGCCCGTGAGGGTGCGGCCGCTGAGCAGGGCCACGAGCCCGTGGCCGCCCTCGTGGGCGATGGTGATGGCGTTGCGGGAGATGCGCCACAGGCCGTGCGGGATCACCACGGCGAGCGCGGCTCCCAGGGCCGCGATCACGACCCACAGGTCGGGGTCGGGCTGGGTGCCGGAGACCTCGTCCCAGAGGGAGGCGAGCGAGGCGGTTGCGGTGCTGTCCATGTGCGGCGGTGGCTCCCTGTGGTCGGCTGGAATCCGGCAGTGTGGCACGTACGTGCGGACGGTATCTGAGACGCGGACGTGGCAGCGATCGTTCCTCTCGGAGAAGACGCAGGTCACAGAGGTGGAGCGGCCGTTCGCAGGCTGGGTGACAGGGCCGGCCGCGGCGCCGCCGGCCGGCTCGGTGTCAGGCGATGCCCCACAGTTTCGCCAGGCGGCACCCGGGAAGCGGGGCGTTCAATTAGGTGCGCTTCCCTGACACGTTCCTTACCGGGACCGCCCTCCGCGCCCCCGGACCAGCCGCTCTCCGTGACCCTGCGGCCACCAACGTGTTCCTCGACGGCGGCATCGCGGTGATCGGCCTGGCCATGCTCGCCGCGGTCCCCGGGGACTCCCTGGAGCAGGCGACCTGGCCCCGCGCCACCGAACGGGCCGGCGCCCGCAGGGCGTTGATTACCGCCCTGCGGGTGCTGTGAGTGGCTCCCGGAGAGCTGACGAGAACCGTCTCCGGAGCCCCGCCGGGCGCCCGCGGGAACGGTGGTGTCCCTCACTCATTTGAAGGCTGCCACCGAGTAGCACCAGGACATCCGGCTCCTCCACCCCACCGGGCCGGGTGCGCTGACCGTGGCCATCGAGCTTCACGCGCGGGGCACGGCGTCGGTGACGACCGTCCTTCCGGAGAGAAGACCGGGAGTCGGTTTCGTCGCTGCGCCACTGAAGGTAGCGTCGGTGCCGCAGGCAGGAGGGGCGGTTACAGATGTGCGGACGGTATGCGTCGAGTCGTAGGCCGGAGGATCTCGCAGGGATCTTCGAGATCGAGAAGTGGGAGCCCGAGGAGACTCTGGAGCCCGACTACAACGTGGCACCCACCAAAGAGGTCTACGCCGTCCTCGACCGCCCCCTGAAGGACGCGGACGAGCCGCGCCCGGTCCGGCAGCTGCGCACGCTGAAGTGGGGGCTCGTCCCCTCCTGGTCGAAGACCCCCGAGGGCGGCGCCCGGATGATCAACGCCCGCGCGGAGACCGTCCACGAGAAGCCGTCCTACCGCCGCGCCTTCACCTCCCGGCGCTGCATCCTGCCCGCCGACGGCTACTACGAGTGGGTCACCGGCAAGCAGGAGCGCGACCTGGAGGTCGAGGGCAAGAAGAAGCGGCCCCGCAAGCAGCCCTATTTCGTGACCCCGGCGGACGGGTCGGTCTTCGCGATGGCCGGGCTGTACGAGTTCTGGCGGGACAAGACGCTGCCGGACGATCACCCGCAGGCCTGGTGGGTGACGTGCTCGGTCATCACCACCGAGGCCGAGACGAGCCCCCTGGCGGTCTCCCCGGCGGACGGGCCCCGGGCGCTGGCCGAGATCCACCCCCGGATGCCGCTGATGCTGACGCCCGACCGCTGGGACGCCTGGCTGGACCCGTCCCGAACGGACGCCGACGAGCTGCGCGAGCTGCTCGCCCCGCCGCCCGCCGGGCTGATGCGCGCCTACCCCGTCACCACGGCCGTCAGCAACGTCCGCAACAACGGGCCGGAGCTGCTGAAGGAGCTGGAAGGGCCCGAAGAGGGCACACTCCTCTGACGTGACCAATGTGACCGATGTGACCAACGGGTCCGACGCGACCACGGAGACCGTCGAGACCGAAGCCGGCCCCGCCCGCATCACCTGGCACCCGGCGAAGAAGGCCCGGCTCGTGCTCGCCGTCGGCCACGGCGCCGGCGGCGGCATCGAGGCCCGCGACCTGAAGGCCCTGGCCGCCGTCCTGCCCGCCCACGGCGTCACCGTGGCCCGCGTGGAGCAGCCCTGGCGAGTGGCCGGGAAGAAGCTCGCGCCCGCGCCCAAGACCCTGGACCTCGGCTGGCGGGGCATCTGGCCCGCGCTGGCCGTACCCGGCCTGCCGGTCGTGTCCGGCGGCCGCAGCGCCGGAGCCCGGGTCGCCTGCCGTACCGCCAACGAGCTCGGCGCCCACGCGGTCCTCGCCCTCAGCTTCCCCCTCCACCCGCCCGGCAAGCCCGAGAAGTCCCGCGCCGCCGAGCTGCTGGGTTCCGGGGTGCCCACCCTGGTCGTCCAGGGCGGGAACGACCCCTTCGGCAGGCCCGGGGAGTTCGCCGAGGGGCCGTACGAGCTCGTCGAGGTGCCGTACGGCGATCACGGCTTCGCCGTCCCCAAGCGGGCGGAGATCACGCAGGAGGCGGCAGTGGCGGTCATCACGGACGCGGTCGTGGAGTGGACCGGGTCACTCGGGTAAGGCTCCGGGAATGCCGGGGCGGCGAGCACTGTTGTGCGGGACGTACGTGCTGGAGACCAGCACCGACGCCGTAGGAGAGGGAGTCCGCCGCATGGGTTCGATCTACTGCCCGAGCCGCAGCAACCGTGCCGACCTGGACTGGACGGTGCTGCACGCGGCCAAGACCGCCCCTATTCGGGCGGCGGGCGGACCGGATCGTCGTCTATCCTCCGATTCTGGTGAGACCGGTCTCGGTCTCGCGAGAACACTGGAGGAGGTGGGTCCGGTCACAGGGACCGACGCAGGGACCGAACACGGCCAGGCGGAGCAGCCCGAGGGCCAGGGTGGCACGGGTGCGGAGACGGCCGCGGAGCGCAACGCGCGCTTCGAGCGGGACGCGCTCGAGTTCCTCGACCAGATGTACTCGGCCGCGCTGCGCATGACGCGCAACCCGGCCGACGCCGAGGACCTGGTGCAGGAGACGTACGCGAAGGCGTACGCGTCCTTCCACCAGTTCCGCGAGGGCACCAATCTCAAGGCGTGGCTGTACCGGATCCTCACGAACACCTTCATCAACTCGTACCGCAAGAAGCAGCGGGAACCGCAGCGCTCGGCGGCCGAGGAGATCGAGGACTGGCAGCTCGCCCGCGCCGAGTCGCACATGTCGACGGGTCTGCGCTCCGCGGAGTCGCAGGCGCTCGACCACCTGCCCGACTCGGACGTGAAGGAAGCACTCCAGGCGATCCCCGAGGAGTTCCGCATCGCCGTCTACCTGGCGGATGTCGAGGGCTTTGCCTACAAGGAGATCGCGGACATCATGGGGACACCCATCGGTACGGTGATGTCCCGGCTGCACCGGGGCCGCCGTCAGCTGCGCGGCATGCTGGAGGACTACGCCCGTGACCGCGGGATGGTCCCGGCCGGCGCCGGAGAGTCGAACGAAGCGAAAGGCTCGGGGTCATGAGCTGCGGAGAGCCGCACGAGACGGATTGCAGCGAAATCCTCGATCATCTCTACGAGTTCCTCGACCGGGAGATGCCGGACTCGGACTGCGTGAAGTTCGAGCACCACTTCGAGGAGTGCTCGCCCTGTCTTGAGAAGTACGGGCTCGAACAGGCCGTGAAGAAGCTGGTCAAGCGCTGCTGCGGGCATGACGACGTGCCGGGCGATCTGCGCGACAAGGTCATGGGGCGGATCGAGCTGATCCGCTCCGGCCAGGCCGTCCCCGAGCAGGACGTCACGGCCTCGCCGGCCACGCCTCAGGAGTCCTGAGACTCCCGCGTGTTTCAACTACCCCCGTCCCCAAGGGGGTAGTCACCCTCGAACGCATCACTCGAACGTGCTAATCCGCGGGTCATCGGCCCGTGGAGCCCCCACCGCCGTCCTAGGCTCCGGGCCTGATGGACATGGCCGGGGGAGGGCTCATGGAAGCGGTACCGGTGCGGGCACGTGCGTACGTCGCCTGTGTCGTCCTGGCCGCCCTCGTCTGTCTGCTGCCGCTGCCGGGCGTCCGTACGCCCTGGTGGGCCGTGCTGCTGCTCGCCGCGCTGTACGCGGGCTGCGAGCGCGTCGCCCGGTCCCGGTTCGTCGGGATCTCCCATCCGGCCGGGACCTTCTATCCCGTGCTGCTCGCCGGTGCCTTCCTGCTGCCCGCGCCCGCCGCCGCCCTGGTGGCCGTGCCCGGTGCGCTGCTCTCGCATGTCGAACAGCGGCCCGTGGCGCTGCGGCGCGTCTGGCGGGCCGCCCAGCTCGTCCTCGGCGTGTGGGCCGCGGCCCGGGTGCACTGGGCGCTCGGCGGGCGGGACGCGGTCGTCGCGGGAGACGTGCCCTACGCGCTCGGGCCGGCCGGGGCGGCCGTGCTGGCGTTCTGCCTGGTGCTCGCGCTGCTGGACGGCGGAATCCTGGCCGCGGCCGAGCGGGTGCCGCTGCGGCGGGCCTGGCGGGGACTGGTGCCGCGCTCCCTCGCGCCCATCGCCGTGCACGGGCTGGCCGGGCTGATGATGGCCGTGCTGTGGCGCAGCCCCTACGGTCCGGTGGCCGCGCTGCTCGTGCTGCTGCCGATGTGCGTCTCCTGGTGGTCCTTCGCGCAGTACCACCGGGAACGGGCCGCCCACCAGGCGACCATCCGGGCGCTGGTCCAGGCCGTCGACATCAAGGACGGGTACACGCGCGGGCACAGCGAGCGCGTCGGACAGGCCTCCATGATGATCGCGCGCGAGCTGGGCATGGACGACGAGCGCGTCGAGGTGCTCCGGTTCGCCGGGATCCTGCACGACGTCGGCAAGCTGGGCGTCCCCACCCGGCTGCTCAGGAAGGACGGGCCGCTGACGCCCGAGGAGCGGCGGGTGATCGAGCTGCACCCCGAGTACGGGCACGAGATGGTGCGCGGCATCGGCTTCCTCGGAGAGGCCCGCGCCGCCGTGCTGCACCACCACGAACGGCTGGACGGCACCGGCTACCCCTACGGCCTGGTGGGCAGTCAGATCCCCGAATCCGCCCGGGTCGTGGCCGTCGCGGACGCCTTCGACGCCATGACCTCCACCCGGAGCTACAGCAGGGCCCGGCCCGTCACGGTCGCCCTGGCGGAGCTGAAGCGATGCTCCGGAAGCCAGTTCGACCCGGTGATGGTCGCGGCCCTCGTGGAGGCCGTCGGCCGGTCGGGATGGCGCCCCGCCGTGACCGCCGACGATGTCCGCCCGCCCCGGGTTCCGCCGCCCGGCGCACCCCTGTCCAGCCGGCCGGGAGCACACCGGTGAGCGCGTTCCGCCCGCCGCCGCTGTTCACCCTCGTCCACGCCTGTGCCGCCCTCCTCGCCGCCGGTTCCCTCGCCGTCACCCTCCACGACGGGCTGGAGGAACGCCGGGTCGCCCTCGCCTTCGGCGTCCTCGTCACGGTCGGGGAGCTCGCCCGGCGCAACGGGGCGCAGGTCAGGGAGCCGGCGCCGCTCGGAGCCGCCGCGGCCCTGTCGTACGCGCTGCTCGGCGAGGCCTGCGGGCGGGCCACGCACCACGGCCTCGCCCAGGTCGTCGCCGTCGTGCTGGCCGGCTCGCTGCTCGGCAGCGTGCCGCACGTGGCGCGCGGGCAGGGGCCCACGCTCGACCACCTGGCGCGCCGGGTGCTCACCGTCGGGTTCGTCGCCGTCTGCTTCCAGCCTGCCTACAACCGGGGCATGTTCGACGACTGGGGCGGCCCCGCCTACGCGCTGCTGTTGCTCGCGCTGCTGTCCCTGACCTCGCTGTGCGACGCTTTGCTCGCCGCCGCGCTGGCCCACTCCCGCACCGGCTGGCCCTTCGGGCCGGTGCTGCGGGACGAACTGCGGGCCGTGTGCGGCATCGGCTCCGCCGTCATCGCCACCGGGGCGGTGATGGCCCTGGCGGTCGCCGTCGTGGGGCTGTGGGCGCTGCCCGTCTTCTCCGTGCCGCTGCTGCTCGCCCAGATGTCATTCCGTCGGTACGCCGCCGTCCGGGCGACCTACCGGCAGACCATCGCCTCCCTCGCCCGGGCCACCGAGGTCGCCGGGTACACCCCCGCCGGGCACGCCCGCCGCGTCGCCGCGCTCAGCCAGGCGGTGGGGCGTGACCTGGGTCTCACCGAGCCCGAGCTGGCCGTGCTGGAGTACGCCGCGCTCATGCACGACATCGGCCAGCTCAGCCTCGTCGACCCGGTGCCGGCGGGCGCCACCGCCGGCCTGCCCGCCGCGGAACAGCGGCGGATCGCGCTGCTCGGCGGGGCCGTCGTACGGCAGACGGGTGTCGACGAGGCGGTCGCCGTGGTCGTGGAGCGGCAGGCCGACCCCGCAGCGGAGCAGCCGCCGGCCGCGCGGATCATCCGGGCCGTGAACGCGTACGAGGAGAAGTCCCGGGAAGGCGGCCTGGGCGGACCGCTGACGGCGCTGGAGGAACTCCGGCTCGCCACCGCCGGGGAGTACGCCCCGGAGGTGGTGGAATCGCTGGCCCGGGTACTGGCAAGAAGCAGTCTGACCTTGCCGGTGACTGGGTAACCCATGGGTAATGAGCGCCCCGGAGGCCGTACGTGGTTGGATGCGAAGGAGAAGGTGTCCGGGGGCTCGAAACACAGCTACGGCCAGCCCACCGCACGGAACTGGCAGGCGGGAATCGTGAGGATCTTCGGCAAGGGACGGCACCGGCCCTCCGCCTCCTGGCGGCAGGCCACAGACCGGGCGTTCACTCTCATCGGCGACGGCCGGTACGAGGACGCCGGCGCGTTGTTGACACGTGCCGCCGATCTGGAGCCCTGGCTGTCCGAGTCCTGGTTCAACCTCGCCCTGCTGCACAAGTTCCGGCACGACTGGGAGCAGGCGCGGGCGGCGGGCCTGAGGGCCGTGGCGCTGCTCGACCGGGACACCGGCGCGCCCGACTGGTGGAACGTCGGCATCGCCGCGACCGCCCTGCAGGACTGGCCGCTGGCCCGGCGCGCCTGGCAGGCCTACGGGCTGCGGGTGCCGGGGCCGCCCAACGACTCCGGCGAGCCCGTCGGCATGGACCTCGGCAGCGCGGCCGTACGGCTGTCCCCGGAGGGGGAGGCCGAGGTCGTGTGGGGGCGGCGGCTGGATCCCGCGCGGATCGAGGTGCAGTCCATTCCGCTGCCGTCGTCCGGGCGGCGCTGGGGTGAGGTCGTCCTGCACGACGGCGTGCCGCACGGGGAGCGGACCACGGCCGCCGGGCACACGTACCCGGTGTTCGACGAGATCGAACTGTGGGCGCCGTCGCCGGTGCCGACGTGGGTGGTCCTGCTGGAGGCGGCGACCGAGGCGGACCGGGACGCGCTGGAGCAGCTCGCCGGTGACGCCGGGTTCGCCGCGGAGGACTGGTCTTCCTCGGTGCGGTTGCTGTGCCGGATGTGTTCCGAGTCACGGATGCCGTCGGACGAGGGTGACGGGGAGCATCTCGATCCGCATGATCACAGTGAGCCGGGGCATCCCGGGCCGCTGGGGCACCGGACGGACGGACAGCTGTGGGTTCCCGAGCGGGAGTGCGGGCTGGCGGCGCCGGCTTCGCTGGTTCGGGGGCTGCTGGACGGATGGGTCGCTGACAGTCCCGATTCTCGGGATTGGCGGGACTTGGAAGAGGTGTGCTAGGTCATGTGCCGGGTGCTGCGCCGTCGTGGTTTCTCGCGCCCACGCGGCGGAGCCGGAAGTCGATACACCCCCGCGCCCCTGAAGGCGGCATCCGCCACCCGCGTACCCTGTATCAGCATCTCAGCCCGGTTAGGTTCAGGAAGGCGTACGTAACGTCATGGCTCAGCAGGACACCGATCAGCAGCGCGCGGGTGTGCTCCCCGTCGACGACGAGGGGTACGTGGTCGACACGGAGGACTGCGAGGAGCGCGAGGCGGCCTGGCGGGAGCGGGGGACCTCACGACCGATCACGGTGGTCGGGAACCCGGTGCTGCACAAGGAGTGCAAGGACGTCACCGACTTCGGCGACGAGCTCCAGCAGCTGGTGGCGGACATGTTCGCCTCGCAGCGCACCGCCGAGGGCGTGGGTCTGGCCGCCAACCAGATCGGCGTCGACCTGAAGGTCTTCGTCTACGACTGCCCGGACGACGAGGGCGTCCGCCACACCGGCGTCGTCTGCAACCCCAAGCTGGTCGAACTGCCCGCCGAGAAGCGCCGGCTGGACGACAGCAACGAGGGCTGCCTGTCGGTGCCGACCGCGTACGCGCCGCTCGCCCGGCCCGACTACGCCGAGGTGACCGGGCAGGACGAGCAGGGCAACCCCATCCGGGTGCGCGGCACCGGATACTTCGCTCGGTGTTTGCAGCACGAGACCGACCACCTGTACGGCTACCTGTACATCGACCGCCTCTCGAAGCGGGAGCGCAAGGACGCGCTGCGCCAGATGGCCGAGAACGAGCCCCGGTACCCGGTCGTCGCGAACGACTGAGACCCCACGATCACCAGGCGAACGGCGTCTGTTCGGGTCCCTCACCCAGAACGGGCGCCGTTCGTCTGCGTCGTTCGCCTGCCCGTCGCACGTTCGATCGCTTCCGCTCTCCTGGTGATACGGCACCAGTCACACAACGGGAGGTTCCCCGCAGTGTGGGGTAGTGAATGAAGCAAATGCGTTCCCAGATCGGTCAGTTGTAGTGCTGAATGGGAGGAGCGGGATACGCAACGGCGCACGCCCGGCACGGAAGGAGGGGCGCCCGCGCCAACTGGCGGCTGAGAGGGGTTAGTTCGTGCATGCTTTGTCACACGGCACCACATCGACACCGACCACCATCGCAGTTCCACCGTCGCTCTCCCTTCCGGTGATCGAGGCGGCGTTTCCCCGGCAACTCCACCCCTATTGGCCGAAGTGCCAGGAGAAGACCCGGGCCTGGCTGCTCGAAAAGCGGCTCATGCCCGCGGACAAGGTGGAGGAATATGCCGACGGCCTGTGCTACACGGACCTCATGGCCGGGTACTACATCGACGCCTCCGACGAGGTCATGCAGGCGATCGCGGACTACAGCGCCTGGTTCTTCGTCTGGGACGACCGCCACGACCGCGACATCGTGCACGGCCGCCCGGTCGCCTGGCGGCGGCTGCGGGACCGGCTGCACTCGGCCCTCGACTCCCCCGGGGAGCACCTGCACCACGAGGACCCACTGGTCGCCGGGTTCGCGGACAGCGTGCTGCGGCTGTACGCCTTCCTGCCGACGACGTGGAACCTCCGGTTCGCCCGGCACTTCCACGCGGTGATCGACGCGTACGACCGGGAGTTCCGCAATCGCACCCACGGCATCGTGCCCACGGTCGAGGAGTATCTCCGGCTGCGCCGGCTCACCTTCGCCCACTGGATCTGGACGGACCTGCTGGAGCCGGCCGCGGGATGCGAACTCCCCGACGCCGTACGGAAACACCCGGCATACCGTCGGGCCGCACTGCTGAGTCAGGAGTTCGCCGCCTGGTACAACGACCTCTGCTCGCTTCCGAAGGAAATAGCGGGCGACGAGGTGCACAATCTCGGAATCAGTCTCATCATCCATGAGGGGCTGACCCTGGAACAGGCGGTCGTGGAAGTAAGGCGCCGCGTCGAGAAGTGCATCACGGAATTCCTCGACGTCGAACAGGAAGCATTACGATTCGCCGACTCCCTCGCCGACGGCACCGTGCGGGGAAAGGAACTCAGCGTCGCCGTGCGGGCCTGTCTGAGCAATATGCGGAACTGGTTCAGTTCCGTCTACTGGTTCCATCACGAGTCCGGCCGGTACATGGTCGACAGCTGGGACGACCGGTCCACGCCCCCGTACGTCAACAACGAAGCGGCAGGTGAGAAATGACCGTCGATTCCGTGAAGCCTGAAGCCCCTCTGGTTCCTGAGCCGCGTGAACCGCTCCGGGCGGGCGGTGGTGTCCCCGTCCTGGGGCACGGCTGGAAGCTGGTGCGCGACCCGCTGGCGTTCATGTCCCGGCTGCGCGACCACGGTGACGTGGTCCGGCTGAAGCTCGGGCCGAAGACGGTGTACGCCGTCACCACCCCGGCGCTCACGGGCGCGCTCGCGCTGAGCAACGACTTCATCATCGCCGGGCCGTTGTGGGAGTCCCTGGAGGGCCTGCTCGGCAAGGAGGGCGTGGCCACGGCGAACGGCCCGCGCCACCGCCGCCAGCGGCGCACCATCCAGCCCGCCTTCCGGCTCGACGCCATCCCCGCCTACGGGCCGATCATGGAGGAGGAGGCACACGCGCTCACCGAGCGCTGGAAGCCCGGCGAGACCATCGACTGCACCTCCGAGTCCTTCCGGGTGGCCGTGCGCATCGCGGCCCGCTGCCTGCTGCGCGGCGCCTCCATGGACGAGCGGGCGGAGAGGCTGTGCGTCGCGCTCGCCACCGTCTTCCGCGGGATGTACCGGCGGATGGTGGTGCCGCTCGGGCCGCTCTACAGGCTGCCGCTCCCGGCCAACCGCGAATTCAACCGGGCCCTGGCCGATTTGCATCTCCTGGTGGACGAGATCGTCGCCGAGCGCCGCGCATCCGGTCAAAAGCCGGACGATTTGCTGATGGCATTGCTGGAGGCGACGGACGAGAATGGCGACCCCATCGGGGAACAGGAGATCCACGACCAGGTCGTCGCGATCCTCACCCCCGGCAGCGAAACCGTCGCTTCCACGATCATGTGGCTGCTGCATATGCTCGCGGAACACCCTGAACACGCGGACCGGGTGTGCGACGAAGTAGAAGCCGTCACCGGTGGGAGGCCGGTGGCATTCGCAGACGTCCGAGAACTCAGGCACACCAACAATGTCGTCGTCGAGTCCATGCGTTTGAGCCCGGCCGTGTGGATTCTGACGCGGCGGGCGGTGCGGGACACGGAACTCGGCGGATACCGGATTCCGGCCGGTGCGGACATCGTCTACAGCCCGTACGCGATCCAGCGCGATCCGAAGTCGTACGCGCGGCACCTGGAGTTCGACCCCGACCGCTGGCTTCCGGACCGGGTCAAGGACATCCCGAAGCACGCCATGAGCCCGTTCAGCGTGGGCAACCGCAAGTGCCCGAGCGACCACTTCTCGATGGCCCAGCTGACGCTGATCACGGCGGCGCTGGCCACCAAGTACCGCTTCGAGCAGGTGGCCGGCTCGAACGACGGCACGCGCGTCGGCATCACGCTGCGGCCGCATGACCTGCGGGTGCGGCCGCTGGCGCGGTGAGAGCCCCTGGCCTCAGGCCGCCTCCGGGCCCCTGAATGTGCGCCGGTAGGCGTTCGGCGTCGTCCCGACCGCCCGGACGAAGTGGTGGCGCAGCGCGGCCGCGTTGCCGAACCCCGTTCGACCGGCGATCGCGTCCATCGTCTCGTCCGTCGCCTCCAGCAGCCGCTGGGCCAGCAGCACGCGCTGGCGCAGGATCCAGCGGTAGGGAGTCGTCCCGGTCTCCTGCTGGAAGCGACGGGCGAAGGTGCGCGGGGACATGTGGGCGCGGGCGGCCAACTGCTCGACGGTGACCTCCTCGTCGAGGTGCCGCTCCATCCACGTCAGCACTTCGCCGACCGTGTCGGCCTCGGGGTGCGGCAGCGGGCGCTCGATGTACTGGGCCTGGCCGCCGTCGCGGTGCGGCGGCACCACCATCCGCCGGGCGATCTTGTTGGCGACCTCGGAGCCCTGTTCCTTGCGCACCAGGTGCAGGCAGGCGTCGATCCCGGCGGCCGTGCCGGCTGAGGTGATCACCGGGTCCTCGTCGACGTAGAGCACGTCCGGCTCGACGGCCACCCGCGGATACTGCCGGGCGAGGTCCTTCGCGTGCTTCCAGTGGGTGGCGCAGCGGCGGCCGTCCAGCAGTCCGGCCGCGGCCAGCACGAAGACGCCGGAACAGACGCTCAGCACCCGGGCCCCGCGGCCGACCGCGCGACGCAGGGCGTCCAGCAGTTCCGGCGGGAAGTCCCGGGACGCGTAGCTTTTCCCGGCCGGCACGGCGATCAGGTCTGCCGTCTCCAGCCGCTCCAGGCCGTGCTCGACCTGGAGCGAGAAGCCCGAGTTCATGCGCAGCAGCGGGCCCTCGGCCGAGGCGACGGCGAAGTCGTAGACCGGCAGGCCTTCGTCGCTTCGGTCGGTGCCGAAGACCTCGCACACCACACCGAGTTCGAAGGGATTCACGCCGTCGAGAAGGACGACGGCCACGTTCTGGAGCATGTCTCCAGTGTGCCTCGTCAGTGGCAGTAATTCGAGGGTCTCCGGCAGTACTGCCACTGACGGTAAGGAGTCATCGGCGCGACAGTGGTGTCCATGGACACGAACCAGGTACAGACACTCATCGCAATGATCTTCGTACTCGGGATGCTGGTCCTCCTGGTCCTCCCGTCAGTGATCGGTGTCGTCCGCGACCGGCGCGTCGACCGTCAGATCAGGGAGGCCCAGGAGGCCCGCGAAGGCGAGCGGCCTCAGAAGTCCTCGTCCAGGTCGACGGTGCCCTCCACCGCCACCTGGTACGCGGAGGGCCGCCGCTCGAAGAAGTTGGTCAGCTCCTGAACCCCCTGGAGCTCCATGAAGGAGAAGGGGTTCTCGGAGCCGTAGACCGGAGCGAAGCCCAGGCGGGTGAGCCGCTGGTCGGCGACGCACTCCAGGTACTGCCGCATCGACTCGGTGTTCATGCCCGGGAGGCCGTCACCGCACAGGTCGCGCGCGAACTGCAGCTCGGCCTCGACGGCCTCGCGGAGCATGTCCGTCACCTCCTGCCGGAGCCGGTCGTCGAACAGCTCCGGCTCCTCCTTGCGGACGGTGTCGACCACGTCGAAGGCGAACGACATGTGCATCGTCTCGTCGCGGAACACCCAGTTGGTGCCGGTGGCCAGACCGTGCAGCAGACCCCGGCTGCGGAACCAGTAGACGTACGCGAAGGCGCCGTAGAAGAACAGGCCCTCGATGCACGCGGCGAAGCAGATCAGGTTCAGCAGGAAACGGCGGCGGTCGGCCTGCGTCTCCAGCCGGTCGAGCTGGTCCACCGAGTCCATCCACTTGAAGCAGAAACCTGCCTTCTCGCGGATGGAGGGGATGTTCTCCACGGCCGCGAAGGCCGCCGCCCGGTCGTCGTGGTCGGGGAGGTAGGTGTCCAGGAGCGTCAGATAGAACTGGACGTGCACGGCCTCCTCGAAGAGCTGCCGGCTCAGATACAGCCGAGCCTCGGGGGAGTTGATGTGCTTGTACAGCGTCAGCACCAGGTTGTTCGCGACGATCGAGTCGCCCGTGGCGAAGAAGGCGACCAGCCTGCCGATCAGGTGCTGCTCGGCGGGAGAGAGCTTGGCGAGGTCGGTGACGTCCGAGTGGAGGTCGACCTCCTCCACGGTCCAGGTGTTCTTGATGGCGTCCCGGTAGCGCTCGTAGAAGTCCGGGTAGCGCATCGGGCGCAGGGTGAGCTCGAAGCCGGGGTCGAGCAGGTTCTGAGTCATCACAGTCGGCGCGAAGCGCCGTCCTCCAGGGGTGGCGGTCGGGTGGCGGGTGGGAATTACTGGCAGGCTTCGCAGGACTCGGGGTTTTCCAGGGAGCAGGCGACCGCTTCGGGGTCCGGGGTGGCCTGCACGGGGACGGTGGCCTGGGCCGCGCGGGCGATGCGGGTCGCCGGGCGCGAACGCAGGTAGTACGTGGTCTTCAGCCCGGACTTCCAGGCGTAGGCGTACATCGAGGAGAGCTTGCCGATGGTCGGCGTCTCCATGAAGAGGTTCAGGGACTGGGACTGGTCCAGGAACGGGGTCCTGGCCGCCGCCATGTCGATCAGGCCGCGCTGCGGGATCTCCCACGCCGTGCGGTAGAGGGCGCGTACGTCCTCGGGGATCCAGGTGAAGTCCTGCACCGAGCCGTTGGCCTCGCGCAGGGCCTCCCGGCTGCGGGCGTCCCACACGCCGAGCCGCTTCAGCTCCTGAACCAGGTAGGAGTTGACCTGGAGGAACTCACCGGACAGCGTCTCGCGCTTGAACAGGTTGGACACCTGCGGCTCGATGCACTCGTACACGCCCGCGATGGAGGCGATCGTGGCCGTCGGCGCGATGGCGAGGAGCAGGGAGTTGCGCATGCCCGTCGCGGCGACGCGCTCGCGCAGGGCCGCCCAGCGCTTTGGCCAGGTCAGCTCCACGTCGTAGTGGTCGGGGTGGAGCACACCCTTGGCCGTACGGGTCTTCTCCCAGGCCGGCAACGGGCCGTTGCGCTCGGCGAGATCGGCGGAGGCCTCGTAGGCGGCGAGCATGATCCGCTCGGCGATGCGGGTGGAGAGCGCCTTGGCCTCCGGTGAGTCGAAGGGCAGGCGCAGCTTGAAGAAGACGTCCTGCAGACCCATGACCCCGAGGCCGACCGGACGCCACCTGGCGTTGGAACGGCCTGCCTGCTCGGTCGGGTAGAAGTTGATGTCCACGACCCGGTCGAGGAACGTCACGGCCGTGCGGACGGTCTCGTCCAGCCGCTCCCAGTCGATGTCCCCGCCGGACCGGTCGACGAGCGCGCCGAGGTTGACCGACCCCAGGTTGCAGACCGCCGTCTCCCCGTCGCTGGTGACCTCCAGGATCTCCGTGCAGAGGTTGGAGGAGTGGACGACGTGGCCCGGTTCGGCCGTCTGGTTGGCGGTGCGGTTGGCGGCGTCCTTGAAGGTCATCCAGCCGTTGCCGGTCTGCGCGAGGGTGCGCATCATGCGGCCGTACAGCTCACGGGCGGGCAGGGTCTTCTTCGCCAGGCCCTTCGCTTCGGCGGCCCGGTACGCGGCGTCGAACTCCTCGCCCCACAGGTCGGCCAGCTCGGGCACGTCCGACGGGGAGAACAGCGACCACTGCGCGTCGGCGTTCACACGCCGCATGAACTCGTCGGGCACCCAGTGCGCGAGGTTCAGGTTGTGCGTGCGGCGGGCGTCCTCACCGGTGTTGTCGCGCAACTCCAGGAACTCCTCGATGTCCAAGTGCCAGGTCTCCAGGTAGACCGCGGCGGCGCCCTTGCGGCGGCCGCCCTGGTTCACGGCGGCGACCGAGGCGTCGAGGGTCTTCAGGAACGGGACGATGCCGTTGGAGTGGCCGTTCGTGCCGCGGATCAGCGAACCGCGGGCCCGGATGCGGGAGTACGCGATGCCGATGCCGCCGGCGTGCTTCGACAGCCGCGCCACCTGGTGGTAGCGGTCGTAGATCGAGTCCAGCTCGTCCTTGGGGGAGTCGAGGAGGTAGCAGGACGACATCTGGGGGTGCCGCGTGCCGGAGTTGAAGAGGGTGGGGGAGGAGGGGAGGTACTCGAGCCGGCTCATCAGCCCGTAGAGCGCGGCGACTTCGTCGACTGAGCGGCGGGTGTCGTCCTCGGCGAGACCGGCGGCGACGCGCAGCATGAAGTGCTGGGGCGTCTCGATCACCTTGCGGGTGATCGGGTGCCGGAGCAGATAGCGGCTGTGCAGGGTACGCAGGCCGAAGTAGCCGAAGCGGTCGTCGGCGGCCGTGTCGATCAGGGCGTCGAGACGGGCGGCGTGGACGCGCACGAACTCGGCGGTCCGGTCGGCGATGAGGCCCTCCCGATGCCCGGCCGCCACGGCCTCGGTGAAGCACGTGACGCCCTGCGAGGCGGCCTCGGCGCGGATCCCGATCGTCAGCAGGCGCGCGGCCAGCCGGGAGTAGGCGGGATCCTCGGAGATGAGGCCCGCGGCCGCCTCGGTCGCCAGCTCGCGCAACTCCGACTGGTCGGCCCGCGCGGACCGGCCGCGCAGCGCGGCGGCGGCGACCCGGCCCGGGTCGGCGTCGGGCAGGTCGGCGGTCAGCTCGGTCAGGGTCCGCAGCAGCGCGGCACCGGGACCGTCGTGCTCTTTTTCCGCGGCTGAGACCGGATCGGCTGGCGCGATGGTCACGTGGGGCTCTCCCTCGCTCGGCACGGGGCCTCAGCGAGGGCAGGGGGCAGCGCGAACGCACGCGGCGTCGCGTCCACCGGCCCACTCCGCGAGGCCCGGACGTCAGGGCGCACCGACCGGGCGGCCGGGCGCGCTGTCGGCAGGTCCTCGGACTGAAGCCTGTGCGCGAACACGCACAAGTACACCGTTGCGGGACAGTTCCGGATTCGCACCGGATTCCCCTGCGGCGACAGCGAGCATGAGCATACATCTTGTGCCGGGCGGCGAAAGCACCCCTAGATGTAGTGTCGCGACGGTTTCACAGCGTCAACTCGTAGGTGAGGAGAGTGATGTCGGCGAGCTCCGGAAGGGGGTTCCAGTCGCGCTCCGGGGTACGGGCGAAGCCGAGGCGTTCGTAGATGCGGTGGGCGGAGCGCATGGTGCGCTGTGTCGACAGGACGACGCGGACGCAGCCGTCCGTCGCCCGGGCGCGGTCGACGCAGGCGCGGACGAGGGCCTCTCCGGCGCCGCGGCCGCGGGCCTCGTGGGCGACGGCGAGCATCCGTATCTCGGCTTCTGAGGGCCGGGCGATGTCGGCCATGGGACCGCCGGCGGGGACGAAGGTGACGCCGCCGAGGAGGTGTTCGCCTTGGGTGGCCACCAGGACGTCCGCGGCGGCGGCCCGCTTGGCCACGTCCCTGAGTTCGCCGAGGTATCCGTCGCTCTCCCCGAAGTCGAGGAGGCCGTCCCGCAGGTAGGCCTGGGCGGTGATCTCGCCGAGGGCGTCGTATTCGGCGGGCTTCACCCGCCGGATGAGGATGTCCATGGTCCGAGTGTGCGGGACGGGTATGGCAACGGGCCACCGGTTTTCCACCGACGGCCCGCTGTCACCTGCGAGTCAGTGCGAGGTGCCCGCCGTCGCCGGCGGAAGCTCCACCTGGACGCCGGGGTCGCCCGCGTCCGCCGTGTAGTCCTCCGGCTTGGTCTCGTCGATGCCGTCGGGGGCCTTCAGAGCCCTCAGGGCGAAGGTCAGGACGACGGTGACGACGACGTTCAGGACGAACGCCGTGAGGCCGATGTAGCCGATCTCGCCGATGCCCGGGATCTCCTTCGAGGAGCCGCCGAAGTGCTTCTGGGTCGGCGAGGCGACGCCGTACGCGGCGACCGTTCCGTAGACCATGCCGACCGCCCAGCCCGCGAGCAGCGCCCAGCGGTGGAACCAGCGGGTGAACAGGCCGCCCACCAGGGCCGGGAAGGTCTGCAGGATCCAGATGCCGCCCAGTAGCTGGAAGTTGATGGCGACCGTCTTGTCCATGGTGAGGACGAAGGCCAGCGCGCCCACCTTCACCAGCAGCGACACCAGCTTGGAGACCTTGGTCTCCTGCGCGGGCGTGGCGTCGGGCTTGATGAAGTCCTTGTAGATGTTGCGGGTGAAGAGGTTCGCGGCCGCGATGGACATGATGGCCGCCGGGACCAGGGCTCCGATGCCGATCGCCGCGAAGGCCACGCCCGCGAACCAGTCGGGGAACATGGTCTCGAACAGCTGCGGAATCGCCAGCTGTCCGTTCTGCACCTTGATCCCGGCCGCGATCGCCATGAAGCCGAGCAGTGCGAGCAGGCCCAGCATCAGCGAGTACAGCGGCAGGATCGTGGTGTTGCGGCGGATCACGTCACGGCTCTTCGAGGACAGCGTCGCCGTGATCGAGTGCGGGTACATGAACAGCGCGAGCGCGGAGCCCAACGCCAGCGTGGCGTACGTCCACTGCCCCGCCTCCGGCGGCGCGAGCGCACCGCGCGGCGCGCCCGTCGCCGGGTTGGTCTGGCTGAACGCGTCGCCCGCCTTGGCGAAGATGTCGTCGAAGCCGCCCAGCTTGATCGGGATGTAGATGATCGCCACCGCGATGACGATGTAGATCAGGGTGTCCTTCACGAACGCGATCAGCGCCGGCGCCCGCAGACCCGACGAGTACGTGTACGCCGCCAGCACACCGAAGGCGATCAGCAGGGGCAGGTCCTTGATGAACCAATTGGTGTTCTCGCCGCCGCCGACGCCCATGACGTCCAGCACGGCCTGGATGCCGACCAGTTGGAGCGCGATGTACGGCATCGTGGCCAGGATGCCGGTCACGGCCACCGCCAGCGACAGGCCCTTGGAGCCGAACCGGCCGCGCACGAAGTCGGACGTCGTCACGTACCCGTGCTTGTGCGAGACCGACCACAGGCGGGGGAGGAACGTGAAGATCAGCGGGTAGACGAGGATCGTGTAGGGCACCGCGAAGAAGCCGGCCGCGCCCGCCGCGTAGATCGCCGCCGGCACGGCCACGAAGGTGTACGCCGTGTACAGGTCGCCGCCGAGCAGGAACCAGGTGATCCAGGTGCCGAACGAGCGGCCGCCCAGGCCCCATTCGTCCAGGCTGTGCTCATTCTCGGCCTTGCGCCAGCGCGCGGCCAGGAAGCCCATGACCGTGACGGCCAGGAAGAAGAAGATGAAGACGGCGAGTGCGACGCCGTTCACGCCGTCGTTCACTGCGACGCACCGCCCTTCGCGGCGGAGCGGGCGCGCTGGTCACGCTGCCACAGCTTGTAGGCGATCATCGTCAGCACCGTGGAGATCAGCACCCACGCCATCTGGTACCAGTAGAAGAACGGGATCCCGATGAAGGCCGGGTCGGTCTTGGCGTACGAGCCGACCCACAACATGGCCACGAAGGGTGCTATGAGGCAGAGAGCGATGACGACGCGCATCGGCGTCACCGTCGCCCCTCTGCCGGCTTCTGGGGCTTGCGACATCAGGCGGCTCCGTCCCCTCAGTGATCACCTGTGTAATGCGCAGGCAATCTAGGTCAGGGTGCGGCGGGAACGGAACCCCTCGTCCGTAATGCGGTACCCAAAAGAAACCGGGCTCAGCACCAGTCGCAGCGCCCCGCGCGCACTACTCCTGGGGACGCTTCAGACGCGCCACGAACTTGTACCGGTCCCCCCGGTACACCGACCGCACCCACTCCACCGGTTGGCCCTCCCGGTCCAGTGAGTGACGGGAGAGCATCAGCATCGGCAGACCGACGTCCGTGCCGAGCAGGCCGGCCTCGCGCGGGGTGGCCAGCGAGGTCTCGATGGTCTCCTCGGCCTCCGCGAGATGGACGTCGTAGACCTCGGCGAGCGCGGTGTAGAGGGAGGTGTACTTCACCAGGGACCGGCGCAGGGCCGGGAAGCGCTTCGCGCTGAGGTGGGTCGTCTCGATGGCCATCGGCTCGCCGTTGGCCATGCGCAGCCGCTCGATGCGCAGCACCCGTCCGCCGGCCGCGATGTCGAGCAGCCCGGCGAGGCGGTCGTCGGCGGTGATGTAGCCGATGTCCAGGAGCTGCGAGGTGGGTTCGAGACCCTGGGCGCGCATGTCCTCGGTGTACGAGGTCAGTTGCAGGGCCTGCGAGACCTTCGGCTTGGCGACGAACGTGCCCTTGCCCTGGATCCGCTCCAGCCGCCCCTCGACGACCAGCTCCTGCAGCGCCTGGCGCACGGTCGTGCGCGAGGTGTCGAACTCCGCCGCCAGTGTGCGCTCGGGCGGGACCGGCGTGCCGGGCGCCTGGGTCTCGGTCATGTCGAGCAGGTGCTTCTTCAGGCGGTAGTACTTGGGCACGCGTGCGGTGCGGACGGGCGCCCCGCTCTCGTTCTCCGCACTGCTGATGTCGGTGCTCATGCTCCGCCTTCCCGGCTCCTGTGCCGACACGATCTCACTTGTATACCGTCGGCGCCGCTTTTGGTCTAGTCCATAACTCCAAGTGGTCCACCTGGAGTATGCCGTGCCTGGCCGGGTTTTCGCCGGGTTCTTACTTAAAGGTTCCTGCATATGTACGTCGCATAACGGCTGGTCAGAGCTCATTCCGGACCCTTGACAGGCCTGCTGGTCTGGTCCAAGCTCCCCCTACTGGTCTACACCATTGGTCCAGGGTCCTGGCCCCACGAACGCGGGGAGCAGGGGGGTCGGTGGCATCCCTGAGGAGGGTGGCGTGAAGCGCAAGCTGATATCCGCGATCGGTATCGCGGGCATGGTGGTCTCCATCGCGGCGTGCGGGGGCGAGGGCGGCAGCGGGTCGGACAAGGGCGCGGACGCCAAGGAGCTGACCGTCTGGCTCACCGTCGACGCGCAGAACAACTGGCCGGAGCTGGTGAAGGCCGCCGACGCGGCGGTGCAGAAGAAGCACCCCGGTCTCAAGATCAACCACGAGTACTACGGCTGGCCCGACAAGAACGCCAAGCTCGACGCCGTCCTCGCCACCGACAAGGCCCCCGACGTGGTCGAGATGGGCAACACCGAGATGCTCGGCTACATGGTCAAGGGCGCCTTCGCCCCTCTCGACGCGGGCACGTTCGACCACTCCGACGCCTGGCTGGACGGCCTCAAGGCCTCGGTGACCTACGAGGGCAAGACCTACGGCGTCCCGTACTACGCCGGCGGCCGCGTCGCCAACTGGCGCAAGGACGTGGCGGCCTCGGTCGGTGTGAAGACGCCCCCGAAGACGTACAAGGAGCTCACCGCCGCCCTGGACAAGATCCAGAAGAAGCAGGGCGGCAAGTTCAGCGCCTGGTACCAGCCGACCCGCGACTGGTACGCGGCCATGTCCTTCGTCTACGACGCCGGCGGCGCCATCGCCACCGAGTCGGGCGGCCAGTGGAAGGCCTCCCTCTCCTCGCCCGAGTCCCTCAAGGGCCTCAAGGAGTTCAAGAACGTCGTCGACTCCTACATGCACGGCGACAAGACCAAGGACGAGTCCGACCGCTACATCGTCTACGGCCAGGGCAAGTCCGCCATGATCTTCGCCGCCGCCTGGGAGGGCGCGACCGCCGAGGACCCGAAGAACGACAAGTCCGGCAAGCTCAAGGGCAACCTCGAGAACTTCGTGATGCCCGGCCCGTCCGGCAAGCAGATGCCCGTCTTCCTGGGCGGCTCCGACCTCGCCGTGCCGGTGAAGTCCGACGCGCAGGCCCTGGCCGCCGAGTGGATCAACGCGTTCACCGGCTCCTCCGGCCAGAAGGGCCTGATGGCCAAGGGCAACCTGCCCAACAACAAGACCGACCTCGCGACGCTGAAGAACGACCCGAAGACGGCGGTCCCCGCCACCGCGGCCGAGTCCAACTGGTTCGTCCCGATGGCCCCCGGCTGGGGCCAGGTCGAGAAGGCGCAGATCCTCCAGACCATGCTCCAGAGCATCGGCACCGGCAAGAAGTCGGTCGAGGCCGCCGCCAAGGAGGCGGACGCCGCGATCGACAAGGTCATCAACACCAAGTGACCTGTGGGCGGGGCTCCTGGTTCGCGGAGCCCCGCCGTCGTCAAGACCTGAGGGACCGCCGAGGAGCGCGCGATGAGTGCCGCAGACACCACCACCCCCGTCAAGGTGCCGCCACCGCGGCAGGCACCGCCACCTCCCGCCGCCCAGCGGCCACGGGCGAACCGGCCGTCGGGCGGGACCGCGGTCCCCTGGCTGCTGCTCGCGCCCTGCCTGCTGATCCTCGCTCTGATCATGGGCTATCCGCTGGCCCGTCTGGTCACCCTGTCCTTCCAGAAGTTCGGGCAGTCCCAGCTGTGGGGCTTCCAGCCGGCCGAGTCGGTCGGGTTCGGCAACTTCGCGAAGGTGCTGGGCGACGGTGAGTTCTGGACCGTCGTGGTCCGCACGATCGTCTTCGCCGCCGGGGCCGTCGTCTTCACGATGGTGGCCGGCATGGCGATCGCCCTGCTGCTCCAGCGGGTCTCCGGCTGGCTGAAGGTGCTCATCAACATCGTGCTGGTGGCCGGCTGGGGCATGCCCGTCATCGTGGCCACCACGGTCTTCAAGTGGCTCTTCGACTCGGACTACGGCGTCTTCAACGCGCTGCTCAGCAAGCTGCCCGGCGTCGAGATGATCGGCCACAACTGGTTCGCGAGCGGTCCCGAGGGCCTGGCCGTGATCATGCTGCTGGTGGTGTGGGGAGCCGTGCCGTTCGTGGTCATCACCCTCAGTGCGGGTCTCACCCAGGTGCCGAAGGAACTGGAGGAGGCGGCCCGCCTGGACGGCGCCGGGGCCTGGGGCGTCTTCCGCTATGTCACCCTGCCCGTCCTCAAGCCGATCATCGTGATGCTCACGACCCTGTCGGTCATCTGGGACATGGGCGTCTTCCCCCAGGTGTTCGTGATGCGGGGCGGCCACCCCGAGCCGGAGTTCCAGGTCCTCAACACCTACTCCTACGACCGGGCGTTCGTGGTCAACGACTACGCCCAGGGCTCGGCGATCGCGCTGATCACCGTCCTGCTGCTGCTCGGCGTGGTCGCCGTCTACATGCGGCAGATGCTGAAGATCGGAGAGGTCGAATGAGCAGTACGCTGACCGGCCGCCGGGCGCCGAAGCTCTGGTGGAACCTCCTCGGCCTCCTGGTCTTCGTCACCGCGGGCTTCCCGCTGTACTGGATGCTCAACACGGCGTTCAAGCCCGCCGAGGACGCCATCGACCCGGACCCGAGCCTGCTGCCGACCGGCATCACCTTCGCCAACTTCGGCCGGGCGCTGGACATCGCCGATTTCTGGGGCCCGGTCGGCCGCAGCATGGTGGTGTCCCTGGCCGTGGTCGTCATCGGCATGGTCGTCGGGCTGCTGGCCGCGCTCGCCATCTCGCGCTTCGCCTTCCGCGGCCGCAAGATCGTGATCGTGGGCATCCTCGCCGTCCAGATGGTCCCGCTGGTCGCCATGATCATCCCGGTGTTCCTGCTGCTCAACGACCTGGGCCAGTACGACCGGCTGACGGGCCTCATCATCACGTACCTGACCTTCATCCTCCCGTTCACCGTGTGGACGCTGCGGGGCTTCATCGTCAACATCCCGAAGGAACTGGAGGAGGCGGCCATGGTCGACGGCTGCTCCCGCACGGGCGCCTTCCTGAGGGTCGTCTTCCCGCTCCTGGCCCCCGGCATGGTCGCCACCTCCGTCTACGGTTTCATCCAGGCCTGGAACGAGTACCTGTACGCCCTGATGCTGCTCAGCCAGAAGAACCAGACGGCGACGGTCTGGCTCGGCAACTTCACCACGAAGCACGGCACCGAATACGCCCCGATGATGGCCGGCGCCACGATGATGGCCGTGCCGATCGTCGCCCTCTTCCTCCTCGTCCAGCGCAAGATGGCCGCGGGCCTGACCGCGGGCGCCGTGAAGGGATGACCCCGCCCCATGACGACACTCGCCGGCGCCACCGACACGCTCACCCGTGACGCCCTGACGGTCCTTCAGCCCGGTTTCACCGGAACCACCGCCCCCGACTGGCTGCTGCGCCGGCTCGGCGAGGGCCTCGCCTCCGTCGGCCTGTTCGGCCGCAACATCGCCTCGCCCGGCCAACTGGCCGAGCTGACCGCACAGCTGCGGGCCGAGCGCGACGACGTCCTGGTCGCGATCGACGAGGAAGGCGGTGACGTGACGCGCCTGGAGGTGCGGACCGGCTCCTCCTTCCCGGGCAACCACGCCCTCGGCGCGGTGGACGACGTGGAGCTGACACGAGAGGTCGCCCACGAACTGGGCCGCCGTCTCGCCGCCTGCGGGGTGAACCTCAACTGGGCCCCGTCCGCCGACGTCAACTCCGACCCGCGCAACCCGGTGATCGGCGTCCGCTCCTTCGGCGCCGACACCGACCTCGCCGCCCGGCACACCGCCGCGTATGTGACGGGCCTGCAGTCGGCCGGAGTCGCCGCCTGCACCAAGCACTTCCCGGGCCACGGCGACACGGCAGTCGACTCCCACCACGCCCTCCCGCGCATCGACGTCCCCGAAGACGTGCTGAGCGACCGCGAACTGGCCCCGTTCCGCGCGGCCATCGCGGCCGGCAGCCGGGCCATGATGAGCGCCCACATCCTCGTCCCGGTCCTGGACCCCGACCGCCCGGCCACCCTCTCCCGCCGCATCCTGACCGGGCTGCTGCGCGGTGAACTCGGCTACGACGGCCTCATCGTCACCGACGGCATGGAGATGCGGGCCATCGCCGGCACCTACGGCATCGAACGCGGCAGCGTCCTCGCCGTCGCCGCCGGTGCCGACGCGATCTGCGTGGGCGGCGGCCTGTCCGACGACGCGACCGTACGGCGCCTGCGCGACGCCCTGGTCACGGCGGTCCGCACGGGGGAACTGCCCGAGGAACGCCTGGCCGAGGCCGCGCACCGGGTCCGGGCGCTGGCCCGCTGGGCGAGCACGGCCGGCCGCGCACCCGAGGACACACACAGCAGCGAGATCGGCCTGCACGCCGCCCGCCGCGCCCTCACGGTCACCGTCGCCCCGGGCCTCGGGACCCCGGAGACCTTCAAGCCCCTCACCGAACCGCCCTACGTCGCCGCCCTCACCCCCGTCGCCAACATCGCGGTGGGCGACGAGACCCCCTGGGGTATCGCCGCCGAACTCGTCCACCTCCTGCCGGGCACGGTGACGGGCAGCTTCTCGGCGCAGGACGGCGAGGCGAGTGATGCCGGTGCCGGTGAGCGCGCCGGACGGGCGGCACTCCAGGCGGCCGGTCCGCGGCGCATCGTCGCCGTCGTCCGCGACGAACACCGCCACCCCTGGATGGCCTCGGCCCTCGACACCCTGCTGGCGGCCCGCCCCGACACCATCGTCGTCGAAATGGGCGTCCCCCAGGCCGCACCCCGCGGCGCCCTGCACATCGCCACCCACGGCGCGGCCCGCGTCTGCGGCCGGGCTGCGGCCGAGGTGATCGCTGGGGTGTAAGCCTGTCGGGCTGCAAGCTACTGGGTTGTAAAGCTGCTTCCGAATGTAGTACTTCTTATACATGAGCGAGCAGGTGCACAACAGGTTGGCCATGGTGCGCGCCGAACGGAAGGTGTCGCGCCAGAGCCTGGCCGAGGCAGTGGGGGCCCACTACCAGACCATCGGCTACATCGAGCGAGGCCAGTACAACCCGAGCCTCGACCTGGCGCTGAAGATCGCGAAGTTCTTCGCTCTGCCGGTCGAGGCCCTGTTCTCCCTCGAACCGTTCCGGCCGCTCACGGACGAGGTCTACGGGAGGAACCAGCCATGACGACGACACGCCTGACCCGCTACGACCGGAGCATGCTGCGGCTGATGAACGACCGCCGCGCCCAGGCCTGGTACGCCACGGCGGCCCGTCGGCGTCTGGCCGTCGCCGCGCACATCACCCTCACCGTGGCCATCGGCGCACTGATGACCCACTTCTTCCTCGCCGAGGGCGAGCCGCTGTGGCCCGTCGCCGCGATGGCGGTGCTGCTGCTTCCGTGGATGGTCGCGACCGGCGTCATCAACGGCGCCACCCGGGGCCTGCTGGAGCTGCGCGCACACGTACTGGACGAGCGGCAGTCGGCCGAACGCAGCCGCGTCCTGGCGCGGTCCCACCGCATGACGACCCTGCTCCTGGCCGCGACGGCGGCCGCTCTGCTGATCACCGGCGGTGTCGACGGCAACGCCCCGAAGGCCTACGCGGCACCCCTCCTCATCGCCGTCCTCGTCGTCCACCGGGTCATGCCGTTGTGGGTGGCCGGCCTGCGGGCCGAGGACGAGCCGGCCGACGACGAGACGCTTGAGGCAGGGACGCTCGGCCGTTAGATGCCCTGCCACTCCGGCTTGTTGGCGTAGGTGTACCGGAAGTAGTCCGCCAGCTTCAGCTTCGACGCGGCGGCCTCGTCGACCACGACGGTCGCATGCGGGTGGAGCTGGAGCGCGGACGCGGGGCACACCGCGGCGACCGGCCCCTCCACTGTCGCGGCGACCGCGTCCGCCTTGCCCTCGCCGGTGGCGAGCAGCACCAGGTGCCGGGCCTCCAGGATGGTGCCGATGCCCTGTGTGATCACGTGGTGCGGCACCTGGTCGATGTCGCCGTCGAAGAAGCGCGCGTTGTCGATCCGGGTCTGCTCCGTCAGCGTCTTGATCCGCGTCCGCGACGCCAGCGACGAACACGGCTCGTTGAACCCTATGTGCCCGTCGGTCCCGATCCCGAGCAGCTGAAGGTCCACACCCCCGGCGTCCGTGAGTGCCTTGTCGTAGGCCTCGCACGCCCCCTGCACATCCTCGGCCGTGCCGTCCGGCCCCGTGAACTGGTCCATCCCGATGCCGAGCGGCCCAAGTACCTCACGCCGCAGCACCGAGCGGTACGACTCCGGATGGTCGGCGGGCAGCCCCACGTACTCGTCGAGCTGGGCTATCCGCGCCCGCGTGACGTCCACGGCACCGGAGCGCACCTTGGCCGCCAGCGCCTCGTACACGGGCAGTGGCGTCGAGCCGGTCGCCACGCCGAGCAGGGCGCCGGGCTTGCGCCGGAGCAGCTGAGCCATGGCCTCGGCGATGAGCTCGCCGCCCGCCTTGGCGTCCGGAACGATGACAACTTCCACGCTGGGCCTGCCGATCTGAGAATGCTCAACTGGGACCGGACCCGGAAGGGGTCGTGTGGTTTAGACCAATCTAACAGAGCGGGGACGTCGCTCCCAGGGTGGATGCCGCCGGCCCCGCAGGGGCAGCCACCCGGTGCCGGCCAGGTCTTCCCCAGGTGAACACCGCCGGTCCCGCGTGGCCGTTCCGCGGTGCGGGGGAGTGGAATGGGAGCTGCATCTGCCCGCGCGCCGGAAGGACCCCGCCATGACCGCCGCCACACCGGACCCCCTCAGCGAGCGCCCGGGCCGGGTCATGGCCAGGGAGATGGCGGAACAGCCCGCCGTCCTGCGCCGGATCCTGGCCGACGGCGCCCCCGCCATCCGGGACGTGGCAGGGCGGATCGTCGCCCGCGCACCCCGCTTCGTCCTGCTGGCCGCCCGCGGCACCTCCGACAACGCCGCCCTCTACGCCAAGTACCTCCTGGAGATCCGGCTCGGCCTGCCCTGCGGACTCACCTCGATGTCCACCACCACGGCCTACGGCGCCCGGCCCGACCTCACGGACGTCCTCGTCGTCACGGTCAGCCAGTCCGGCGGCTCCCCGGACCTGGTCGCCTCTACGCGGGCCGCCCGCGAGGCCGGCGCGATCACGCTCGCCGTCACCAACAACCCTGACTCACCGCTCGCCGGCGTCTCCGAGTACCACATCGACATCATGGCCGGACCGGAGAAGGCCCTCCCCGCGACCAAGACGTACACCGCCTCCCTCCTCGCGCTCTACCTGTTCGTCGAGGGCCTGCGCGGCGGCGACGGCGCACCCGCCCAGGTGCTGCCGGACCTCGCCGGGCACCTGCTCGCCCGGCAGGACGAGGTGCGCGCTCTCGCCGCCCGCTACCGCTTCGCCGAGCGCATGGTGATCACCTCACGCGGCTACGGCTATCCCACGGCCAAGGAGGCCGCCCTCAAGCTGATGGAGACCAGCTACATCCCCGCCCTCTCCTACTCCGGCGCCGACCTGCTGCACGGGCCGCTCGCCATGGTCGACAACGTCTCCCCGGTCATCGCCGTCGTCACCGACGGCAAGGGCGGCGAAGCGCTCCAGCCAGTCCTCGACCGGCTGCGCGGCCGCGGTGCCGACCTGGTCGTCATCGGCCCCAGGCACCAGGTCGAGCAGGCGTCCGCCGGCTTCGTCCTGCCGACGGAGGGCGTCGCCGAGGAGGTCCAGCCCATCCTGGAGATCATTCCCCTCCAGCTCCTGGCCTACGAGGTCACCATCGCCCGCGGCCAGGACCCGGACGCGCCCCGGGCGCTGGCGAAGGTGACGGAGACTCGCTGACTACGTGAGCGAACCCCCCGTCACATCCACCCAGCTTCCCGTGACCCACCGCCCCTGGTCCGAGACCAGGAACGCCACCACGTCGGCGACATCGGCCGGCTCGCCCACCCCGCCCAGCGCCGAATACGCCGCGGCCTTCGCCCAGCCGTCGGCACTGCCGTACAGCAGCGCAGCCGTGTTGTCCGTGTCGATGATCCCCGGCGCCACCGAGTTCACCGTGATGCCCCGAGGGCCCAGCACCTTGGACAGGTCCCGCGAGAGGACGTCCAGCGCGCCCTTCGTCATCGCGTACGCCATGTTGTCCGGCATCACCGCGGTCCGGGCCAGCCCCGAGGAGATGTTGACGACCCGGCCGCCGTCCCGCAGCCGGCTCATGCCCTGCTGGAGTATGAAGAACGGCGCCTTCACGTTCACCGCGAAGACCTTGTCGTACTCCCGCTCGTCCAGCTCCTGGATCGGGCGCGTGTTACCGATCCCCGCGTTGTTGACCAGGATGTCCAGCCCGTCCGCGTGCCGGTCGAACTCCGCCCACAGTGCCTCGGCGTCCCCCGGCAGGCCCAGCTCCGCGCCCACCGCGAACGCCGAGCCGCCCGCCGCCTCGATCGCCGCGACCGTCTCCTTCGCCGCCGTCTCGTTCCTGCCGTAGTGCACGCCGACCCGTGCGCCGTCGCGGCCCAGCCGCTCGGCGATCCCTCGCCCGATGCCCCTGCTCGCGCCCGTGACGAGTGCCGTCCTGCCTGTGAGCACGCCCATGGCGGCGCCCCCTTCTTATTTCTCTAGCGGTCGCTACAGAAATGACCGTACAGCAGCCCGCCAGCAATTTTCTAGTGGCCGCTATAAAATGCACTCCATGGTGGACGACGACGGGACCGCGAGGGCCGAGAGGCACGGAACCGCGACGGGCGGAACGGCGACGGGTGGAACGGCAACCGGCAAGGCCAGGGGAAGGCCCCGCGGCCGCCCCCGCTCCTTCGACCGCGAGACCGCCCTGGAAAAGGCGCTCCTGGCCTTCTGGGAACACGGCTACGAGGCCACGTCCGTCTCCGACCTCACCCGCGTCATGGACATAGGCGCCCCCAGCCTCTACGCGGCCTTCGGCGACAAGCAGTCCCTCTTCGAGGAGGTCGTACAGGTCTACGGCACGAGGTACGGCTCGTTCACGGACCGGGCCCTCGCCGAGGAACCCACCGCCCGGGACGCCGTCGAGCGCATGCTGCGCGAGGCCGCCACCGCGTACACGGAAGCAGGCCACCCGCACGGCTGTCTCGTCGTCCACGCCGCCGCGAACTGCTCGACCCCCGAGGTCGAACGGTCGCTGCGGGACCGCCGCAACGCCAACATCGCCGCGATCGAGAGCCGCGTCCGCGCCGATGCCGCCGCCGGGGTGCTGCCCCCGAGCACCGACGCCGCCGCCCTGGCCCGGCACACCGGAGCGATGATCCAGGGCATGTCACAACAGGCGCGGGACGGGGCGAGCCGGGAGGAACTGGAGGCGGTCGCGGAAATTGCCATGTCCGTCTGGCCCCGCACAGGAACCCACACGGGTTAGGCTGCGGGAGGACGCTGGCGTGCCCGAGCCGTCTGAGAATTAACAACAACGAACAGCCTCCAACGCATGGACACCCGCAAGTGGTCTAGTCCACAATGCGTGATGAGAGCGCGTGTGCAGCGCGCACCAGCCTCCGCCTTCCCCGCACAGGAAGGCGGACAGAGGAACCGAGGCTCTCTGCCCTGACTGCCCCGGCTCCTCGTCCTTCGGCCGACCGGGACCGCACACCCCACGGCCGATACTGCTCCGGGCTGCGGTGCCGGGAGGGTTGAGGGTCCCTCTCAGGCGCCGCGGCCCGCGGGTGTTCCAGGACCCGTACCTGTCCGGGCTCGTACATTTCAGAGCCGTACAAACCCCCGGGTACGCTCGCTCACGTGCCCTCCATGAACGAACTCGTACGCCAGCACACCGCCCTCGACGACACCGATCTCGAGTGGCTCCACCTGCTGGTCTCGGAGTGGCAGCTGCTCTCCGACCTCTCCTTCGCCGACCTGGTGCTGTGGGTCCCCACCAGCGACGGCACACGGTACGTATCCGTCGCGCAGATGCGGCCCAACACCGGTCCGACGTCCTACCAGGACGACATGGTGGGCCACCTCGTCCCGCGTGGCCGCCGCCCGATGCTGGACGCCGCCCTCGACGAGGGCCGCATCGTGCGCGAGGGGGACCCCGAGTGGCGCGAAGAGGTCCCCGTCCGGGTCGAGTCGATCCCCGTGCGGCGTGAGGGACGCGTCCTCGGTGTCATCGCGCGCAACACCAACCTCCTGACCGTGCGCACCCCGAGCCGCCTGGAACTCACCTATCTCCAAAGCGCCTCCGACCTGGCCCAGATGATCGCGGCCGGCTCCTTCCCGTTCGCGAACCAGCTGCTCGACATGGACGCCTCGCCCCGGGTGGGCGACGGCCTGATCCGGCTCGACGCCGACGGCCTCGTCCAGTACGCCTCCCCGAACGCGCTGTCCGCCTACCACCGCCTCGGCCTCGCCTCCGACCTCGTCGGCCAGCACCTGGGCAGGACCACCGCCGAACTCGCCCCCACCAGGGGCCCGGTGGACGAGGCGCTCGCCAAGGTCGCCAGCGGCTGGGCGCCGCGCGAGTTCGAGATCGAGGCCAGCGACGGGGTCATCCAGTTCCGCGCGATCCCCCTCAAGCCCAAGGGCACTCGCATCGGCTCGCTGGTCCTGCTCCGCGACGTCACCGAGCTCCGCCGCCGCGAACGCGAGTTGATCACCAAGGACGCGACGATCCGGGAGATCCACCACCGCGTCAAGAACAACCTCCAGACGGTGGCGGCCCTGCTCCGCCTCCAGGCCCGGCGCATCGAATCCGACCGCGGCCGCGAAGCCCTGGAGGAGGCGGTGCGACGCGTCGGATCGATTGCGATCGTGCACGAGACGCTCTCCCAGAATCTGGACGAACGCGTGGAGTTCGACGAGATCGCCGACCGCGTCCTGGCCATGGTCGCGGAGATCTCCCCGGGCAAGGTCACCGGCCGGCGCACCGGCCGCTTCGGCATCCTCGACGCCGAGGTCGCCACGCCGCTGTCGATGGTGCTGACCGAGGTTCTGCAGAACGCGCTGGAGCACGGCTTCCGCGAGGGCGACACCGGCACGGTCGAGGTGTCGGCGGTCCGCGGCGGTACGTCCAAGGAGGCCCGCCTACTGGTCACCGTCCAGGACGACGGCGTCGGCCTGCCGGACGGTTTTGATCCGAAGACCGCGGGCAATCTCGGTCTCCAGATCGTACGCACCCTGGTCGAGGGCGAGTTGGGGGGAACCTTCGACATGGTCCCGGCCCCCGAGCGCGGCACCCGTGTGATCCTGGACATCCCGGTGCCGACGCGGAAGTAGAAGCAGCGGCTGCCCAGGCCGGCCCGCGCCCCTCGGAAGAGGCCCACCACAGCATTGAGCCCCGAGCCATCAAATGGCCCGGGGCTAAAGCTCGTTGCTGCTTAACTAAGCGCATCGGGGGAACTGCGCGCTGCGGCTCGGGGGCGGGAGATGCGTACTCGCTGTACGCGCCGCCAAGCTCAGGCTGTCAGCAGGGGTGGGTTGTCAGGCGGAGGCCTGACGGGCCCGGTTGCGGGCGGCGCGGCGCTTCATGGCGCGGCGCTCGTCCTCGCTGAGACCACCCCAGACGCCGGAGTCCTGGCCGGACTCGAGCGCCCACTGCAGACACTGCTCGATCACCGGGCAGCGACGGCAGACGGCCTTGGCTTCCTCGATCTGCAGCAGCGCAGGACCGGTGTTGCCGATGGGGAAGAAGAGCTCGGGGTCTTCCTCGCGGCAAACGGCGTTGTGACGCCAGTCCATGGCTGCTACCTCTCCTTGGTATTACGTGCAGGGTGCTTGTGAATGTGAACGCTTTCACGAATCCCTCAACAAGTGAAGGGCCGATCGCCAGGTTCCCTGGCGTGGGTCCTGTGAGTTGAAGAGGGGTTCTGGTGATCAGTGGAGGCCGATGTTGCGGGCCGTCCCGATCGCCACGTAGAGACTCGCAAACCTCAGCGGCGGATACAACCCCTTCTGGAAAGTTTTTTTTGATTCTTCGGTGTCGACTAGGTCACAGCCGTACTTCCATGGGGTGGATCCTGGCCTAAACGTTCGAGTGAAAGGACTTTAGCCAGTTCTGCTCACACAATCACACGCAGTGCACGACGTACGCCTGTGAACGTCACGCTTGTTCGCAGCCCCAGGTGGTCACCGTCCATCTGGAGGGGGAGCGGCACCTTCGAATGCAAGGTGAACTCGGTCAAATCGTGCAGAGAGGTCGCGTGCTTGCCATGGGGTCCGCGCTCGGGGGACGAAGTGAGCAACTGGGTGCCATACCGGGCAACCGCCGTCGTGGACAGTCGGCTGAGACCGAAGAGATCCAGTCCGGTATCGAACGAGGCCTTAGGTGCCGCGTAGATCGGGCGATTCCCCAGAAACGTCCAAGGGGAGGTGTTCGAGACTATGGACAGCACCAAATCGGTGACCGGATCCTCGCCGGCCCGCTCCAGCGTGATCGTCCCGTGCCGGCGGTTCGGCTCTCCGAGGAGCTGGCGCACGACCTGGCGGACGTAAAGAGCGTGTGTGGATTTCCGGCCGCGCTCGCGGTGCTGCTCCACCCGGCCGACCACGCCGGCGTCGAAGCCGAGTCCCGCGTTGAAGGTGAACCAGCGGGAGGGCACCGCCGCGTCCTCCGTGCCTGGAGTGCCGGAGGTCAGGCCCAGGCCGACGGTGCGTTCGCTGCCGTCGCGCAGGGCGTCCAGCAGAGCCCCGGTGGCTTCCACCGCGTCGTTGGGCAGGCCCAGAGCACGGGCGAAGACGTTGGTGGAGCCGCCCGGGACCACGGCGAGGCCGGGGAGGTGCCCCGGGTCGGGACCGGCGTGCAGCAGGCCGTTGACCACCTCGTTGACCGTGCCGTCGCCGCCGAGGGCCACCACCAGGTCTATGTCGTCGCTCTCCGCCGCATGCCGGCCCAGGTCGCGCGCGTGGCCGCGGTACTCGGTGGTGACCGCTTCCAGCTTCATCTCGCTGGCGAGCGCGTGGATCAGTACGTCGCGTGTGCGCGCACTTGTGGTGGTTGCTGCCGGATTGACCACGAGAAGTGCACGCATGACTGGCAGCGTACCTACTGGGTGGTACCTGGCCCATACCGAGGTAGGGATCAGGTAAGAGAGCGGGGGTGAACCGGCCACGAAGGGCGCGTACGGCCGGGGCTACTCTTCAGGGGTGAGCAGTGAGCAGACCCCCACCACCCAGGACAACACCGGCCCCCGACCGCGGCGGCTGACGTACGCCGCGCTGCTGGCCGCACTGGAGGGGCTCGCGCTGGTCGTCGGCGGCGTCTGGATACTCGTCCTCGGCCTCACCGGTGAGCCCGACGACCGGCAGCAGGCCGTGACCGGGGGGATCACGCTCGTCGTGCTCGCGCTGCTGCCGCTGCTCGCCGCGCGCGGGCTGCTCGGCCGCCGCAGCTGGAGCCGCGGCCCGGCCGTCATCACCCAGCTCATGGCGCTGCCGGTGGCCTACAACCTGCTCCAGGCCGACAGCATGGCCATTCCGGCCGGGATCGCCCTCGCGGTCGTGGCCGTCGCGGCGCTCGTCCTGCTCGTGAACCCCGAGACGACCCGGGCCCTCGGGATCCGCGGGCCCGGCAACGTGGAGAAGTAGCCGTCCGGGGAGCCGTCACTCCTCGACGAGGAGCTTCTCCCGGAGCTGCGCCAGGGTGCGCGCCAGCAGCCGCGAGACATGCATCTGCGAGATGCCGACCTCCTGCGCGATCTGCGACTGGGTCATGTTGCCGAAGAACCGCAGCAGCAGGATCCGCTTCTCACGCGGCGGGAGGTCCTCCAGAAGCGGCTTGAGGGACTCCCGGTACTCCACGCCCTCCAGCGCCTCGTCCTCCGCGCCGAGGGTGTCCGCGACCGCCGGGGATTCGTCGTCGGTGTCGGGGACGTCCAGGGACAGCGTGGAGTACGCGTTGGCGGACTCCAGGCCCTCCAGGACCTCCTCCTCCGAGATCGCGAGCTTCTCGGCGAGCTCGTGGACCGTGGGGGAGCGGCCGTGCAGTTGCGAGAGCTCGGCCGTCGCCGTGGTCAGCGACAGGCGCAGCTCCTGGAGGCGGCGCGGGACGCGCACCGCCCAGCCCTTGTCCCGGAAGTGCCGCTTGATCTCGCCGACGACCGTCGGGGTCGCGTACGTGGAGAACTCCACGCCGCGGTCCGGGTCGAAGCGGTCGACCGACTTGATCAGCCCGATCGTGGCGACCTGGGTGAGGTCGTCCAGCGGCTCGCCGCGGTTGCGGAAGCGCCGCGCGAGATGCTCCACGAGCGGCAGGTGCATGCGGACCAGCTGGTTGCGCAGCTCCGCGTACTCGGGGCTGCCGGGGCTCAGGGTGCGCAGTTTGAGGAACATCTCGCGCGCCCCGCTGCGGTCCGGGGAACCGTGCTGCGCACCCTGTGTGTGGTGCGCGCGCGGCGCTGCGTCCTCGGAGTGTCGCTCGTGCTCGCTCATCGTCCCGCCCGTCGCCCTTCCCCGAGCCCTCGCCTCCTCCTCCACTCCCTGCTTCGCGCGAGTGGGGGAACCCCCCTGGGCAGGAGATGCCGCGATCCCTCCGCCCGGAGGCGCGCTCCGCACGGCACTCTCCCGGTCCCGCCGCTCGCCTCCCGGGAGGACGGCCCCCGCGGAGTCGTCCTCGGGATGCGGGCGGGCCTGCTCGGGGATGCCGTCGATGCCGTCCGCCATGCGCCGGGCCCCGGCCGGACCGCACGGGTCCGTGGCCGTGCCCTCGGCCGGCAGCTCTCGTGTGCCGCGCTCTTCGTCCCGCACCGGCCCGTCCTCGTTCCTCACGCCGGCCCGGGTCCCGCGCCGCGCTGTTTGTAGAGGCTGATGGAAACGGTTTTGTCCTTGTCCACGGCGGAGGAGACCTTGCCCGCGAGAGCGGACAGGACCGTCCAGGCGAAGGTGTCCCGCGACGGGGCATGACCATCCGTGGTCGGCGCCGAGACGGTGACCTCGAGCGAGTCGTCGACGAGGCGGAAGACGCAGCTGAGGACCGAGCCGGGCACGGCCTGCTGAAGCAGGATCGCGCACGCCTCGTCCACCGCGATGCGCAGGTCCTCGATCTCGTCGAGGGTGAAGTCCAAACGGGCCGCGAGACCGGCCGTGGCCGTACGCAGCACCGACAGGTAGGCACCCGCGGCCGGCAGCCGGACTTCCACGAAGTCCTGAGTCGCGGGCTCGCCTGCGATCTGGGACACCCTCACCTCCATGGTGGTACAAGTGTTTCAGGGCCGAGGGTCGCCCCCCGGGGTAACGCGATACATGGTTCAGCGGTGACGCTATCGCGCTCTCAACGGTCCTGTCCCCGGGACCCCAACCCCTTGCCGTCACTCACAGTAAACCTGTGGATACGCTCCGTGTCTAGGGGGTTGGCGGGCCCAAATGGGAAGAGCGCGCGCCGGGTTGACGTACCCAGACGTCAGACGGTCGAACCGTCCGGCGCCGGGGTCCTGTCGAGTCACACCAGGACATGATCGACGAAGCACCAGCGCCAGGTCTCCCCGGGCTCATGGGTCCGCATCACGGGATGCCCTGACTCCTTGTGGTGCTCCGCCGCGTGCCGCCCCGGCGAGGAGTCGCAGCAGCCGACGTGACCGCAGCTCAGGCATAGCCGCAGTTGCACCGGATCCATGCCGTCCGCCAGGCACGCCGGACACGTCTCGCTGAGCGGGACGGGTTCGGGATGCGGCAGCGCGTCGGCATGCGTGCACTGTTTCATGATTGCCAGGTTACGACGGTCGCGCCGAAGACCGCGTGGAAAAAAGAGGGCGGGCGAGAACGATGGACGTGATGCCACTGCTGCTGCTGGTGGCGGGCAGCGCCGGGATCGCCGCGGTGGCAAGGCGCACACCGGTTCCCGCGCCCCTGCTGCTGGTGGCGGTGGGGCTTGCCGTCAGTTCCGTCCCCGGCGTGCCGGACTACACCCTCGACCCGCACGTCGTCCTGCCGCTCCTGCTGCCCCCGCTGCTGCACACGGCCGCCACCGACAGCTCGTACCTCGACCTGCGGGCGCAGCTGCGGCCGGTCGCGCTGCTGTCCGTCGGGTACGTGCTGTTCGCGACCTTCGCCGTCGGCTGGGCCCTGTATCTGCTCGTGCCGGACCTGCCGCTGACCGCGGCCCTGGTCTTCGGCGCGGTGGTGGCGCCGCCGGACGCGGTCGCGGCGACGGCCGTGGCCCGCCGGGTCGGGCTCCCGTCGCGGATCACTACGATCCTCCAGGGCGAGTCCCTGCTCAACGACGCCACCGCGATCACCGCCTACCGGGTGGCCCTGGCCGCCGCCGTCGGCGAGGGCGCGACCTGGGCCGGTGGCATCGGCGAGTTCCTGCTCGCGGCGGTCGGCGGAGTCGTGGCCGGGCTCGTGCTGATGGCGCCGATCCACTGGATTCGCACGCACGTGAAGGAGGCGCTGTTCCAGAACACGCTCTCCCTGCTGACCCCGTTCGTCGCCTACGCCGTCGCCGAGCAGGTGCACGCCTCCGGCGTCCTGGCGGTCGTCGTCGTGGCGCTCTACCTCGGACACCGCGCGTGGGAGGTCGACTTCGCCACGCGGCTCCAGGAGGAGGCGGTGTGGAAGATGGTCGCCTTCGTCCTGGAGTCGGCGGTGTTCGCGCTGATCGGACTCCAGCTGCCGGTGGTGCTGAGGGGACTCGGGGAGTACGAGGGGGTCCTGGCCGCCTGGTACGCGGTCGCCGTCTTCCTGGTGGTCGTCGCGGCCCGGTTCGTGTGGGTGTACCCGGCGACCTTCCTGCCGCGGCTGCTGTCGGCCCGGATCCGGGAGCGGGAGGCGAGCCCGACCTGGAGGGGGCCGTTCGTGGTCGCGTGGGCCGGCATGCGGGGCGTGGTGTCGCTGGCCATCGCCTTCTCGATCCCGCTCACCCTGCACGACGGCGAGGAGCCCTTCCCACACCGCAACCTCATCCTCTTCCTGACCTTCACGACGGTCATCGGGACGCTGGTCGTGCAGGGGCTCACCCTGCCCCCGCTGATCCGTCTGCTGAAGTTCCCCGGCCGGGACGCACAGGCCGAGACACTGGCCGAGGCCAACGCCCAGGCGCAGGCGTCCCGGGCCGCCGAGCGGCGCCTGGACGAGCTCCTCACCGATGAACGCAACGCGCTGCCCGCCCCGCTCGCCGACCGGCTCCGCATCGTCCTGGAGCGCCGCCGCAACGCCGTCTGGGAACGGCTCGGGCAGGCCAATCCGGTCACCGGGGAGTCCGTCGACGACACCTACCGGCGGCTGTCGCGGGAGATGATCAGTGCCGAGCGCGAGGTGTTCGTCAAGCTCCGGGACGGCCGGTACATCGACGACGAGATGCTGCGGACGCTGCTGCGCAGGCTGGACCTGGAGGAGGCGGCAGCCTTCCGGGAGACGGCGTAGGGCGGCGTGGCGGGCGTCATGGGAAAGGGCGGCCGGTGATCACGGCCGCCACCGTCGTCCCGCGCGGGAAGGCGCCTTCGCCGGCCAGGCAGACGAGTCCGTACAGCAGCTTCGCGACGTACAGGCGCTCGACGGGCAGGCCATGACGCTGCTCGAAGTCCGCGGCGAAGGCGTCGAGCTCGTCGGGCACGCGCGCGTAGCCGCCGAAGTGGAAGCGGTCGTCGAGGCTCCAGGTGCCGCGCGGGCCTCCGAAGGCCTGCTGCTGCAAGGCCCTGACCTCGGCGGTCAGGAAACCGCCCTTGAGGACCGGGACACCCAGTGCGCGTTGCCCGGCGGCGAGTCCGGCAGCCAGTCCCGCCAGGGTGCCTCCGGTGCCGCAGGCCACGGCGACGACATCGGCCCGGCCGTGCAGTTCGGCGCCGAGCGCCCGGCAGCCGCGTACGGCCTGCGCGTTGCTGCCGCCCTCCGGGACGACGTACGCCCCCTGCGCGTCCGCCGCGCGCAGGATCGCGGCCAGGGCCCCCGGCTCGGACTTGCGGCGGTACGTCGCCCTGTCCACGAAGTGCAGCCGCATGCCGTCGGCCGTGCAGCGGGTGAGCGAGGGGTTGAGGGGCCGGCCGGCCAGCTCCTCACCGCGTATGACACCGACCGTTCGGATGCCCAGCAGCCGGCCGGCCGCGGCCGTGGCACGCAGGTGGTTGGAGTAGGCGCCGCCGAAGGTGACGAGGGTGCGGCCGGCCGCAGCCGCGAGATTCGGCGCGAGCTTGCGCCACTTGTTGCCGATCAGCTCCGGGTGGATCAGGTCGTCCCGCTTCAGCACCAGCCGCACGCCGTGGCGCTCGAACCGGCTGTCCACGACCTCCTGCGCCGGCGAGGGCAGCCGGGGACGCGGCACGGCGGATCCGGGGATGTCGGGGCTGGTCACCGGGCCATTGTCACCCGGGGGGTGGGGGAGGGGGACTCGGAGCTGACGTCTTCCCTCGAGCCCGGGCCGCGCCGCGGCCGCCCGGACCGGCGGCCGCGTACGAGGTCGATGAGTGACGGGCCGCCCCGCAGGCACCAGAGAGCGATCACCGGGTCGCAGATCGCGCAGCCCAGGGAGGAGGTGTGCGCGAAGGGGATGATCGGGTTGCCCTTGATGTGGTGGACGATGTCCCACGCCGTGTGCAGCAGCCAGCCGATGCCGATCCACGTCCACGACTCCAGGCCGCGGAAGGCGACGTAGGCGAGCAGCGCGGTGAAGGGGAACTCCCAGCCGCCCATGCCGCCGCCGCTGAGGTACGCCGCGCCGGCGCCGCCGACCATGACCGCGTTCAGACGCCGCCGGTGCGGTTCGCGGACGAAGGACATCAACAGGGCGTAGAGGATGCCGATGCCGATCGGCGCGATGTACAGCATGGAGAGGCCGTTTCCGGAGTGGGCGGAAGGAACGGATCACCACGCTAGACCCGGTTCCGCACGCTCCCCAGCGGCATTACCGACAGGTTCCCACGGGTTGTCGCCAGCCGCCCGGGGCCCAGGCACGCCGCCCGAGACCGGGTGGGAAAACGAGCCCTTGCCCAGTCCGACGAAGATCCATTCCCGCTCTTTCGTGTAATAGCACCACAACGCTGCGTGAGGAAGGCTTGAGCGTGCACATCGATGCCCGAGGCATATGGGCGTCGGTCACAACCGGGAGGGCAGTTCTCTATGTCGGTAGGCGAAGAGGTCCGCACGGAGCAGACCAAGCCGCAGCAGAGTCTCGGCACGGCGGCCGCGCGGAACCTGGCCACCACGACCAAGTCCGTGCCGCAGATGCAGGAGATCAGCTCCCGCTGGCTGCTGCGGATGCTGCCCTGGGTCGACATCCAGGGCGGTACGTACCGGGTGAACCGGCGGCTGACGTTCGCCGTGGGCGACGGCCGGCTGACGTTCGTGAAGACCGGCGACCGCGTCGAGGTCATCCCCGCGGAGCTCGGTGAACTGCCGGCGCTGCGGTCGTACCAGGACGAGGAGGTGCTCTTCGAGATCGCCCGGCGCTGCGAGCAGCGGGAGATCCCCGCGGGCGAGGTGATCGCCTCGTTCGGCAGCCCGTCCGACGAGGTGTACCTGCTGGCGCACGGCCGGGTGGAGAAAGTCGGCACCGGCCCGTACGGGGACGACGAGTCCCTCGGAGTCCTCGCCGACGGCGCCTACTTCGGCGACGACGCGCTGCTGAACGAGGACGCGATCTGGGAGTACACGGCCCGCGCGCTCACCCCGTGCACCGTCCTCGTCCTGCCCCGCGCGGAGTTCGCGCAGATCGCCGAGCGCTCGGACACGCTGCGCGAGCACCTCCAGCAGCGCCGCTCGATCCCCTCGCAGCGCTCCAACAAGTACGGCGAGAAGGAGATCGACCTCGCCGCCGGCCACACCGGCGAGCCGGACATCCCGCACACCTTCGTCGACTACGAGGCCAGGCCCCGTGAGTACGAACTGAGCGTCGCCCAGACCGTCCTGCGCATCCACACGCGCGTGGCCGACCTCTACAACCAGCCCATGAACCAGACCGAGCAGCAGATCCGGCTGACGGTCGAGGCGCTCAAGGAGCGCCAGGAGCACGAGCTCATCAACAACCGCGACTTCGGGCTCCTGCACAACTGCGAGTACGACCAGCGGATCCAGCCGCACGACGGCGTGCCCGGCCCGGACGACCTGGACGAACTGCTCAGCAGGCGCCGCGGCACCAAACTGCTCCTCGCCCACCCGCGCGCGATTGCCGCGTTCGGCCGCGAGCTCAACAAGCGAGGGCTCGTCCCCGAGACCATCGACATGGCCGGGAATCGCATCCCCACCTGGCGCGGGGTGCCGATCTTCCCCTGCAACAAGATCCCGGTGACCCCGGAGCGGACGACGTCGATCATCGCCATGCGTACCGGCGAGAGCGACCAGGGCGTCATCGGCCTGCGGGCCTCCGGCATTCCGGACGAGATCGAGCCGAGCCTGTCGGTGCGCTTCATGGGCATCAACGAACAGGCCATCATCAAGTACCTGGTCACGGCCTACTACTCGGCCGCGGTCCTGGTACCGGACGCGCTCGGCGTCCTGGAGAACGTCGAGATCGGCCGCTGGCGGTGACGCTTCCGGTACGCCGGCCGTGTCCGCGCCCGGCAGCGTGGGTACACCCTCGGGGTACGCGCCCAGCGGCAGCGGAAGCGCCACCGTCCGCTCAGTCTCCGAGGCGGTCCCATGGGTGAGTCCCTTACGGAGTTCAGGACGCAGACGACGCTGCCCGCCCCCGGTGGGCAGCGCGGTACCGAGCCCGGGCGTGCGGCCGGGACGCCGGAGAGGCGGGGGCTCATCGGGACACAGCGGGAAGGCCGGCCGGGGCCGGACGAGGGCCACGAGGCGGTCATGCTCCTGGAGCGGGCCCGGGCGGAGGTCGACCCGGTACTGCGGGACGCTCTCGGCTCACTGCCCGGGCCGATGCGCCGGATCGCGCTCTACCACTTCGGCTGGGAGCAGGCGGACGGCACGCCGGCCGGGGGCGGCTCCGGCAAGGCGATCCGGCCCGCGCTCGTCCTCGCCGCGGCGGCCGCCCTCGGCGGGCCCGAGGCGCGGGCGGCGGCGGTCCGGGCGGCCGCGGCGGTGGAACTGGTCCACAACTTCACGTTGCTGCACGACGACGTGATGGACCGGGACACCTCCCGGCGCCACCGGCCCACCGCGTGGACGGTGTTCGGAGACGCCGACGCGATCCTCGCCGGGGACGCCCTCCAGGCGCTGGCCATGCGGCTGCTCGCCGAGGATCCGCATCCGGCGGCCCCGGCCGCCACCGCCCGGCTCGCCCACTGCGTGATCGAACTGTGCGCGGGACAGCACGCGGACACGGCCATGGAGCGTCGCGCTCCCGACGAGGTCACGCTCGACGAGGTCCTCGCCATGGCGGAGGCCAAGACGGGCGCGCTGCTGGGAAGCGCCTGTGCGCTCGGCGGGCTGTACGCGGGCGCCGGGGACGCGGACGTGGCGGCGCTGGACGCGTTCGGCCGGGAGGCCGGGCTCGCCTTCCAGCTCATCGACGACGTCATCGGTATTTGGGGCGACCCGCGCCGCACCGGCAAGCCCGTCGGCGCGGACCTGGCCGCCCGCAAGAAGTCCCTGCCGGTCGTGGCGGCCTTCGCCTCCGGCACGCCGGCGGCCGCGGAACTGGCCGAACTGTACGCACGACCCAGCGAGAAGGAGGACCTCGACCACATCGCCCAGACCGTGGAGCGGGCGGGCGGCCGTGACTGGGCACAGAACCAGGCGGCCGACCGGATGGCCCTGGTGATGCAGCAACTGGCCCGCGCGGTGCCGGACCCGGAGGCGGCGGGCGGTCTGCTGGCCCTCGCCGAGTTCGTGACGCGGCGCAGCAGTTGACGGCGGCGGTGCGGCAATCAGCCGTCGGCAACGGCAGGCGGTGCGGCAATCGATCGTCGCGATGGCCGGCGGTGCGGCGACCGGCCGTCGGCGAAACCTCACCGGCCTTCGGGTGAGGGCAGGACTCCGGAGGCGCCGGGGCCGTGCGGCTCCTGACTCCGTACGGCCCTGGGCCTCCGGTCAGGCGGGTCCCGCACTTCCCCACGGTGTGCGGGGCCCGCTTCCCAGGTCGGCGACGACGGTGCTTTGGGCGCCTGTTCGATGAAATCCCGCCAAGCTCCGGCCTCATGCGCCGGGACGGCTCCCAACCGCCCTACGATCACGCCCGTCGGGACGAGTGAAGGGGCGGGACATGGGTGTGGCGATCCGGACGGCGGGCGAGGGGGACCGGGAGCTGGTTGTCCGGCTGCTGGACGAGGCGTTCCAGGACGATCCCGTGAGCGGCTGGGTCTTCCCCGGGGCTGAGGACCGTCGTGCCCACCATCCCGGGCTCATGGGCGCCTTCACCGACATCGTGCTCGAGTCCGGGCGCATCGACCTCACCGAGGACGGTTCGGCCTGTGCGCTGTGGCTGTCCATGTCCGCCGACGACCACCACGACGCCGAGGACGACGGACCGGCCCAGGTGCGTGAGGCCGTCGACCCGGACAACGAACGCGTCGAGGCGATCGCCCGGCTGACCGCTGCCATCCATCCCTCCGGGCGGGCCCACGAGTACCTGTGGATGATCGGCGTGACCCCCGGCCGCCAGGGTGAGGGGCTCGGCACGGCGCTCATCGAGTCGGTCCTCGACCGGTGCGACCGTGAGGGACTGCCCGCCTACCTGGAGGCGAGCAGTGCCCGCAGTCGCAAGCTGTACGAGCGCCTCGGCTTCGCACTCGCCGGCCCGGTGCTCGACCTCCCGGAGGGCGGCCCGGCCATGTGGCCGATGTGGCGCGAACCCCGCACCGCCGAGACCGCGTCCTGACCCGCCCCAGCCTCTCCCGGCCGGTCCAGCGGCGCCCCAGCCCCTCCAGGCGCCCCGCCTCTCCTACCCCTCCGGCAGCACCGTCGCCACGATCTTCTCGACCAGCCCCTCCGGCACGCTCACCCCGGGCAGTACGTCCTCCAGGACACCCGGCAGGGTCAGATGCTCCAGGAGCAGGCCGAGCATGGCCAGGTACAGCACGGCGACGGACTCGTCGCCGCCGGGCAGGCCGGCCGTGCGGTGGAACTCCATGGCCTCCTCCAGGTCGCCACGGACCGACTTGGTGTACGAGGCGAGCAGTTCGGGACGCCGGGTGGCCTCCAGGCGCAGTTCCATGAGGGCCAGATAGCCCGTGCGGTCGCGGGTCGCGCGGGCCATGAGGTCGTACATGAAGGCCGTGACCAGTGAGCGGTCCTTGGGGCGGGTCATCAGCCCGGCGACCACGTCGGGGTCGGGCGCGAGGCGTACGTGCAGCCGGGTGTCGATCTGACGCAGCAGGTCGGCGCGGTCAGTGAAGTAGTTGGAGGCCGTGCCCACGGGCACACCGGCCTCCGCGTCCACCGCGCGGAACGTCAGCCCGCGCGCTCCCTGACGCGCGAGCACCTCGACACCGGCGTCGACGAGCGCGGCCCGGCGCCCGGGATTGCTGACCATGCGGAGTCCCTTCTCCTACTTTCCGCCGTTCGCGGATAACTCCTTGCAACCACTACAGAAGAAGTACTACAACTTAAGTCGTTGCGGTGGCAGCCTACGAAAAGAGACCGGCTTGCGAAAGCTCACGTACTTCATCGCCTGTTCGATCGACGGCTTCATCGGAGACCCGGACGGCGACGCGACGTCGATGTTCCGCTTCCTCGACGAGGAGTTCCTCGCCTTCCTGAAGGCGGAGTACCCGGAGACCGCGGCCACCGAGGGCCGCCGGGTCCTCGGCTTCGACGACCTGCCGAACAAGCGGTTCGACACCATCATCCAGGGCCGCGGCAGCTATGACGTCGCCCTGAAGGAGGGCATCACCAGCCCGTATGCCCACCTGCGCGAGTACGTCGCCTCCACGACGCTGAAGGAGTCGCCCGACCCGAACGTCGAGATCATCGCGGACGACCTCGTCGGAAAGGTCCGCGAACTGAAGGCTGAGGACGGCGAGTTGGGCATCTATCTGTGCGGCGGGTCCAAGGTCGCGGGCGAGCTGCTCGACGAGATCGACGAACTCGTCATCAAGACCTACCCGCTCGTGTACGGCACGGGCATGCCGATGTTCGGCTCGGGAATCGCGATCTCGGACTTCACGCTCGAATCGGTGCGCACGTTCGGCAACGGGATGCTGGTGCGCACGTACAGCAGGAAGCGCTGAGCCGCCGACCGGCCTACCCTGAGGACATGGGCAGCGAAGGACACATCTGTCCGACCTGCGGACAGCCGGTGGAGACGGTCGTCCGGCGCCACAAGACGCTGGGCGCGTGGGTCCCCGTGTGGGTGGCGGGCCCCTGCCGCAACCCCGAGTGCGGGGCCTATGAAGGGGAAGAGGCCGAGGGCGGCCGGACCGGCGAGGAGAGCCGGACCGCCGACCCGCCCCGGTCCGCCGAGGACACCGGCTCAGTTGCGACGACCCCGCGCGACGACGCCCCCGGAGAATCCGTCGCGAAAAATCCCTGAGGTCGTGTCGAGAATCCCGGCCCGGCTCCGACGTCCCCTGTGAGAGCCGCCCACCAGGGCGGTGAGAGCCGAAGGAGCGGACTGATGAAGTACCTGGTCATGGTGCAGGGCACGCAGGCGGACTACGACGCCATGCGCGGCAAGGCGTCGGCGGGCTCCCCCGCGTGGAGCGACGAGGAGCTCCAGGCCATGTTCGCCTACATGGGAGCCATCAACGACGACCTCTCCGAGACGGGCGAATTCGTCGACGGGCAGGGCCTGGCCGAGCCGGCCCAGACCCGGCACGTCACTCTCGGTGACGACGGCAAGGCCGTGATCACCGACGGCCCGTACAGCGAGACCAAGGAGCTGCTGGCCGGCTACTGGGTCCTGGAGTGCGAGAGCCTGGAGCGGGTCACCGAGATCGCCGAGCGCGTCGCCCGCTGCCCCCAGCCGGCCGGTGCCCCCGACTACCCGGTCGTGATCCGTCCGATCATGGACGGCTCCGGGGACATCTGAGGGCCCGGACCGCCGACGGGCGCGCCGGTGGGACCGGTGGGACCGGTGAGGAGCACACCCGAGATCGAGGACCTGCTGCGCCGTGACGCGCCGCAGGTCCTCGGCGCGCTCGTCAGGCGGTACGGACACTTCGACGCCGCCGAGGACGCCGTACAGGAGGCGTTGCTCGCTGCGGCCGGGCAGTGGCCTTCGGCGGGTGTGCCCGGCAATCCTCGCGGCTGGCTGATCAAAGTCGCCTCGCGGCGGCTGACCGACACCCTGCGCAGCGAGGAGGCGCGGCGCCAGCGCGAGGAGCGGGCGGCGGCGCTCACCCCCCGCGACGCCTTCACCGCAGCGCCGCCCGGGGAGCGGGCTCCCCGCGAGGACGACACGCTCTCGCTGCTCTTCCTGTGCTGCCATCCGGACCTGACGCCGCCCGCCCAGATCGCGCTCACGCTGCGCGCCGTCGGCGGTCTGACCACGGCGGAGATCGCCCGCGCGTATCTGGTGCCGGAGACGACGATGGCGCAGCGCATCAGCCGGGCCAAGCAGAAGGTGCGGGGTGTGCGCTTCGGTCGCCCGGACCGTTGGGAACAGCGGCTGCCGTCCGTCCTCCAGACCCTCTACCTGATCTTCAACGAGGGCTATACGGCCACCTCCGGAGCCGCTCTCCAGCGCCGTGACCTCGCCGGCGAGGCCGTACGCCTGACGCGCACGGTCCACCGGCTGCTCCCCGACGACGGCGAGGTGGCCGGCCTGCTCGCGCTGATGCTGCTCACCGACGCCCGCCGCGACGCGCGCAGCGGACCGCACGGCGAGTTGATCCTCCTCGACGAACAGGACCGGGGCCGCTGGGACAAGGCCGCGATCGAGGAGGGCGTCACGCTGGTCACCGGGGCGCTGTCCCGGGGCCGGCCCGGGCCGTACCAGTTGCGGGCCGCGATCGCCGCCGTCCACGACGAGGCACCCTCGCCCGAGGCGACGGACTGGGCCGAGATCCTGGGCCTGTACGACGTCCTCGTCCGTCTGGTCCCCGGCCCCGTCGAACGCCTCAACCGCGCGGTGGCCGTCGCCATGGTCCACGGCCCGCACGCCGGACTGGACGAACTGGACGCCCTGGCAGGCGAATTGCAGGGTCACCGCGTGGACGCCGTACGCGGTCACCTCCTGGAACGCGCGGGCGATCCCCAAGCGGCCCGCGCCGCCTACGAGTCGGCGGCCGCGCAGACCCTCAGCCTGCCCGAACAGCGTTACCTCATGGCGCGGGCCACGCGGCTGAGCGACTAACGTGAAGGCATGGGCATGACGGGGGAGTGGCGCCGCGGGGTATGGCGCTGGGCTGTGATCGTGTGGGTGCTCGCCGTGGCCGCCGCCGGCGGACTGACGCTGTGGCTGCAGGACTCGACGGAGCCCCAGGGCCCCTACGGCTGGGAGGAGACGAAGCCCGACATGACGCCGGACCTGCCGCCCTGTCCGACGCCGGACAGGACCGGACCGCTCGTCGCGTGCGCCTACGCCGAAGCGCGCTAGAGGCGCGCGCCGCCCGTCACCGGATCCCGGGTCGTCAGGCAGTACGTGCCGCCCGCCGGGTCGCGCATCACGGTCCAGCCGGAGAAGCCGGCCACGAAGGCGGCTCCGAGTTCCTCGTGCCGCGCCCGGGTCGCCGCGACGTCCGCGCAGGCGAGGTCGAGGTGGGCGCAGGCCGGACGTTCCTCGTCGAGGCGTTGCAGGAGCAGACGGACCGGCAGACCGGGCGGCGGCTTGACCACGTGGAACTCGGGGAGGGAGCCCGGCAGCGACTCCCAGTCGGCGAGCAGCGCGCTCCAGAAGGCGACTTCGGTGTCGAAGGCCGAGGGCGCGACGTCCACGCACACCTGGTCGAGCCGACTGCCCCGCACCACGTCCGGGCGTGACGACTGGCCGCGCCAGGGATCCGCGCAGAACAACTGCCCACCGGGCGAACGCAGCACGACGAGCGAACCGAGGTCGGTCACCACGCTCGCGCCGAACCGCACCGCCGCGGCGGCGAACTCCGGTACGTCGTCCACACAGAAGTCGATGTGCGCACCGCCGGAAGGCGGCTCGACCGCCTGTACTTTCAGGCAGGCGTCGGCGCCGTCGGGAAGCAGCGTGGCGAACTCGTCGTGTTCTCCGCGCAGTTCGGACAGCCGGGTGTCCGTGACCGCTGTCCAGAAGTCGCAGGCGGCGTCGAAGGCCTCCCGCGGGCGGTCGATGAAGGCGTACGTCCAGCTGATCCTCATGGGCCCGATCGTAGAGGGCGTGCGTCACGGCCAGCCGCGTGAACCTTGACCAGCCTCTGCCTCGCCGTTCCCCGCCTATGGCCTGCACTTGTTTGCATTCAGGAATGGACCACATCACGTTCCTCGTGGCGGTCGTCATCGTGACGGCACTGGCCTTCGACTTCACCAACGGATTCCACGGCACGGCGAACGCGATGGCCACGTCCATCGCCACCGGCGCACTCGCTCCCGTACGGCGGTCCTGATCAGCGGTGTCCTCAACGTGATCGGTGCCTTCCTGTCCACGGAGGTCGCCAAGACCATCTCGGGCGGCATCGTGGACGACACCCTCGTCACCCCGGGAATGATCTTGGCGGGACTGGTCGGGGCGATCCTGTGGAACCTGCTGACCTGGCTGGCAGGACTGCCGTCGAGTTCCTCGCACGCCCTGTTCGGCGGGCTGATCGGGGCCGTGTGGGTCGGGGCGGGCAGCCACGGCGTCGACTTCGGCAAGGTCGTCGAGAAGGTGCTGGTGCCGGCGGTGGCCTCGCCGGTCGTGGCCGGTGTCGCCGCACTGCTGGCCACCTACCTCGCCTACCGGTCCTCGGCGTCCTCGGCCTCGCCCAACTGGAGGGCACCCGCGACCGGCAGGGCCGCACCTTCGCCCTCGGCCATCACCCAGGCGGCGCTGTGCTTCCTCGCCTGTGCGGCCGTGGTGGCGTACGGGATCTTCCTGATCGTCCCGCGGTTCCACTGACCGGCAAGGGCAGCCCCGCACGTAACGCCGCCCACGACTGCCCATGACGAAGGGGCCCTGCCGGTTCTCCCGGCCGGGCCCCTTCGCCTGCCCGTGGATTCAGGCCTTCTTGGTCTCCCAGAAGATCTTGTCGATCTGGGCGATGTAGTCCAGCGCCTTCTGGCCGGTCGCCGGGTCGGTCGAACCCTTGGCGGCGGAGAGGGCCTTGAGGGTGTCGTTGACCAGCTGGTGCAGCTCGGGGTACTTCTCGAAGTGCGGCGGCTTGAAGTAGTCGCTCCACAGCACGGACACGTGGTGCTTCGCGAGCTCCGCGCGCTGCTCCTTGATGGTGGTGGCACGCGTCTGGAAGTGCGGGTCGTCGTTGCCGGCCATCTTCTCCTGGATGGCCTTCACCGACTCCGCCTCAATGCGGGCCTGGGCAGGGTCGTACACACCGCAGGGAAGGTCGCAGTGTGCGCTGACCTTGACCTTGGGGGCAAACAGGCGGGAAAGCATGGAGCATTCCTTCCTCGTGATCGTCTTCTCACAGGGGACATTACTCCGTGGGGGAGCGGTTTTCGCGAGTGCCCCCATGGGCTTAGGACAAAAGTCCAGGGTGAGACTGAGACTGGTGGACGAAGAACCGGGGAGGTGCCGGGTGATGCCGGAGCTGTCGCAGGAGTCCGAGCGGGGGAGGTCGGCCGCGCCCTTCGGGGTGGCCGAGGTGACCGGTCCGTCCATGGTGCCCACGCTGTACCACGGGGACCGGCTCCTGGTGCACTACGGGGCCCGGCTCAAGCCCGGTGACGTCGTCGTGCTGCGGCATCCCTTCCAGCAGGACCTGCTGGTCGTCAAGCGGGTCGCCCAGCGGCGCGAGAACGGCTGGTGGGTGCTCGGGGACAACGCGTACGCCGGCGGGGACAGCACCGACTACGGCGTCGTCCCCGACGACCTGGTGCTGGGACGGGTCCGGTTCCGCTACCGGCCGCGCAAGCCGGGGCTGCGTTCGCCCTGGGCGCTGCTGGGCTGGGCGTTGTCCGCCGCCAGGCCCGTGCTCTCGGGCAGGCCGGGCCTGGCCGCTTCTAGGCGCTTGCGGGCGCGGTAGGCCGCCACGTTGGCGCGGGTCGCGCAGCGGTCGGAGCAGTAGCGCCGGGAGCGGTTGGTGGAGGTGTCCAGGTAGGCGTTGCGGCAGGGCGCGGCCTCGCACAGCCCGAGCCGGTCCACGCCGTACTCGGTCAGGTGGAACGCCAGGCCCATCGCCGCGATCGCCGCGTATCCCGCGGTCGCATTGGACGGATGGTCCGCCAGGTGCATGTGCCACAGGGGACGGCCGTCGTCGTCGCGGAAGTCGTGCCCGGAGATCTGCGGGCTCACCGGGAACTCCAGCAGCAGTGAGTTCAGCAGGTCCACGGCGAGCGTCTCGTCGCCGCTGTCGGCCGCCTCGAAGACCGCACGCAGCCGGGCCCGGACCGAGCGGAAGCGGGTGACGTCCGCGTCGGTGGTGCGGCGGGCCGCCGACTGGTTGTCGACGAACAGCTCGCGGACCGCCTCGACCGACGTCAGGGTGTCCTTGCCCCGGGCCGGTTCCTCCGTGTTGACGAGGCGCACGGCGTAGTCCGAGTAATAGGCCAGTTCCACGTGTAGTCCTTACGGAGGGCTTTATTGTCCTGAGCGCGCACTCGTAACAGCTGATGGTGCTCCCAGGGTATTACGAGGGACGGGGCGGGTGAGGGACGCGGACATCACCGAGGAGCATGCCGAAGGGGGCGGTACGGAGTTCCGTACCGCCCCCTCGGGGTGGGTGATGTCAGAGCACCTTGGACAGGAACGACTTCGTCCGCTCGTGCTGCGGGTTCGTCAGCACCTCGCGCGGGTGACCGGATTCGACCACCACACCGCCGTCCATGAAGACCAGGCTGTCGCCCACCTCGCGGGCGAAGCCCATCTCGTGGGTGACGACGATCATCGTCATGCCGGACTCGGCGAGGTCGCGCATGACGTCCAGGACGTCACCGACCAGCTCCGGGTCGAGCGCCGAGGTCGGCTCGTCGAACAGCATCAGCTTCGGGTCCATGGCGAGGGCCCGGGCGATGGCGACGCGCTGCTGCTGGCCGCCGGAGAGCTGCGAGGGGTAGCTGCCCGCCTTGTCGGCCAGACCCACCCGGTCCAGGAGCTCCAGGGCACGCTGCCGGGCCTGGCTCCTGCTCACGCCCTTGACCTGGACCGGTGCCTCCATGACGTTCTCCACGGCCGTCATGTGCGGGAACAGGTTGAAGCGCTGGAAGACCATGCCGATGTCCCGGCGCTTGCGGGCGACCTCGCTGTCCTTCAGCTCGTAGAGCTTGTCGCCCTTCTGGCGGTAGCCCACCAGGTTCCCGTCCACGTACAGGCGGCCGGCGTTGATCTTCTCCAGGTGGTTGATGCACCGCAGGAAGGTCGACTTGCCGGAACCGGAGGGGCCGATGAGGCAGAACACCTCGCCGGACTTCACCTCCAGGTCGATGCCCTTGAGGACCTCGAGGGGGCCGAAGCTCTTGTGGACGCCTTCTGCCTTGACCATGGCGTTCATGCGGTGCCTCCCGTCGGCTTCGAGCGGTTGGACAGGGACAGGAGGTTGGCCTTGACCTTCTGGAACGGCGTGGCCGGGAGCGACCGGCTCGAACCACGCGCGTAGTACCGCTCCAGGTAGTACTGGCCGATGCTGAAGACCGACGTCATCAGCAGGTACCAGGCCGCCGCCAGGAACAGCATCTCGGCGGGGGCGCCGGAGGTCTGGCCGATGTCCTGAGCGGCGCGGAGCAGCTCCGGATACTGGACGACCGAGACCAGCGAGGTCGTCTTCAGCATGTTGATGACCTCGTTGCCCGTCGGCGGCACGATCACGCGCATCGCCTGCGGGATGACGATCCGGCGCAGCGTCTTGGCGTGGCTCATGCCCAGCGCGTGCGACGCCTCGGTCTGGCCCTCGTCGACGGAGAGCAGACCGGCTCGGCAGATCTCCGCCATGTACGCGGCCTCGTTGAGACCGAGGCCCAGCAGCGCCGTCAGGAACGGGGTCATGAAGTCCGACCACTCGTCCTTGTAGAACGGCCCGAGGTTGATGTACTCGAAGACCAGGCCCAGGTTGAACCAGACGATCAGCTGTACCAGGACCGGGGTGCCGCGGAAGAACCAGATGTAGAACCACGCGATCGACGAGGTCACCGGGTTCTTCGACAGGCGCATCACGGCGAGCACGACGCCGCCGACGATGCCGATCACCATGGACAGCACGGTCAGCAGGAGCGTCTTGCCCACGCCGTCCAGGATCCGGTCGTCGAAGAAGTAGTCCGGGATCGCACCCCAGTTGATCTTGCCCTGGGAGAACGCGTAGACGACCCCGACCAGCAGGGCGATGGCGATGACGGCGGAGACGTACCGCCCGTAGTGCCGGACCGGGATGGCCTTGATGGCCTCCGGTCCGGCCGGGGGCGTGTCGGACGGCCCCGACGTCTTGTCGATGTCAACAGTCACGGGTGTTGCCTTTCAGTGCCGCTGCGTCGCGGTCACTTGCCGCCGTTGATGCTGGCTTCCTTGATGGCGCCGTCCGTGACGCCCCACTTCTTCATGATCTTCTCGTACTCACCGTTCTTGATGAGCGCGTCCAGCGCGGCCTTGAGGGCGTCCCGCAGCTGCGTCTGGTTCTTGGCGACCGCGATGCCGTACGGAGCGGCCTCGACCTGCTCGCCGACCAGCTGGAAGTCCTTGCCGCCACCGGAGGTCTTCACGGCGTACGCGGCGACCGGGAAGTCGGACGAGCCGGCGTCGGCGCCGCCCGCGCGCAGGCGGGTCTGGGCCTGCTGGTCGTTGTCGAAGGCCTCGATGGCGATCTTCTTGCCGGCCGGGCACTTCTTCGACTCGGCCTTGGCGAGGTCCTCGGAGACCGTGCCGCGCTGCAGCACGATCTTCTTGCCGCACAGGTCGGACCAGGACTTGATGCCCTGGTCGTCGACCTTCTTGGTGTAGATCGAGACACCGGCGGTGAAGTAGTCGACGAAGTCGACGCCCTCACCGACCTTCTTGCCGGTGTCGGAGTCGATGCCCTCCTGACGGTCCTTGGTGTCGGTCATCGCGGACATGGCGATGTCGTACCGCTTGGAGCGCAGACCCGTGATCAGCGTGTCGAAGGTGCCGTTCTCGAACTGGAAGTCGACCCCGAGCTGCTTGCCCATGGCGGCGGCGAGGTCCGGGTCGATGCCGACGACCTTGCCGGAGCTGTCCTTGAACTCGACCGGGGCGTACGCGATGTCCGAGCCGACCTTGATGACGCCCTTGTCGCGGATCGCCTGCGGCAGCTTGTCGGCGAGCGGGGCCGCGCTCGTCTCGCTGCCCGACCCGGTGTCCTTGGTCTGGTCACCGCATCCGGTGAGCATCAGTGCGCCTGCGACCGCGATCGCACCGACCGCTGCTAGCCGGGAGTGCGCGGCGGTCGTACGACGGGTGGAGCTTGCGGTCATGGTGGGTTCCTCCGGCGGATGGGTGGAGTTGCCGATGGGGCGAGCGCTGCCGATGGGTTCGGCAGTGCCGTGGACTACCGGCGGTGCCGGCAGTACCTGGGTCGACGAGAACACACGTCTTCGAGTGTCGCGACCTCGTGTGATTACGGCATCTTGCCATTCGGACTGCGCCATTCTGGGGGCCAGCCATGTCAAAATCGGATAACGGGCGACCCCCGAACCGCATCACTCCGGTACATCACGGCCGGACCTTCTGCGGGAATCATTCCTTCCGGCAGGAAGATCTTCGGTATGTCCCGGGAATCCGATACGGGGCCCGAAGGATTCGCCGACCCGTGAGCGGTTGTCGAGGGTTTGTCCAGTCCTTGTCCTGATATTGGACGAAGAGTCAGGGTGCCCGTGTGTGACCTTCGCGTTATGGACTCGTCGTCGGCGCCGTCCGTCCGGTAAGAAGGTTCTTTACACCCCTCATCCGGGGCTCAGGGCGCGTGTGCGGCGCGCCCATCGCGTACGCGCCCGTACGTAACACGTACAGAGCACGACCACGGCCGTACGCGGTCCCGCCCACGCCTCACCAGGAGTGGCCACCCTCAAGCCAATGAAGATTTAAGGGGTAAAACGAAGTGGCAGCGGAGATCGTCAATCCTCGCAGCGAGAGCACGACGGACCATACGGGTCACGAGGGCGGTGCGGAGCCCCTCGACTCCTTCGATCCGGCGTTCGCGCTCCACCGCGGCGGCAAGATGGCCGTGCAGGCCACGGTGCCGGTCCGTGACAAGGACGACCTGTCCCTGGCGTACACGCCCGGCGTCGCGAAGGTGTGCAGCGCGATCGCGGAGCAGCCGGAGCTGGTGCACGATTACACGTGGAAGTCTTCGGTCGTGGCCGTCGTGACGGACGGTACGGCCGTGCTGGGACTCGGTGACATCGGGCCCGAGGCCTCCCTCCCGGTGATGGAGGGCAAGGCGATTCTGTTCAAGCAGTTCGGCGGCGTGGACGCGGTTCCGATCGCGCTGAACTGCACGGACGTCGACGAGATCGTCGAGACGGTGGTGCGGCTCGCGCCGTCGTTCGGCGGAGTCAACCTGGAGGACATCTCGGCGCCGCGGTGCTTCGAGATCGAGCGGAAGCTCCAGGAGGCGCTGGACATTCCCGTCTTCCACGATGACCAGCACGGTACGGCGGTGGTGACGCTGGCGGCCCTGCGGAACGCTGCGCGGCTGAGCAAGCGGGCGCTGGGAGATCTGCGGGCCGTCATCTCCGGCGCCGGTGCGGCGGGTGTCGCGATCGCGAAGATGCTGGTCGAGGCCGGGATCGGGGATGTCGCGGTGGCCGACCGCAAGGGTGTCGTGTCGGCGGACCGGGACGATCTGACGCCGGTGAAGCGGGAGCTGGCCGGGTTCACGAACAAGGCGGGGATCAGCGGGTCGCTGGAGGCGGCGCTGGCCGGGGCCGATGTGTTCATCGGGGTGTCCGGTGGGACGGTGCCGGAGGACGCGGTGGCGTCCATGGCCGACGGGGCGTTCGTTTTCGCCATGGCGAATCCGAATCCCGAGGTGCACCCCGAGGTCGCGCACAAGTACGCGGCCGTGGTGGCCACCGGGCGGTCGGACTTCCCGAACCAGATCAACAACGTGCTGGCGTTTCCGGGGATCTTCGCGGGTGCCTTGCAGGTGCGGGCGTCGCGGATCACGGAGGGGATGAAGCTGGCTGCGGCGGAGGCGCTGGCGGGCGTGGTCGGGGACGACCTCGCGGCCGACTACGTCATCCCGTCGCCGTTCGACGAGCGGGTTGCGCCGGCGGTGACGGCTGCGGTGGCGGCGGCTGCCAGGGCCGAGGGTGTGGCTCGGCGGTGACGTAGTAGCGCGTTGCGCGTTTGCACGTTTGCGTGTTGCGTGTTGCGCGGTGATGTGAGTGGCCCCGTCCGGGTGTGGGCGGGGTCGTTTCCTTGGGTTCGGCTGTTTGGGTGGTGCGGGGTGCCTGCGGCGGCCTGTGGCTGCTTCGGTGGGGGTGCGCGTAGCGCCTGCGCGGTGGTGGTGGGTCGGGGCCGCGCCGGGGGGTGTCCGTCCTCGGAACGGCGCGATGGGGTTGCGTACCGACCAACTCCCCGTTGACGCGCCAACCGCTGCGGGCGGACACCCCCCGACACGTCCCCTTCGCGCCGTGCGCGGGTGCGGGTGCGTGGTGGTTTGGTGCCCGCAGGGCGCCGCTGCGGGCCGTCGTGCCTCCCTCGGTGGGGGTGTGCCCCCCGGGCGGCACGGGTGCCGAGCGCCTGGCAAGAGGGTGTGTCTCACAGAGGCCGGTGGTTCCGTGCGGTCGGTCCGGAACCTATCGTCAAGGTCATGTTCGCTGTCTACGCCGCCCGAATCGACCGCGACCAGCCACTGGCCGGCCTGGAGTTGGGAGAGCGTCCGGCTCCCGAGGTCCGCCCCGGCTGGAGCACCGTCACGGTCAAGGCCGCCTCCCTCAACCATCACGACCTGTGGTCCCTGCGCGGCGTCGGCCTCGCAGAGGACAAGCTGCCGATGATCCTCGGCTGTGACGCCGCCGGCGTCGACGAGGACGGCAACGAGGTCGTCCTGCACTCCGTGATCGGACAGAGCGGGCACGGGGTCGGACCGAAGGAACCCCGTTCCATCCTCACCGAGCGCTACCAGGGGACCTTCGCCGAGCAGGTCGCCGTGCCGACCTGGAACATCCTGCCCAAGCCCAAGGAGCTCTCCTTCGAGGAAGCCGCCTGTCTGCCCACGGCCTGGCTGACCGCGTACCGGATGCTGTTCACCAACGCGGGCGTCCGGCCCGGCGACTCCGTGCTCGTGCAGGGCGCCGGCGGTGGTGTCGCCACGGCCGCCATCGTGCTGGGCAAGGCGGCCGGGCTGCGGGTCTTCGCCACGAGCCGGGACGAGGCCAAGCGGAAGCGGGCCGTGGAGCTGGGGGCCGTGGAGGCCCTGGAGGCGGGGGCGCGGTTGCCGCAGCGGGTCGACGCCGTGATCGAGACCGTCGGGGCCGCCACCTGGTCGCACTCCGTCAAGTCGCTGAAGCCCGGCGGCACGCTGGTGATTTCCGGTGCCACCAGTGGTGACCGGCCCTCGCACGCCGAACTGACGCGGATCTTCTTCCTGGAGCTCAAGGTCGTCGGGTCCACGATGGGCACCAAGGACGAGTTGGAGGACCTGCTGGCGTTCTGTGCCGCGACCGGAGTGCGGCCCGTGATCGACGAGGTGCTGCCCATGGACCGTGCGCGGGAGGGCTTCGAACGGCTGGCGTCCGGTGAGCAGTTCGGGAAGGTCGTGCTCGTCAATCCGTAGTGCCTGGTGAGTGGGGTGTGCTGGCGGCCGGTCCGGGGTTCGGGCCGGCCGTTTGGTTTGTCAACTGGGGTTGACGGAAGGAGAGCGTCAACGTAGGTTGACGCCATGACCGAAGCAACCGATCTGGCCGAGCGGGCGGGCGACCGTGATCCACGGGTCGGTCTGCGGGCCGTCGCCGCCCTGCGCAGGCTGCTGGAGCAGCTGGAAGCCGTCCAGGTGCGCAACGCGCGCAATCAGGGCTGGTCGTGGCAGGAGATCGCCACCGAACTCGGTGTGAGCAGGCAGGCCGTGCACAAGAAGTACGGGAGGCATTGATGTTCGAGCCGTTCACGAAGGACGCCCGGAGCGTGGTCAAGGGTGCGTTCGCGTATGTGGAGGGTGGCAGAGGCGGGCAGGTCGTGGAGCCGGAGCATCTGCTGCTCGCGCTGCTCGATCGGGAGGGCAGTCGTGGCTCCTTCGCGCTCGCCGCTCTCGGGCTCGGTGAGCGGAGGGAGTCCGCGCGGCAGGCGCTGGGGGCGGCGCGGCGGCGGGCCGGGCTGTCGCAGGCCGAGACCGACGCGCTCGCCGGGCTCGGGATCGATGTGGAGGAGATCGTCGCCCGGGTGGAGGAGGTGCACGGGGCCGGCGCCATGGCCGGTGACCGGAAGGACAAGGGGTGGTGGTCGGGGCGGCCCTCCTTCGGGCGCGGCTCCAAGGACGTCCTGGAGCGCTCCTTGCGCGTCGCCCTCGCCCAGCGGGACCGGCACATCGGGGACGAGCACATCCTGCTCGCCCTGACCCTGCGCCCCGGCGTCCCGGCCGAGGTCCTCGCCGACCACGGGGTGACCTACGCGTCCCTGGTGCGGGTGCTGTACGGGGGCGGCGAGGCCAAGGCCGGGTGAGGGGCGGAGCCGGCCGCTTACTTCTTCGGCGTGCGCAGCAGGGCTCCTATGTGGGCCGCGGCCTGCGACAGGTGGCGGCGGGCGTCGCGCAGTTGGCCGGGGGTGACGCCGTGGTCGCGGGCCGCGTCGCGGATGTCGTCCCTGAAGCGGTCGAGCAGGCGGTCCAGGTCGCGGGCCGGGTCGCCGGTGGAGTCCATGGCGTCCTCGTGGGCCCAGGCAGGCTCGTAGGCGGCCGGGAAGTCCCCGGCGGGCTGTGAGGGCGTCGGCTCTGCGGCCGGCTTGCCGGTGCCGGTCCAGTCGAAGCCGAAGTCCTTGCCGTAGTCCTTGCCGAACTCGCCGACCTCCTTGGCCAGTTCGCTCAGGCCCTCGCGCAGTCCCGTGGGCCAGTCGCCGCGGGCGAAGTGGTCCTGGACCTGCTCCTGGACCCGGCGGGCGATGCGCTGCACCTGCTCCTGGGCCTGGGCGCGGGCCTGTTCCTGGGCCTCCTTCGCCTGGCGGCGGGCGCGCTGGGCGTCCTCGCGGGCGCGGCGGCTCTCGTCCTTGGCGCGGCGGGCCTGTTCCTTCCACTCCTGCCTGGCTCGCCGCATCTCCTCCTTGGCCGCACGCCAGGCGTCCTTGTCGCCGTACTGCCCGAAGTCCCCGAAGGGAGCGTCCTCCACGCCACGGGCTCCCCTGCTGCCGGTTTCCCGGCGGGCCTCGGTCGCGGCGGCGCGCATCTCGCGGCGCAGGTCGCCGGCGGCCCCGCGCACGTCGGCGCGGATCTCCGCCGCCAGTTCCGCGACCGACTCCCGGATCTCCAGCTCCAGATCGGCCAGCTCGCCACTGCGGTCGGCCAGCTCGGCGCGGCCCGCGTCCGTGATCGAGTACACCTTGCGGCCGCCCTCGGTGGTGTGGGTGACCAGGCCCTCGGCCTCCAGCTTGGCCAGGCGCGGGTAGACCGTGCCCGCCGACGGTGCGTACAGCCCCTGGAAGCGCTCCTCGAGGAGGCGGATCACCTCGTAGCCGTGACGGGGGGCCTCGTCCAGCAGCTTCAGCAGGTAGAGGCGGAGGCGGCCGTGGGCGAAGACGGGGGGCATGTCAGAGCACCTTCTTGTCGGTCGTGCCGTCGGCCGGGGCTCCGGCGTCGGCGGCGCCCCGGCCGGAGACGGAATTGTCTCCCGAGCCGGCCTGCGGGTCGTCCTGCGGGTCGGCCGGCGAGCTGCCGGTGCCGGGCCGGGTGTCCCACGGTTCGTCGGGCTCATCCTCCCTGGAGGGGCGGCGCAGCAGGGCGATCGAGCCGGAGACCGTCGTCGCTCGCAGCCTGCCCGTGCCCGCGCCCAGGCGGCCCGTGATCTTGTGGGCGCCCCACTGGCCGTGTACCCGCAGACCGTCGAACGCGTTGGAGACCGCGCCGCTCGCCGTGTTGGCCTCGACCTCCGCGTCCGCCGGGTCCGGCAGCCGGATCGCGATCTCGCCGGAGACGCTGGTCAGCCGCACGTCCGTGGGGCCGTCCGGGTCGAGGTCGACGATCATGGAGCCGCTGACCGAGTCGGCCCGCACGGAGGAACCGGAGCCCTCGACCACCGTGAGGTCGCCCGAGACGGAGTTGAACCGGAGGTCGCCCGTCACGTCCTGGGCCTCCACATTCCCGGAGACCGTGTCGGCGCGGACCGGGCCGGAGAGGGCCACGAGGGTCGTGTCGCCCGTGACGCCCTTCACCGCCGCCGGGCCCTCGATCCCGGAGAGCACCGCTGCCGCGCCGACCACCCCCAGCTCCACCCGGGTGGAGGCCGGGACGGCCAGGGAGACGACCGCGCTGCGGCGCCAGCCCTTGCGGTCCAGCCACTTGAGGAAGCCCTTCCAGGGCAGGTCCTCGTAGGCCACCGTGAGAGTGCCGCCCTGCTGGGTGACCACCAGGGGCGGTCCCTGGATCTCGGAGACCTCCAGGCGGGCGGAACCTTCGTCCGTGCCCACCACGTTCACCGTTCCGTCGACGAGGCGCACGTGGAGCTCGCTCACGGGCTCGTCGAAGGTGAGTTTCCTCGGCTCCGCGACAGACCACTCGGACATGGACAGACCTCCCGACAGGACGCGCCATATCGCGTCTCCTGTCATTCACGATATATCGTGGTCCGGGAAAGTCAAGGCACTCGTTTCGGGGATGCCGAGGCGCGCATCGAGGCGTACAAAAGTGCCCGAAGAGGGGCGATTCGTCCTACCGTGTGACCATGTCGACGGAAGCCGACCGCGCGGGTCCCGCCCCTGGGGCGCTGCTGTTGTGCCGGGCGGTGCCCGGGGCGGTCGCCCCCGTCGCCCACCTGCTGCGGGAGCGCATGCAGCTCACCCGGGCGGGCGACGAATGGAGTGTGCTCGTGCCCGAGGGCGGGCCCTGGCGGGACGCCGGCGAGCCCGTCGACCGAGTGGTCACAGGCTGGGCCACGGCCCTCGCCGTCGGCGCGCCCTGGCCCGTTCTCGCCCTGTGGTGGGACGCCGACCACGCGGGCTTCACGCTCGCGACCGGCTTCCGCCGCCCGGTCGGCTTCGTCTGGCTCGCGAGCGGGGTCCCGGCGGGGGAGGAGGAGGCGATGCGCACCTTCGCCGCGCGCGTGGGCCTCGACCCCGTCCTGGACCTCCAAGCCCTCGACCGGCTGACGAAGGCCGACTCCGCGGCCGACGCCCGCGCCCGTCTGCGCCGCCTGCTCGTGGTCCTCGCGCGCGTGGGCGTCTCACTGCCCCCGGAACTCGCCCCCGGCCGGCCCGCCGACCGCCTCCGGGAAGCCGCCGCACTCCAGCCGGACAGCCTCCCGGTCGAATGGCCGGGCCGGCACGACGCGATCGCGGAACGCGACACCGTCGACCACAGCCGCATCGGCCCCTGGATCCCCTGGACCGGCGGCCCCGGGGCCCGCACCCTGGCCCTCGCCCAGGTGGCGGCGGGCGTACCGCTCACGGCCCGCGGCGTACGGCGGCGTAACGGCGGCCTGATCGCGGCGGGGGCCCTGCTCCTCGCCCACGGCTCGCTGAGCCTGGCCTACGGCCTCACCCACCCCCGCGACTGACCGTCCCGGGAACGTCCTACTCCTCGTCCTCGTCGTCCAGCCGCGCCAGCCACGTGGCCAGCCGCTCCACCGGCACCTCGAAGTCGGGGTTGAGATCGACGAACGTCCGCAGCTGCTCGGCGAGCCACTCGAAGGTGACCTCCTCCTCGCCGCGCCGCTTTTCCAGCTCCTCGATGCCGCGGTCGGTGAAATACAACTCGTGCTCCTGATCCGGACGGGGCAAGCCCTCTTGCCAACCCCTCCAGGGTAGGCCGTGCGGTCCCGCGAGACCGTGGCCGGGAACGGGTTAGGTCACGGGCAGCCAACCTGGATATGACCCTCGTCTGGTGTACGTGGGCGCCGGCCGTGCTCGATCGGTCCGGCGGGGGACTCGGCGGGGGACGAGATGAGCCACATCCAGGATGTCCAGCTGCCGGACGGCACGGTGATCACCGCGCGGATCGGTGAGGGCGAGGCCTACGGCCACCAGGAGGACGTCGGTTTCAGCGAGGCCGCCCTCGCGAAGGTCGAACAGCTCCAATGGGATGTCGCACCGCAGCCGATCTGACATTCCGGGACGGCGAAAGGCCCGGCCCCGGGACGCATGTTCCCGGGGCCGGGCCTTGCTACGAGCCGGTGTTCAGTGGCTCACGCGTCGAACACCTCACGCACCAGCTGCTCCTGCTCGGCCTGGTGCCGCTTCGCGGAACCGACCGCCGGGGACGAGCTGTGCGGGCGCGAGATGCGGCGCAGGCGCTCGCCGTGCGGGACGTCCGCGCCGACCGCCAGGTCCAGGTGGTCGATCAGGTTGAGCGCGATGAACGGCCAGGCACCCTGGTTCGCCGGCTCCTCCTGGGCCCACAGGTACTTCTCGGCGTTCGGGTACTTCTTGATCTCCGCCTGGAGCTCGGCACCCGGCAGCGGGTACAGGCGCTCGATGCGGATGATCGCCGTGTCGGTGACGCCGCGCTTCTGACGCTCGGCCTCCAGGTCGTAGTAGACCTTGCCGGCGCAGAAGACGACCTTCTTGACCGCGGTCGCGTCCACCGTCGGGTCGCCGATGACCGGCTGGAACTGCCCGGTCGTGAACTCCTCCGCCTTCGAGGCCGCCGCCTTCAGGCGCAGCATCGACTTCGGCGTGAAGACCACCAGCGGCTTGTGGTGCGGGTTGTGCACCTGCCACCGCAGGAGGTGGAAGTAGTTCGACGGCGACGTCGGCATGGCGACCGTCATGTTGTTCTGGGCGCACATCTGGAGGAAGCGCTCCGGGCGGGCCGAGGAGTGGTCCGGGCCCTGGCCCTCGTAGCCGTGCGGGAGGAGCAGGACGACGCCGGAGGTCTGGGCCCACTTCTGCTCGGCCGACGAGATGAACTCGTCCACGACCGTCTGCGCGCCGTTGACGAAGTCGCCGAACTGCGCCTCCCACATCACGAGCGCCTCGGGGCGGGCCAGCGAGTAGCCGTACTCGAAGCCCATCGCCGCGTACTCGGAGAGGAGGGAGTTGTAGACGTTGAGCCGGGCCTGGTCCTCGGAGAGGTACTGCAGCGGCGTGTACTCGTCGCCCGTGCTGCGGTCGATGATGACCGCGTGGCGCTGGCCGAACGTACCGCGCTGCGAGTCCTGGCCGGCCAGGCGGACCGGGACGCCCTCCAGCAGGAGGGAGCCGATCGCGAGGGTCTCGCCCATGCCCCAGTCGATGGTGCCGTCCTCGACCATCGACGCCCGGCGCTGCAGCTGCGGCAGCAGACGCGGGTGGACGGTGATGTGGTCGGGGATGTTGACCTGGGACTCGGCGATCCGCTTGACGACCTCCGTGGTCACCGCGGTGTTCACGGCGACCGGGAACTCGGCCTGCGGGTCCGACGGCTCGACCGTGGCCGGCTGGGAGGTGGCCTCGCGGACCTCGGTGAAGACCTTCTCCAGCTGGCCCTGGTAGTCCTGCAGCGCCTGCTCGGCCTCCTCCAGGGTGATGTCGCCGCGACCGATGAGGGACTCGGTGTAGAGCTTGCGCACCGAGCGCTTCTTGTCGATCAGGTCGTACATCAGGGGCTGGGTGAAGGCCGGGTTGTCCGACTCGTTGTGACCGCGGCGGCGGTAGCAGATGAGGTCGATCACCACGTCCTTGTTGAACGCCTGGCGGAACTCGAAGGCGAGCCGCGCGACGCGGACGACGGCCTCGGGGTCGTCGCCGTTCACGTGGAAGATCGGGGCCTCGATCATGCGGGCCACGTCCGTCGCGTACATGGAGGAGCGCGAGGACTCGGGGGCCGCGGTGAAGCCGACCTGGTTGTTGATGACGATGTGGACCGTGCCGCCGGTGCGGTAGCCGCGCAGCTGCGACATGTTCAGGGTCTCGGCCACCACGCCCTGGCCCGCGAAGGCCGCGTCGCCGTGGATCGCCACCGGCAGGACCGTGAAGTCCGTGCCGCCCTTGCCGATGATGTCCTGCTTGGCGCGGGAGACGCCCTCCAGGACCGGGTCCACCGCCTCCAGGTGCGACGGGTTCGCGACCAGGCTGACCTTGATCTGCTCGCCGTCGAGGCCCGTGAAGGTGCCCTCGGCGCCCAGGTGGTACTTCACGTCGCCGGAGCCGTGCATCGACTTCGGGTCGAGGTTGCCCTCGAACTCGCGGAAGATCTGGGCGTACGACTTGCCGACGATGTTGGCGAGGACGTTCAGGCGGCCGCGGTGGGCCATGCCGATGACGACCTCGTCCAGGCGGGACTCGGCGGCCGAGTCCAGCACCGCGTCCAGCAGCGGGATGACGGACTCGCCGCCTTCCAGGCTGAAGCGCTTCTGGCCGACGTACTTGGTCTGCAGGAAGGTCTCGAACGCCTCCGCGGCGTTCAGGCGGCGCAGGATGCGCAGCTGCTCCTCGCGCTCCGGCTTGGAGTGCGGGCGCTCCACCCGGTCCTGGATCCACTTGCGCTGCTTGGGGTCCTGGATGTGCATGAACTCGATGCCGGTGGTGCGGCAGTACGAGTCGCGCAGCACACCGAGGATGTCGCGCAGCTTCATCATCGACTTGCCGGCGAAGCCGCCGACGGCGAACTCGCGCTCCAGGTCCCACAGGGTGAGGCCGTGCTCGGTGATGTCCAGGTCGGGGTGCTTGCGCTGCTGGTACTCCAGCGGGTCGGTGTCGGCCATGACGTGGCCGCGGACCCGGTAGGAGTGGATCAGCTCGAAGACACGGGCGGCCTTCGTGACGTCGTCGTCGTGGCTCGCGTCGATGTCCTTGAGCCAGCGGACCGGCTCGTAGGGGATGCGCAGCGCCTCGAAGATCTCGTCGTAGAAATTGTTCTCGCCGAGCAGGAGGTTCGCGACCTGGCGGAGGAACTCGCCGGAGGCGGCGCCCTGGATCACCCGGTGGTCGTAGGTCGACGTGAGCGTCATGACCTTCGAGATGCCGAGCTTGTTCAGGGTGTCCTGGGAGGTGCCCTGGAACTCCGCCGGGTAGTCCATGGAGCCGACGCCCATGATCACGGACTGGCCGGGCATCAGACGCGGCACCGAGTGGACCGTGCCGAGACCGCCGGGGTTGGTCAGGGAGACCGTGACCCCGGAGAAGTCGTCCATCGTCAGCTTGCCGTCGCGGGCGCGGCGGACGATGTCCTCGTAGGCCTGCCAGAACTCGAAGAAGTTCAGCGTCTCGGCCTTCTTGATCGCCGCGACGACCAGCTGGCGGTCGCCGTTCGGCTTGACCAGGTCGATGGCGAGACCGAGGTTGACGTGCTCCGGCTTGACCAGGGTCGGCTTGCCGTCCACCTTCGCGAACGAGTAGTTCATCGCCGGCATCGCCTTGATGGCCTGGACCATCGCGTAGCCGATGAGGTGCGTGAAGGAGATCTTCCCGCCGCGCGCCCGCTTGAGGTGGTTGTTGATGACGATGCGGTTGTCGAACAGCAGCTTCACCGGGACCGCGCGCACGGACGTGGCCGTGGGCAGCTCCAGGGAGGCGTCCATGTTCTTCGCGACCGCGGCGGCGGGGCCGCGCAGCACGACCTGCTCGGGACCCGAGGGGGCCTCACCGGCGGGCTCGGCCTTCGGCTTCGCGGCGGCGGGCTTGGCGGCCGGGGCGGCCTTCGCCTGAGCCGGTGCCTGGGCCTGAGCCGGGGCCTGCGCGGCGGGCTTCGCCTGGGCGGGAGCCGGCGCGGCGGCCGCGGGCTTCGAGGCCGCCGGGGCGGGGGCCGCAGCCTGGGCGGGGGCGGGCTGGGCCGCCGGCTGAGCGGATGGGGGTCCCCCCGCGCGAGTGGATTCGAGCGTGGGGGAGGTCCCCGCGGCCCCCGCGGCCGCGGTACCCGCCGGAGCCGAGGCGGCAGCGGCGCCCGGCTTGTAGTCGGCGAAGAAGTCCCACCAGGCTCGGTCTACGGAATTCGGGTCCTGGAGGTACTGCTGATAGATCTCGTCGACGAGCCACTCGTTGGCACCGAACGACGTGGCAGGGTTCTTCCCCGCTTGGTCGGTGTCGGTCGAGATGCTCGAGTTACTGGGGGACTGTGGCGACACGGCGGCAACCGCCCTCTTCCGCTTCACAAGATGATGGACAGCGGGAATCAAGGCTACGCCCCCAGGACGGGGTAGGTCAGGTCGGGCCCGTTCAACGTCGCGCAAGTCACATCTTGAAGTGTGTTTCGGGGCTTGAAATGGCGGGAAACAAGCGTGGTTCCGCTTAAAGAGGGAAGGGCGGGGCAGGGCCTCATACGCCGACGGCGCGGGCCTGTGCCTGATCACACGTGTCCGTCAGTGCGGACGCCCGTGGATCTTGTGGCTCCGCTTCGAACTTTACGTCAACTTGGCACAGATGGAAGGCCTGGAAGAGTGACAAGAATCCGGCAACCCCGCTCGGATTCGGCCACTCCGATCCGCCCGCCGTGCAGATCCACCGCCCAGCGCGCGATGGCCAGGCCGAGACCCGTACCGCCGTCGCTCCCCGGCCCCTGCGGCCGCTTGACGTTGCCGCGGTTGAACCGCTCGAAGACGCGGTGCCACTCGGACTTCGGAATGCCGGGGCCCTCGTCCAGGACCTCCAGCTCCAGCGACTCCGGCAGCACGCCGCGCCGCGCCTTGACCGTCACACGGCCGTGCGGCGGGCTGTGCTTGACCGCGTTGTCGATGAGGTTGGCCACGACCTGGTGGATGCGCTCCGGGTCGGCGTGCGCGGTCAGCTCCGGCGGGTGCACGTCGAGGTGCAGATGGACGTCCGTACGGGTGTGACTGCCCGAGCCCGTGGCGATGCCCGCGCGCACGGAGGCGACCATGTTGGCCTCCTTCAGCACGCCGGACAGATACGGCCACACCTCGAACCGCCGCTGCTTCAGCGGTACGACGCCGTTGTCCAGCCGGGACAGGTCCAGCAGCGTCTCCACCAGGCGGCCGAGCCGCTCGGTCTGCTTCAGCGCCGTGCGCATCGTCTCCGGGTCGGCCTGCGTGACGCCGTCGACGATGTTCTCCAGCACCGCGCGCAGTCCCGCGATGGGCGTGCGCAGCTCGTGCGAGACATTCGCCACGAGTTCCTTGCGCTGGCTGTCCTGGGCCTCCAGCTCGTCGGCCATGGCGTTGATCGTCACGGCCAGGTCGCCCAGCTCGTCACGGCGGTTCTCCCGCGTCCGGCGGGTGTAGTCGCCCTGCGAGATGGAACGGGCCACGGCCGTCATCTCGTCCAGCGGTGCGGTGAGCGAATGGGCCACGAACTGCGTAATGAGCAGCGTGGCGATCATCGAGAAGACCGTGATGAAGCGCAGCTCCGTCTTCGTGTGCACCGCGATCACCGACAGGCCCGTGGTGATCAGCACCGAGATGACGACCAGCGCGCCCAGCTTGGTCTTGATCGAGAACGGGCTCACCCCGCCCCAGGGTTCCGGCTCCCGGGGGTTTCTCCGTGCGGCCGGCCCGCCGCTCATGGCGTCGGGGTCTCCAGGGCGTAGCCGACGCCGTGCACCGTACGGATCCGCTCTGCGCCGATCTTCCGGCGCAGCGCCTTGATGTGGCTGTCGACCGTGCGGGTGCCGGAGGCGTCCGCCCAGTCCCAGACCTCGGCGAGCAGCTGCTCGCGGGAGAGCACCGCGCGCGGGGTATTCGCCAGGCACACGAGGAGATCGAACTCGGTGGGCGTGAGGTGAACATCCTCACTGCGCACCCGGACCCGGCGCTGCGCGTGGTCGATCTCCAGCTCGCCGAGGCGCAGGATCCCGCTGCGCGGCGTCGCGGCGGCCAGCGCGGCCCGCTCCACGCGGCGCAGCAGCACGTGCACACGCGCCGCCAGCTCCCGCATCGAGAACGGCTTCGTCATGTAGTCGTCGGCGCCGACGCCGAGCCCGACCAGCATGTCGGTCTCGTCGTCGCGCGCGGTGAGCATCAGCACCGGCACCGGCCGGGCGGCCTGCACCCGTCGGCAGACCTCCAGACCGTCGAAGCCCGGCAGCATGATGTCGAGGATCAGCAGGTCGGGCTGCCAGGCCTCGGCCGTGTCGACGGCGGCCGGACCGTCACCCGCTGTTTGCACGAGGAATCCCTCGGCTCGCAGGCGGGTCGCGATGGCGTCCACGATCGTGGCGTCGTCCTCGACGACGAGAACCCGGCGCTGTGCGCCCGGTGTAGCCGTCGCCGAACCGTTGTGGGAGGTGTGTGTCTGCTCCATCGCCCGCCCCTGGGGTGTGCTTTCCGGAATCAGTGGGGTGATTCCTCGGTCTGCGCATGGTTGCGATTGACGCTTGAATGATCGGCGTCAGAGGAGCAGCGTACGGGGAGTCAGCACACCTTTGCTATCCAGGGCTGATGCCGAGGTGCACGACGTCCGGAACGCCCCGGGCAACCGGGATCTCTTCGGTACGCACCTGCTGGAACCCGACATTCCGCAGGGTTTCTTCGAATTCCGGAGAGGGCTGGGCGGACCAGACGGCGAGCACTCCGCCGGGCCTCAACACCCGTACGCAGCTTGCCAGTCCGGCCTCTCCGTAGAGAATTTCGTTGCCCTCCGTGACGGTCCAGCCGGGTCCGTTGTCGATGTCGAGGCACAGGGCGTCGTACGTGTCGGATGTCTCATTGACGTAGGCCACGAGATCGGCTTCGACGATTTCCGTGCGGGGGTCGGCGAGGGCCTCGGCGGAGAACGCGGAGAGCGGGCCGTCGCGATGCCATTCGACAATCGCGCGCTCGCGTTCCACGACCGTGATCCCGCCCCAGCGCGGGTTCGCCGCCGCGTGGGCGAGGGAGAAGCCGACGCCGAGTCCGCCGATCAGCACCTCCGGGCGGTCCCGGCCGGTCAGTGCGTCCAGGGCCGCGTCGACCAGCCGCCGCTCCGAGCGGCCGTCCGAGGTGTCCATCAGGAAACAGCCGTTCGCGATGATCTCCAGTCGGCCGCCGTGCCGTCGCAGCACGACCTCGCCGTGCGGACCCTCGCGACGGTCCAGCACGAGGGGGGTGTCGTTCGAGGTGGGCATCCGATCATCCTGGCAGGTGAGGGGCGTCCGGCGCCAAGCATTACGGAGCGGCCCCCAGGGACGCCGTGCGCTGCTGTCGGGTTGCTGTGAATCGGGTCTGGCGTGACGCCCGTCACAGACAGGGGCCGGAGGTGCGCGAAGGGTGGGACATGACGGAAGGAGCGCCCCGCCGTGGATCGCACCGCGCCGGCCGACCAGACGGCCACGCCGACGCCTTCGAGTGCGCCCGTTTCCGACGTGCCGGCGCTGCTGGACGGGGTGCCGCGGCAGCGGGCCGGCGGCCGGGTGCCGTGCGCGACCGTGGGTCCGGGTGTACAGGAGTCCGCTCCGGTGGAGAAGCCCCGGCTTCGGGCACCGCGGGTCTGGCGGCTGTTCCCCTCTCCCACGGGTACGCCGTTCACGTTCGGGTACGGGATCGTCCTCTGCCTGACCTCGCTGTTCTCCGCGTACGCGGACCCCGCCCTGGTGCACGCCCTGCTCCAGGGCTCCAGTACGGACGTGGCGCACCTGGTGCGGACGCCGGAGCTGGTGCTGGTCGGTAGTGCGCTGTGGCTGGCGGGCGGGGTGGCCTCGCCGTTCGCGATCGGGTTCGTGCTCGTGCTGACCGCGCTGGAACGGCGGATCGGCGGCCTGCGCACGGCCGGTGTCTTCCTGCTCGGGCACGTCCTCGCGACCCTGGCGACCGAGGTCCCGGTCGGGCTCGCGGTGCTGGCCGGGCAGCTCCCCGAGAGCTCGCTGCACCGCCTCGACTACGGCGTCAGCTTCGGCGTCGCCGCCGGCACCGGCGCCCTGGCCGGACTGCTGCCGCTCTGGCTGCGGGTGCCGCTGCTGGCCGGCTTCGGCGGGATGCTGCTCCAGGACCTGCTCGCCCTCACCGACCCGTTGACGAACTGGGGGCACCTGATCGCCCTGGCCATCGGCATGGCGACCTGGCCGGTGCTCCGGCGGTGGCGGGGCCGTACCGGCTCGCTCGGAGCGGCCCGGCGCTGAAGGCGCGGCCCTTCAGGGCCGCGGGTCGTGCTTCGCGCTGGTGAGCAGGGCCACCACCTCCCAGCCCAGCGCCTCGTACAGCCCTCGCCCCGCGGGCGTACCGGCGAGCACGCCGGTGCGTGCCCCCTGCCGAACGGCGGCGCTCTGCAACGTCCGCATGACGAGGCTGCCGAGTCCCTTGCGGCGATGCTCCGGCGCCGTCTCGATCTGGTCGGCGACGGCGGTGGCGCCGGTCGGGGCGATCTGCCCGCGCGCCGCCAGCGAACCGTCCGGCGCGGCCACCATCACACGCGTCACTCCGCCGCGCGACCAGCTGCGCAGCCGGTAGCCGTCGGGCACGTCCGGAGCATCCGCCGGGGTCAGCGGGACGGTCATCAGGTAGCCGGGCTCCGGGTCGATCCACCAGCTGTCGTCCAGCCAGCCGGCGACCACCGACGGGTCCCGGAAGGCCTTCAGCCAGACCCCGGCCCCGGTCACCGCGCCGGCCACCTTGCGGACGGCCGTCTCGTCGAGGTCGTCGCCGGTCGCGCCGAACACGTGCCGTGTGACGTGTCCGTTCATCCCCATGTCGATCGTGCAGCCCCACGGCTCCGTCATGGGCGGAGCGGCCCCGCGCGACACGACCCACCCGTCCACCCACGCCTGCACGGTCCGGTCCACGCCGCCCCCTGGTAATAGGTGCCTGCCGCATTCGTCTGTTACGTCGCTGACTCTACGGCCGCAGTCGCCCCTGGCGTCACGGTTGATCGCTCACAGCGAACGGCGGGTGGGGAACATCCGGCAGCTCCCGAGCATTGAGTCGGCATAGCTCAACTTGACTGCCGAAGGGGAGATCATGGCTTCGACGTCCACACCGCTCACCCTGCCCGTGCTGCCGCTCGACGACGAGGTCGTCCTGCCCGGGATGGTGGTCCCGCTGGACCTGAGCGACTCCGAGGTCCGTGCCGCGGTGGAGGCCGCACAGGCCGCTGCTCGGACAACGCCCGGAAAGCCCCGGGTACTCCTGGTGCCGCGCATCGACGGCACGTACGCCGGCACCGGTGTCCTCGGCACCGTCGAGCAGGTGGGCCGGCTGGCCGACGGCGATCCGGGCGCGCTGATCCGCGGCCGGAGCCGGGTGAGGATCGGTGCGGGGACCACGGGTCCCGGCGCGGCCCTCTGGGTCGAGGGCACCAGCGTCGACGAATCCGTCCCGGAGCCGCTGCCCGGGCAGGTCACCGAACTGGTCAAGGAGTACAAGGCCCTCGCCACCGCCTGGCTGCGCAAGCGCGGCGCCTGGCAGGTCGTCGACCGGGTGCAGGCCATCGACGACGTCTCGGCGCTTGCCGACAACTCCGGCTACTCGCCGTTCCTGACCACCGACCAGAAGGTCGAGCTGCTGGAGACCGCCGACCCGGTGGCCCGGCTGAAGCTCGCCACCCAGCAGCTGCGCGACCACCTCGCCGAGCAGGACGTGGCCGAGTCCATCGCCAAGGACGTCCAGGAAGGCGTCGACAAGCAGCAGCGCGAGTTCCTGCTGCGGCGCCAGCTCGAAGCGGTCCGCAAGGAGCTGCGCGAGCTGAACGGCGAGCAGGAGGGCGAGGAGTCCGACGACTACCGCTCCCGGGTGGAGGCCGCCGACCTGCCCGAGAAGGTCCGGGAGGCCGCGCTCAAGGAGGTCGACAAGCTGGAGCGGTCCTCCGACCAGTCGCCCGAGGGCTCCTGGATCCGCACCTGGCTCGACACGGTCCTGGAGATGCCGTGGAACGAGCGCACCGAGGACGCGTACGACATCCAGGGCGCACAGGCCGTCCTCGACGCCGAGCACTCCGGCCTTCAGGACGTGAAGGAGCGGATCACCGAGTACCTGGCGGTGCGCAAGCGGCGTACCGAAAGGGGACTGGGCGTGGTCGGCGGGCGGCGCGGCGGTGCCGTTCTCGCGCTCGTGGGGCCGCCCGGCGTCGGCAAGACCAGCCTGGGCGAGTCCGTCGCCCACGCGATGGGGCGCAAGTTCGTGCGCGTCGCCCTCGGCGGTGTGCGCGACGAGGCCGAGATCCGCGGTCACCGGCGTACGTACGTCGGTGCCCTGCCCGGCCGGGTCGTCCGCGCCATCAAGGAGGCCGGGTCGATGAACCCGGTCGTGCTGCTCGACGAGATCGACAAGGTGGGCTCGGACTTCCGGGGCGACCCGGCCGCGGCCCTGCTCGAAGTGCTCGACCCGGCGCAGAACCACACCTTCCGGGACCACTACCTGGAGGTCGAGCTGGACCTGTCGGACGTGGTCTTCCTCGCGACCGCCAACGTCCTGGAGGCGATCCCGGAGGCGCTGGCCGACCGGATGGAGATCGTCCGCCTGGACGGCTACACCGAGGACGAGAAGGTCGTCATCGCCCGCGACCACCTGCTCCCGCGCCAGCTGGAGCGGGCGGGGCTCGACAAGGACGAGGTGGCCATCGACGAGGGCGCGCTGCGCAAGCTCGCAGGCGAGTACACGCGCGAGGCGGGCGTGCGCAACCTGGAGCGGTCGATCGCACGGCTGCTGCGCAAGGTCGCGGCCCAGCACGAACTGGGTGAGCGGGAGCTGCCGTTCACCGTCCGGGACGAGGACCTGCGTTCTCTGATCGGACGTCCGCACCACGTGCCCGAGTCCGCCCAGGACCCGGCCGAGCGCCGGACGTCCGTACCGGGCGTGGCGACGGGCCTCGCGGTGACGGGTGCCGGCGGTGACGTGCTGTACGTCGAGGCGTCGCTGGCCGACCCCGAGACGGGAGCGGCCGGGCTGACCCTGACCGGGCAGCTGGGGGACGTGATGAAGGAGTCCGCGCAGATCGCGCTGAGCTTCCTGCGCTCGCGCGGTGCCGAGCTGGAACTGCCGGTGGGCGATCTGAAGGACCGGGGCGTGCACATCCACTTCCCGGCGGGCGCGGTCCCCAAGGACGGCCCCAGCGCCGGCGTCACGATGACCACGGCCCTCGCCTCGCTCCTGTCCGGCCGTCTGGTCCGCACGGACGTGGCCATGACCGGCGAGGTCTCGCTGACCGGCCGGGTCCTGCCGATCGGCGGCGTGAAGCAGAAGCTGCTGGCAGCCCACCGCGCCGGGGTCACCACCGTGATCATCCCCAAGCGCAACGAACCCGACCTGGACGACGTCCCGGCGGAGGTGCTGGACACGCTCGACGTCCACACCGTCACCGACGTCCGCCAGGTCCTTGAGCTGGCGCTGGCGCCCGCCACGGCGGATGCGGCGCCGGAGGTTCCGGTGGCCGCGTGACGGAGGTCATCGGATGAGGGAAGGCCCGGGTCCCGTGAGGGAGGCCCGGGCCTTCACCGTGTGGCGGCCCTGTGGACGCACACCCCGTGACCTGCGGAATACTTGCCGAACTGCGGCGACGGCCGCACATGGCGGAAAATGCAGGTAGCGGGCGACAACCGAGGCGGGGCTCACGTGCACGAGGACGGCAACGACGACGGACACCGGGACCCCTCCCTGGCCGGAACCGGTGTGGATCAGACTGCCTTTCTGGCGCTGGAGCGGGAGCTGACCGTGCTGCTGCGGCGGGCCCGGGCCAGTCAGGGTGAGATGGCCCGGGAGGTCCACCCCGACCTGGAGTCGTCCGCGTACGGCCTGCTCGTACGGCTGGACGAGTGCGGCAAGCAGCGGGCCACCGAGCTCGCCGCCTACATCGGCGTCGGCAAGGCCACGATGTCCCGCCAGCTGCGCGCCCTGGAGGACCTGGGCCTGATCGCCCGCGAGCCCGACCCCGCCGACGGACGCGCCTGGCTGGTCGCCCTCACCCGGGAGGGCCACGACCGGGTCCGCCGGGTGCGCGAGGCCCGCCGCGCCCGCTACGCCGGCCGCCTGGCCGACTGGGACACCCGCGAGGTCACGGAACTGGCCCGGCTGCTGCACCAGCTCAACCGCGGCATGGAGAAGTAGCACCCAGCGCTCGCTGTGACAGCGGCCGGCTGTTCAGAACTCGGCGTACACGACCGTCGCGTCGTCGTGCGTCTTGCTCCGGCCCAGGAACGACCTGGCCGAATCCGCCCGCTCCAGCGTCCGCACCCGGTCCACCAGCGCCTGCGGTCCCTCCTTGCGCAGGAGGTGGAAGCAGTCCGTCCAGTCGCCCTCCGCGAACCGCTCCACCCAGCGGGCGGCGCCGTCCGTCAGGGCGGCCAGTGCACGCACCTCGCGCCGGGGCAGGGTGCCGGTCACCGCGCGCCGGGCCACCGAGGGATCGGCCGCCGCCGTGAAGAAGCCGTTCTCCCGGTTGCGGAGCGTGGAGTCCACCAGCGCGTCCGTGGCCAGGGCCGAGCGGGGGAGAAGGGCCAGCCGGTCGTCCAGCAAGGGCGTCACCACACCGTCCGGGGACTCCACGAGGAGCGCCGAGTCCGACAGGACCAGGTACTCGACCGCCCCCGGGGACCAGCGGGCCACGACCACCGTGGCCTGAGGTGTGCGGGGGTGAGAAAGGTCACAGGTTGAGGCGTGTGCCTCGGCGGTACGCGCGATGGCGCGGGACAAGGCGTCGACCAGGGGAACATCCGGGAGTGAAACGGTCAGTTCGGTCAGGGCTCCGCCGAGGCGCGCGGTGAACCAGGGGACGGAATGCAGACAACCCGTCCCGCCCTTCGGTGGGGTGACACCGTCCAGGACGACGACCGAACCGCCCTGCCCGGAGGCCGGTAGTCCGACACTGGCGAAGTCCTCGTTGGGGCGGTCCGCGTCTCCCGGTTCCGAGGCGAGTTCAGTACGCATCCAGCCAGTCTGCACGAGCCCTTCACAAGGTCCGCAAAACGCTGGCAAAGGTTGCCGGACCGGTGCCGTCGTGCAGGTCAGACGCCCTGTTTGGGCTGGAATGATTTGTTCCGGGAAGGCGTGGTGGCGAATACTGCCACCGCCCGCGCGCGGCGTCCAACCGGCCTGCCGCGCAAGGCCGCTGCAAGGGCCAGCGGAACTTGCCCCCCAACTCTCCTCCGGGGTTCACTCCTTCGGGTGGCGGGTCAGGTGATGCACGTGCGCTGCCCACCGGCGCTGGGAGGGTCGGGAAGTGTACCTGGAGTACGCACCAGTTGACGGAGCGTCATCCGGGCCCATGAGTTCACGAGTCAGGAATGCGAGCACCGGTGCAGATGTCGCGGCCTCGTCGCACAGGCAAGCAGACGGCCCCCGTTCAGGGCGCTGAGCCGACGCCCCCCACCGGCAAGGGCCGCCCCACCCATGTACGCAACCGGCTCATCGTCGCCGTGGCCGTGGTCGCCGCGGCCATCGCCGGTGCGGGTACCCCGTCCGTCCTCGCCGCCTCCGGGCAACTCCACGACTCACAGGAGCTCGTGACGCTCGCCGAGCAGACGCAGGACGCCCTCACCCTCGCGCACTCCCTCGCCGACGAGCGCGACGACGTCACCTCCTACATCGCGGCCGGCCGCCCCAAGTCCAAGGCGCCCTCCGAGCAGCGCAGCGCCCGCGTGGACCGGCAGGTCGAGGAGCTGCGGGGCGACACCGACACATCCGCCTCGCTCCGCTCCGGCCTCGACGAGATCGCGGCCGTACGCCGGGCGGCGCTCACCGGCAAGAGCAACGCCCTCGAAGCGCACCAGGCGTACTCCGCCGCCATCACCGAACTCCACCGGCTCGCCGAGCAGCTGGCGCAGCAGACGCCGCCGCGCGCGGGCTCCGGCGGACAGGCCCTGGCCGAGCTGGACTCCGCCGTGCAGCAGGCCGCCGCGGCCCGGGGGCTGCTGCTCGCCGCCCTCAGCGTGCCGCGCGGCACCGAGACGGTCATCGACCCGGTCACCGGCCTGCCGACCGAGACCTCCTCGGACGCCGACACCCGGCAGCGCGACGCCCTGAGCGCCGCAGCCCAGCAGGCCCGGCTGCGCTCCGACGCGGCCCTGGCCGACTTCCGCGACACCGCGCCCAAGGCGGCCCGCGCCTCGTTCGACAACACGGTCACCGGCACCGAGGTCAACTCCGCCGAGAAGTACCTCGCCACGCTCACCGACCAGCCGACCCTCTCGAGCGGCGAACGCTCCACCAACGCCCGGAAGCTGGACACGGCCCTCTCCGCGCGGGTCGACCTGATGCGCGGCGTGGAGTCCGCCCTCTACGACCGCCGCACCAAGGACCTGGAGCTGCTGCGTGACGACGACGTCACGGCGCTGGAGATCCGCATCGCCGTCCTCGGTGCCCTGATGCTGCTCGCCGTCGGCGTCGCCACGGGCATGGCCCGCAGCCTCACACGCCCCCTCGCGGTCCTGCGCCTGGGCTCGAAGCGGCTGGCCGAGGCGGAGGTCCCGGCGGCCGAGGAACCCGTCAAGTTCACCGGCCGCAACGACGAGTTCGCCCAGGTCGTCCGCTCCGTCAACGCCCTGCACGCACACACCGTCGCCCTCACCGAGCGGATCGCCACGCTGGAGTCCGACCGCAAGCACCTCGTCGGCCAGCGCCAGAAGATGGCCGACGCCCGCGAGGAACTGCGCGGCGAACTCGCCGAGTCCGCCGCCCAGCTGGAGCGGCTGCGCACGGCCATCGGCGGTACGTTCGTCAACCTCGCGCTGCGCACCCTCGGGCTGGTCGAGCGGCAACTGGCCGTCATCGAGAACCTGGAGGAGCGCGAGCAGGACCCGGACCGCCTCGCCACGCTGTTCAAGCTCGACCACTTCGCCACGGTCATGCGCCGGCACAGCGAGAACCTCCTCGTCCTCGCCGGCACCGAGCACGTCCAGCACGCCGCCGGGCCCGTGCCGCTCGTGGACGTCGTCCGCGCGGCGGTCAGCGAGATCGAGCGGTACGAGCGGGTCCGGATCGCCGCGCTGCCGCCGCACGCGCACATCGCCGGGTTCGCCGCGGACGACCTGTCCCACCTGCTGGCCGAACTCCTGGAGAACGCCACCTCGTTCTCGCCACCCGACCTGCCCGTCGAGATCTCCGGCTGGCTGCTGGAGAACGGCGAGGTCATGCTCTCCGTCCAGGACGAGGGCATCGGCATGGCCGAGGACCGGCTGGAGCGCCTGAACGCCCGCCTCGCCGACTTCGACCCGGAGGCGCCGTACGACCAGGAGGGCGAGGACGGTCTCGGTCTCGGCCTGTACGTCGTGGCCCGCCTCGCCCACCGGCACGGTGTGCGCGTGCAGTTGCGCGAGCAGAAGCAGGGCGGTGTCGCGGCGGTCGTCGTCCTGCCCCGCGCCCTGCTGGCGGCGGCGCCGGCGGCGGCCGTCCCGGCTTCCGGCCCGCACTCCGGCACCGGCCACACCGTCGCGTTCCCCGGCGCCGACGCCGAGGCCAACTCCAACGTCCTGCACGGCCGCGCGGGCAACGGGGACCCGCTGGTGGCGCTGGCGGAGAAGGCGGTACGGCGCGAGGAGGTCGCCGCGCACACGGAGGCCGCCGGGCATCCGGAACCGGCGGAAGCGGCGGAGCCGGCCGCCCCGGCGGCAGAGGTGACGGCACCCGCGGAGACCCTTGCCGAGACCACGATGGAGCTGCTGGCCCCGATCCCGCAGGACGAGCCGGCCCCGGCGGGGCACGAGCCCGCGGCCGGCGACGCCGCGGCCGCCCCGCAGGGGCCGTCCGCAGGCGACGAGGAAACCCGCACGGGGGGTGCGGGTGGGAACCACGATGCCGAAGGCGAGGCCGAGGCGGAGACCGACGTGGAGCACGAACGCGTCACCGACAAGGGCCTCCCCAAGCGCACACCCAAGATCACCGCTCCGGCCACCGCCCCGCGCCAGCGCGGCGGCTCCGTGGACGCCGAAGCCCTCCGCCGCCGCCTCGGCGGCTTCCGGCAGGGCGCCCAGGCCGGCTACCGCGAGGTGGAGGCGGAGATCGCCGAGAAGACGGCCTCGCACAAGCGGCCGGACACCGGCGCGTCAGAACCAGCTGAAGCCGAAGAAGCCACGGGGGGCACAGTCGAGGAGGCAAGCAGTTGACCGCTCCCAGTACCTTCGGACTGATCGGACTGAGCAGTGAGGCCCGCAACCTGCACTGGCTGCTGACCAACCTGGTCGAGGAGGTTCCCGGCATCCTCTCGGTCGCGGTCGTCTCGTCCGACGGACTGCTTCTGCTGTCCTCCGACGACCACCGAAACCAGCAGGCCCGGGAGGCTCTCCAGGGCCGCGGGGCCAGGAAGAGCGGCCCGCGCGGCTCCGCCGCCGACCTGGCCACCATCGTCTCCGGCATCGGCAGCCTCACCGTCGGCGCCGCGAAGCTGATGGACTTCGGCGGGGTCCGGCACACGATGGTCGCGATGGACGAGGGCAGCCTGTTCGTGATGTCCATCAGCGACGGCTCGCTGCTCGGCGTCCACGGCTCCGCGGACTGCGACATGAGCGTGGTCGCGTACCACATGGCCCTGTTCGTGGGCCGCGCCGGTCACGTCCTGACGCCCGAGCTCCGCAGCGAACTGCGGAAATCCCTGGAGGATTCCCAGACGACGGGGAGTGCACGATGAGCAGTACGCCCAGGCAGCAGCTCCCGGTCCGCGGCGGTGACCGCAAACCCGCCCGGGTCCGCCCCTACTCGCTCACCGGCGGCCGCACCCGCTTCGGCCACGTCCTCCTCGTGGAGACGTTCGTGGCGAGCACCGCCGCGCTGGACGCCCCGGAAGAGCGCAAGGAACTGGCGAACGGCAACCTCTCCACCCGCGTGATGCCGGAGCTGCGGGCCATCGTCGAACTGTGCCGCCGGATGCGTACGGTGGCCGAGATCGCCGCGCTGCTGAAGATGCCGCTCGGCGTGGTCCGCGTGCTCCTCAGCGACCTCGCGGACCAGGGAAAGATCCGTGTGTACGGGACGGGCACCGGCCATGGCACGGGCCGCCCGGATCGAGCTCTGCTGGAAAGGGTGCTGAGTGGACTCCGTCGTCTCTGACGCCGCTCACGGCGTCGCTGGTACATCCCCGTTCGCCCAGCCCGGCGAGAGCATGCACGCCTGGGAGACGGACCGCACCCGTGCCCCCATCGCCACGAAGATCGTGGTGGCGGGCGGCTTCGGCGTGGGCAAGACCACGCTGGTCACCGCCGTCTCGGAGATCACGCCCCTGCAGACCGAGGCGCTGATGACCGAGGCGAGCGAGGCCACCGACGACCTCACCGCCACGCCGGGCAAGACCACCACCACGGTCGCCATGGACTTCGGGCGCATCACGCTCGACGACGACCTGGTGCTGTACCTGTTCGGCACGCCCGGCCAGCAGCGGTTCTGGTTCATGTGGGACGACATCGTGCGCGGCGCGATCGGCGCCGTCGTCATGGCCGACACCCGCCGTCTGAAGGACTGCTTCCCGGTCCTGGACTACTTCGAGAGTTCCGGACTGCCGTACGTGGTCGCGGTCAACCACTTCGACGGCAGCGAGCTCTTCGAGCCGGAGGACGTGCGGGAGGCCTTGACCATCCCGCGACACATACCTGTCATGATCATGGACGCGCGTCGCCGGATCTCCGTGATCGAGACCCTCCTGGCCCTGGTGGGCCACGCGCTCGACGAAACCCCCGAGTAGAGGACAACCCCGCATGCGGAAGATACTCGTCGTCGGAGCCGGTCAGTCCGGGCTCCAGATCGCTCTCGGCCTCCAGTCGCAGGGGTACGAGGTCACCCTGATGTCCAACCGGACGGCGGACGAGATCCGCACCGGCCGGGTCATGTCGACGCAGTGCATGTTCCACACGGCACTCCAGCACGAGCGCGATCTCCAGCTGAACTTCTGGGAGTCCCAGGCCCCGAAGATCGAAGCACTCGGCGTCTCCGTCGCCGCCCCCGGCTCCTGGGCCGAGGGCCCCGCGGCCCGTGCGATCGACTGGCTGGGCAGGCTCGACGGGTACGCCCAGTCGATCGACCAGCGCGTGAAGATGGCCGGCTGGATGGAGACGTTCGCCCAGCGCGGCGGGCAGCTCGTCATCCACGGCGCGGCCGTCGGCGACCTCGACTACTTCGCCCGGACGTACGACCTGGTGCTCGTCGCGGCCGGCAAGGGCGAGCTGGTGCAGATGTTCGCCCGGGATCCCGAGCGGTCCCCCTACAGCGAGCCGCAGCGCGCGCTGGCCGTGTCGTACGTCCACGGCCTGGGCCCGCGCCCCGAGCACCCCGACACCGAAGGGGTCCGCTGCAACCTCGTGCCGGGCGTCGGCGAACTGTTCGTCATGCCCTGCCTTACCACCTCCGGTCGCGCCGACATCCTGTTCTGGGAGGGCATACCCGGCGGCCCGCTCGACGTCTTCAACGGCGTCAAGGACCCGGCGGAGCACCTCTCCCTGACCCTGGAACTAATGGAGCGGTACGTCCCCTGGGAGTACGCGCGGGCCACCAGGGTCGAACTGACCGACGCCGGCGGCACGCTGGCCGGCCGCTACGCCCCCACCGTCCGCAACCCCGTCGGCCGCCTCCCCGGCGGCGGGCTCGTGCTGGGGGTGGCGGACGTCGTCGTCGCGAACGACCCGATCACCGGCCAGGGCTCCAACTCCGCGTCGAAGTGCGCGGCCGCCTACCTCGCCTCGATCGTCGAGCGCGGCGACAAGCCGTTCGACGAGGAGTGGATGCGGGCCACCTTCGACCGCTACTGGGCCACCGCGCAGCACGTCACCAAGTGGACCAACGCGATGCTCGCACCGCCGCCGGAGCACATCCTGAACCTGATCGGCGCCGCCGGTGAGCTCCAGCCGGTCGCCGACCGGTTCGCCAACGGCTTCAACGACCCGGCCGACTTCGAGAACTTCTTCTACGACCCGGAGAAGACGCAGGCCTACCTCGTCGAGGTGTCCGGCGCGGGCGCCGCGTAGGTCCCTTCCCTGTCGCAGCCCTCGTATCACTCGTCCGACCCGTCCGTGGCGCCCTCGGGGAGCTCCGGTGGCTCTTAGCGCCGCAGGGGCTTCCCGTCCGGGTCCGGGCGTACGGCGCCCAGGACCGGGTTGGCCGCGATCGGTGACACCTTCACCTTCGCGCCCGGCCGGGGCGCCTGTACGACCATGCCGTCGCCGAGGTACAGCGCCACGTGCGTGGCCTCGGTGAAGTACACGACGAGGTCCCCCGGCCGCAGCTCCGGGAGCGGGATCCGCTGCAGCCGCTTCCACTGCTCCTGGCTGGTCCGGGGGATGGGTGTCCCGGCCTCCGCCCAGGCCCGCGAGGTCAGGCCCGAGCTGTCGTACGACTCCGGGCCGTGTGCGCCCCACTCGTAGGGCTTGCCGAGCTGCCGCACGGCGTAGCGCACGGCGCGGTCGCCCCCGGCGGACGGTTTGCGGACGCCGTTGTCGGTGTTGTTCCTGCTGTTCTTGTTCTTGTTCTTGCGCTTGCTCCCGCTCTTGCTGTCGTCGCCGTTGGTGACGCCGCTGAGCGCGCCGGACGCGATGAACTTCTGCTGTGCCTTGGCGACGCCCTCCTTCTCGAACTCCGCGAGGGCGGTGAGCTGGTCGCGGCTGAGGGAGGCGAGCAGCTCCTCGATGTCGTGGAGCCGTTCCAGGACCTCGTCCCGTTCCTTCTTCCGCCGCTCGGTGAGGGAGAGCTGATCGTCGAGGGCCTTGCGGGCCTTGCGGGCCAGGTCCCGGGCCTTGCGTTCGTCGCCGGTCAGTCGGCCGACGATGCCGGCCCGTTCTCGCGCCAGCCTGCCGATCACACGGCTCTGGTCGATCGCGTGCTGCGGGTCGCGGGCCAGGAGCAGGCGTACGTACGGGGAGATGTCGGTGCTGCTCTGGTACTGCTGCCGGGCCAGACGGCCGGCCGCGCCCCGGCTGTCGTGCAGGGAGAGCCGGGTGCGGGCGAGGGCGCGGTCCAGACGGTCGGTCTCGGCGCGCTGCTTCTTCAGTTTCTCCTCGGTGGCGTTGTAGGCCTCGGTGGCCTGTTCCGCCTTGCGGTACAGCTGCTGAAGGTCCGTCAGGAGGTCGGAGACGGCGGCGGGGTCTTGCCCGAGGTCGGATTCCGGTTCCGGGGCAGCCGTGGCGGGGACGGGAGCGAGGACGGTTGCTGCTGCCACCGCCGCCGTGCAGACCAGGCGCAGAAGGCTTCCTGACATGCCATCACCTCCGTTGCTGGGCGGCCTGTTCGCCGCCGGACACCGTGAGGATCAGGCGTGTGCGCGAGGTGCGCGCGGTGGGTGTGCGCGGTTCGGCGCAACGGGGTCACCCGTCGGCGTCGTCCCGCTTGCCGGGCGGCGTGGCGTCTGGCTTCGACCAGGGCCAGTTGAGCCGGCGGGCCGGTGCGCCCTCGGGGGCGTACTCGTACTTCCAGCGGTGGGTCAGTCCGACCCGGCCCTGGCCCCGGGGTGCGCGGCGGTAGACCAGGACGGTGGGCGGACCGCCGGCGGGGTCCGGGACGGGGATGCGGTACGTCTTGGGCGGGTGGCCGGTGATGCCGAGCAGGACGGGCAGGACCCTGCCGTCCATGGGGCCGCCCTCGAAGGGGGTGTCTTCGCTCTTCACGGGACCAGTGTCAGACTTCCTCGGCGAGGGCCACGACCAGGGCGTCGGTCTGCGGGTCGCGGCGGGCGGTCACCGTCAGCATGGCCAAGAACTGCTCGACGAGCCAGTCGCGCAGGTCCTCGGCGGGGGGCTGCTTGTCCTCGTCGAGCCAGATGAGCGACGACGCCTCGACGGCGGTGATCCACATCCGGACGGTCATCCGCAGGCGGGCGCCGGGCTCGGTGACCTCCATGTGCCGGAAGATGTGCTCGGCGGCGGCGCGGCGTACGCCGTCGACGATGGCGGTCGTCCGTGAGGTCTCGACGACGCTGCCGCCCTGGAGGAGGGCACTGAAGCCGGCGTCGTGCTTGTTGACGAAGGCCAGGTAGCGGTCGAGGGCGCGGGACAGGCGGGGGAGCAGGGGGCCCTCGCGGGGTTCGTCGAAGCAGTGCCGCAGCTCGTCGGCGGCGGAGCGGAGGGCGGCCTCGTACAGCTGCTGCTTGCCGCCCGGGAAGTACCGGTAGACCAGGGGCCGCGACACCCCGGCCGCCTCCGCCACGTCGTCCAGGGAGACGTCCTCCGGGGCGCGGTGCGCGAAGAGCGACAGCGCGGCGGTGATCAGCTGACTACGACGTTCCTCGACACTGAGGCGCCGGTAGGCGGGGGTGGGGGCGGCTGGTGTCATGACACGCAGCGTAACCGGGGGTGCGGGGTGCCTGCGGCGGCCTGTGGCCGGTTCGGTGGGGGTGCGCGTTGCGCCCGCGGTCGGCTGGTGGTTCGGGGCCGCGTCGGGGGGTGTCCGTCCTCGGAACGGCGCGACGGGGTTGCGTACCGACCGACTCCCCCTTGACGCGCCAATCGCTGCGGGCGGACACCCTCCCCGGCCCGTCCCCTTCTCTCCGTGCCCGGGTGCGGGTGCTTGTGCTCCTAGGCCAGCAGCCCCGACGACTTCCACAGCCGCCGTCCGACTCCGCGCAGTACCCCGATGTCGTCGAGGAAGTCCGTCAGCCGCTTGGAGCCGGTCTGCATGACCTCGCGGCGGTGTCCGCTCGCTCGTACCTGTGCGAGGGCCTCTCGCTGGTCCAGGCCGACGTTCGTGTAGACCTCGGGGTTCACGAACGCCACCGAGAACACGCGGGCGAACTCCCCGGAGGTGATGCGGGTGAACTCCTGGGACCACTTGGGGGCCGTCACCATCTGGCGGCGGAGTTCCTCGCGGGCGTAGCGGACGTGGCGGGCCTCCTCCACCACGTGGATGCGGGTGACGCCGCGGATGAGGGGCTGGACCCGCTCGTCGGGGAACGTCAGGCGCTGCATCCAGTCGAGGACCTCCTCGCCGAGGAGCGTCGCCGTGAAGGAACCCGGAGTGGTCGAGATGGTCTTGAACAGGCGGCCCAGGTGCTGGTGGACGCGGCTGACCGGGTACCAGGGCGTGCCGCCGTGGGATATCAGCCGGGCGAACATCTTGGAGTGGCGGCACTCGTCCTCGATCTCGGTGAGGGCGTAGCGCACGTGCGCGCTCGTCGCGGCCTTGTCGTAGATGTGGCGGACCAGGAGCTGCATCAGGATGATCTCGAACCAGATGCCGAGGGAGGCGAGGGCCGCCGCCTCGTGCTGGGAGAGCAGGATGCGCTGCTCCTCGCTCATCCGCTTCCACAGCGGGGTGTCGTAGAGCGACACCAGCTCCGGCGGCCAGAACCACTTGCCCTCCTCGAAGGGCGCGTCCCAGTCCAGTTCCTTGTCCGGGTCGAAGGAGTGCTTGGCGGAGGAGTCGAGCAGCCGCTGGGCCACCTGCTCCCGGTCCTTGAGCAGGCCCAGGGCATCGCGCAGGCCGTCGAGCGCGTCGGCTTCCGTCAGGGTCGTCATGGCTGCCCACCTCGTTGTGCACACGTCACTGTCCCCCCTTATGAGACTGCCTGTCAGCAAGGCCGTCAATCCCCTGGGTGCCACTTGTTGACTAGCGGGCCTTGAGCACCGCCTCCATCACGGCCCGGGCGATCGGCGCCGCGTCACCCCCGCCGCTGATGTCATCGCGGTCCGCCTCCGCGTCCTCCACGACCACCGCGACCGCCACGCGCGGCGCCAGATCACGGTCGCCCTGCGCCCAGGAGACGAACCAGGCATACGGCGTACCGGAGTTGCCCAGACCGTGCTGGGCGGTGCCGGTCTTGCCGCCCACCTTGGCGCCGCGGATCGCGGCCCGGTGCCCGGTGCCGTCCTCGACCACCTCCCGCATCAGCGCCCGCAGCCGGACCGCGGTCGAGGGGTACATCGCCTGGCGGACCGCGCGTGAACCCGCTGTCGCGAGAGTGCTGCCGCCCGGTCGTGTCGTGCGCTCCACCAGGTACGGCTCCCGTACCTGACCGCCGTTGGCGACGGCCGCCGCGACCATCGCCATCTGGAGGGGTGTCGCGCGGGTGTTGTACTGGCCGATCGACGACAGGGCGAGCTGGGCCTTGTCGAGCGAGGTGTCGAAGGTGGATCGGGCCACCGGGAAGGGCACCCGCAGCGCCGGGTCGTTGAAGCCGAAGGCATGGGCCGTGGCCGTCATGTCCGTCACGCCCACCTCCACGCCGAGCTTGGCGAACACCGTGTTGCAGGAGAGGATGAAGGCCTCCCGCAGGGAGGCGTCCCGGCAGCCCCGGGACGCGTTCGTCAGGCGGGTCCGGGTCCCGGGCAGGGTGTAGGGGTCGGGGGAGTCCGTCGGCGCGTCGAGGTCCCTGACCACGCCGGAGTCCAGCGCGGCGGCCGTGGTGACGACCTTGAACGTCGAGCCCGGCGGATACGTCTGCCGTACCGCCCGGTTGAGCATCGGACGGTCCCGGTCGGCGTTCAGCCGCTTCCACGCCCTGGCCGCCGCCGCTCCGTTGCCGGACAGCGGCTGGGGGTCGTAGGACGGGGCGGACACCAGGGCCAGGATCCGGCCGGTCGACGGGTCCAGCGCCGCCACCGCGCCCTTGCGCCCGGCGAGTCCCTGGTACGCCGCCCGCTGTGCGGCCGGGTCGAGGGTCGTCACGACGTGGCCGCCGCGGCTGTGCGCGCGGGTGAAGTCGTTCCACAAGGGGAAAGGCGCGAGCATCGGATCCGTGCCCGAGAGGATGCCGTCCTCGGCCTTCTCCAGGAGCGTCGTCCCGTACAGCTGGGAGGCGAAGCCCGTGACCGGCGCGTACAGCGGGCCGTCGGTGTAGGTCCGTTCGTAGCGCAGGTGCTCGCGGGTGTCCTTCGAGCCGGTGACGGGCCGGCCGCCCACCAGGATGTCGCCGCGCGGCTGCCCGTAACGGAAGATCTCCGGGCGGCGGTTGGCGGGGTTCGTGTCGTACTCCGGGGCCTGGACGACCTGGACGCGGGCGGCGTTCAGCAGCAGCGCCACCAGCAGCAGGGCGCAGAAGACGCCGGCGTGCCGGATGTGCCGCGTCACCGGGGGCCCGGCCCGTCGTGTTGGCGGCGTGCCGAGTCGCTGACGCGCACCAGCAGCGCCACGATCGCCCAGTTGGTGACGAGCGACGAGCCGCCCTGCGCCAGGAACGGCATCGCCATGCCGGTCAGCGGGATCAGGCCGGTCACCCCGCCCGCGATCACGAACACCTGGAGCGCCACCAGCGAGGCGAGGCCGACGGCGAGCAGCCGCCCGAAGGGCTCGCGCAGGGCGAGGCCGGCCCGGTAGCCGCGTTCCACCAGCAGTCCGTAGAGGAGGAAGATCGCGGACAGGCCTGCCAGGCCGAGTTCCTCGCCCGCCGTGGCCAGGATGAAGTCCGACTTCACGGCGAAGCCGATGAGGATCGAGTGACCGAGGCCGAGGCCGGTGCCGAGCATGCCGCCCTCCGCGAAGGCGAACAGGGACTGGGCGAGCTGGTCCGGTCCCTCGCCCGCCTCGATCGAGGCGAACGGGTGCAGCCACGTCTCGATCCTGCTGTGCACGTGCGGCTCCAGCCGGCCGACGGCGACCGCCCCCAGCGCGGCCAGCAGCAGACCGAGGGCGATCCAGCCGGTGCGGCCGGTGGCGACGTAGAGCAGGACGACGAACAGGCCGAAGAAGAGCAGCGAGGTCCCGAGGTCCCGCTCCAGGACCAGGACGCCGACGCTCACCAGCCAGACGGCGACGATCGGGCCGAGGACCCGGCCGGTGGGCAACTGGAGCTTCCAGAGGCGGCGGCCGGTGTAGGCGAGGGCGCTGCGGTTCGCGGCCAGGTACGCGGCGAAGAACACCGCCAGCAGTACCTTCGCGAACTCGCCCGGCTGGATGGAGAACCCGGCGATCCGGATCCAGATGCGGGCACCGTTCACCGCCGGGAACAGGATCGGCAGCGTGAGCAGCACGAGCGCGGCGACGACACAGACGTACGTGTACCGCTGGAGCACCCGGTGGTCCCGCAGCAGCAGGACGACCAGGATGAACAGTGCCACGCCCAGCGTCGACCAGATCAGCTGGGCCGGTGCCGCCCGGTCACCCGGGGTCTCCAGGTCGAGCCGGTAGATGAGCACCAGGCCGAGCCCGTTGAGCAGCACGCCGATGGGCAGCAGGAGCGGGTCGGCGTGCGGGGCCCGCAGGCGCACGGCCAGATGTGCCAGGAGCGCGAGCACGCCGAGCCCGGCGCCGTAGCCGGCGGCACCGGGCGGGAGGGCGTCGTGCCGGGCGAGGCCCACGGCGCAGTAGCCGTACACGGACAGCAGTACGGCGAGGACGATGAGGGCGAGTTCGACGCCACGGCGCCGGGGGAGGCGGCGGACGGCGGGCGTGGGCGGGTCCGCCGTCGCCACGGTGATTCCGGCCTTACTCATGTCCGGAACCTACCCAAGCAGTGGGTCTTGTGTGCCTTTGGGTGACGTAGGGTCAGCACCAGCGTGGCGCGGGACCGATGTTGTCGATGTAGCGGGCCGCGCCCCAGGCCCACGTGCCGTCCGTGAGGAGGTACCAGAGGGGGTTGCCCTGCACGGTCTCGCCTCCGGTCTTGCAGAAGATCTTGACGATGTCGCCCCGGTGGGCGAACCGGATGATCTGCGAGCCGCGGTTCGGGGCGCTGCGCAGCGCCAGCGTGTTCGCCGTGACGACGCCCGTGAACAGGCGCGGGTCGTGGTTGCCGTGTCCGTCCCCGTTGCCGCCGCTCGGATCGTGGTGGCTGTGGCCGCCGTTGCCGCCGCTCGGGTCCCCGTCGTCGTGCGCGGTGGCGGCAGCGGGCGTGACGGCGGCCGCGGCGGCGAGGAGTCCGGCGGCGGTGGCTATGGAGAGGCGGGAGCGCAGGGACATGAGTTACCTCCATGCGGGGACGAAGGTGCGGCGAAAGTGCCGAAGCTGACTAATCGCCACATTAGGAGCGCCCTGCGGCCCCCGCCCTTCACGCTGGGCCATAGGTGGACGCCGCGAAGGGGCGCGGGGAACCGCGCGACCAGCCACATGCGGCCCGCAGGACGACGATCACCCGAGGCCCCGGGCTCTCACTCCGTGGTCAGTCTCAGGGTCGCCACCGCACCGCCGTCCGGGGCGTTGCCGAACTCCAGCCGCGCCCCCAGCACCTCGGCCTGCCCCAGCGCGATGGTCAGCCCCAGACCGTGCCCCTTGGCGCCGCCCTCCGTCCGGAACCGCTGCGGCCCGTGCGCCACCAGGTACTCCGGAAAACCGTCCCCGTGGTCCCGGACGGTGACCACCGGGCCGTCCACGGTCAGCACCACCGGCCCCCGCCCGTGCTTGTGCGCGTTCGCCACGAGATTCTCCAGCACCCGCTCCAGCCGCCGCCGGTCCGTCTCCACGGCCACGTCCCGTACGACCCTGACCTCCGTGTCGCTCCCCGCGCCCCGCACCACCCGCTCGGCCAGCGGCCCCAACAGCTCGGTGTCCAGCTCCAGCCGCTCCCGGCCGGTGTCCAGCCGGGAGATCTCCAGCAGGTCCTCGGTGAGGGTGCGCAGGGCCGCCACCCGGTCCCGCACCAGCTCGGTCGGACGGCCGGGCGGCAGCAGTTCGGCCGCCGCGTGCAGCCCGGTCAGCGGGGTGCGCAGCTCGTGCGCCACGTCCGCGGTGAACCGCTGCTCGGCGAGCAGTTTGCCCTGCAAGGACGACGCCATGGAGTCCAGCGCGGCGGCGACCGCCGCCACCTCGTCCTGCGGGCGCGCCGGGACCTTCGTCCGCGGGTCCGTACGGGGGTCGTTCACGCGCGCGTCCAGGTCGCCCGCGCTGATCCGCCGGGCCACCAGCGCCGTGGTGTGCAGCCGCCGCGTCACCCGCGTCACCGCGAACGCGCCGACCAGCAGCGTCGCCCCGATGGCCAGCCCCGACGACCACAGGATCGCCCGGTCCAGGCCCTCGATGGTGCGGGCCTGCTGCGAGTAGTCGACCGCGACGGCCAGGGCGCGGTGGCCGTCGGCGGGCCCGGCCGCCCACATCGTGGGGCGCCCCGCGAAGTCGGCGACCATCGTGCCACGGTCCCCGGTGACCGCGAGGTCGCGCAGCGTCGTGGGCAGGCCGGGGGGATCCACGCCGGCGCCATGCTTGAGCGAGTCCCCGGCCTCGTACCGCTCCGTCGCCTGCGTCAGCCGCTGCAACGCCTGGTCGCGGGCCTGGTCGACGGTCTGGTTCGTCACCTGTACGTGCACCAGGACGCCGAGCAGGGCGGCCAGCGCGCAGCACATGACGGTGATGAAGGCGGCGGCCTTCGCGGCGAGCGTCCCGGACCACTGGGGGAGCGTGTGTCTCATCCCGTGCTCGCCGAGGGGGAGACGCCGGGGGAGGAGGCGGACGGGGAACCGGAGGGTGTGGCGGAGGGCGTGGCGGAGGGGTGCAGGGAGTGCTTCCGCGGGCCGGTGCGCAGCATCTCGTCCTGGGTGAGGAGCATGGCCCGCTGGTCCCGGTCCCAGGTCCACTGCAGGCGGTACTCGTAGCCCGCGACCTCGGACGGCGAGCGGATGACGAGGGAACGCCCGGCCAGTTCGACGCCGCTCAGCGCGTCCTCCCAGGCCATCACCTGCACGAGTCGGTGCTGGTCCACGGTGTAGACGCGCACCGCGGTGGTCTTGCCGGGAAGCAGCCGGAAGCCGAGTGTCAGGTCGTCGCGCCCGTCGCCGGTCAGGTCCCGGTAGTACGGCCTGAGGACCGGGCACCGTCCGTGCTCCGGGCCCTTGCCGCAGTCGGCCATCCGGCGGTTCGTGTCGCGGTAGGGCGCCTTGTCGCCGGCGTAGTCGCCCGGGTTCGCGGCGATCTCGGCCCGGACGACGCCGACCGGGTTCACCCGGCGGATGTCGTCGCCGGGCACCTTGATGCCCTTGACCACCTCGGTGTTCACCTCGCCGATCTCGAAGGCCGGACGGGACGCCGGCGTCAGCTCGGGCCAGAGCCGAGCCGGCCCGACGGCCGTCGGCGTCGCTCCGGCCCCCTCCAGCCCCCCGGCGTCCCCACAGCCCACGGCCCCCAGGAGAAGGAAGCCGACACCGACGACACCCCAGGCAGTCCTTCCGCGCTTCCGGCGGCGGCCGTCGGCGCGGCCCGACGGGCCGTCCGAGCAGCCGGAAGGGCCGGCCTCGGGGCCGGGAAGGTCATCGGGGCGGCCGGGGAGGCTGCGGGCGTGGCTGACGGGCACTGCACTCCTGCGGTTCGAGGGTGATCACACGGCTCGGACCGACCGTCGGCCCCGTACACCTTATTTCGTAGGGAAGTCCTATTTGCGCGCGAGGGAGCCCGTGTGCCGCCCTACTCGGTGAGCTCCTCCAGCAGCCGGGCCGTCGCCAGCCCGGCCCGCAGGTACTCGACGAACAGTTCGTTGTGCAGCGCCCAGGGCGAACGGCGGTCCCGGATCAGCCGGATCGCCGCGTCGGCGGAGCTCCCCCGCCGCATCAGCGCGTGCGCGACGACGAGGCCGGAGCGGTTGTACCCGTGGTAACAGCGGACGAGGACCTTGCGGCCCCCGTCCAGCGCCTCGCACGCGGCCTCGGCCAGCCGGATCACACCGGCGAGCTGCGTCCCGTCGAGCGGCCCGTCGGGGATGGGCCAGACGTGGTGCGGGACGTCCGGATCGGGCCCGTGCCCCGGCAGCCGCAGCAGCGTCTGCACCAGGTCGAACTCGTCCCGTACGACCGCGAACTCCGGATGGCCCAGGCCTCCGGTGTACTCGTGGCCGCCCATCCACAGCCCTGGGACGACCTCGTCCCAGGGGCTCTCCGGAGCCGGAACATCGGGTTTCCTGCGGGTACGCAACGGCGCCTCCCCGGCGTCACCGCCCTCGGGTCTGCCCGGCGGGTTCAACTCCTCTCAAAGGTAGCCGGGTTCTTGCCCCCGCAGCACCCCGCCTGTTCCCATGGTCTGGGGTGATGGTGCATGGACGGACTGCGCGTCATACCGACCTGGCGTCACGGTCAGGAACGGCTGTACGTCTGCCTCCCGGACGGCCGGAACATCGCCTGGTACGACCGTGAGGCGGGCCGGGTCAACCTGCTGGGCGAGGATCGTGAGGACGACGTGCTCCGCGCCCTCGGGCCCTTCCTCACCGGCGCGGTGACGGTGGGGCCGCCCCCGGTGCCGACCCCCGCCGAGCTCGCCCGGCTGACCCTCCACCCCGACGACGACCTGGCCCCCAACCGCCCCGGCGAGGCCCTCCTCGTCGCCCTCGACCGCGACCCCGGCCCGGCCCGCCGACTGCGCCCCGACCCGCGCCGCAGGGCCCTGGAGGCGGAGCAGACGGTCGGGGACGCCCTGGACCGCCTGGACGGCGCCGGCTGGCACGCCGTGCACTCCGTCCCGCTCCCCGGCGGCCGCCGCATCCACCACCTGCTGATCGGCCCCGGCGGGCTGTACGCCCTGCACACCCTGTACGCGCGCAAGCAGCGGGTGACGGTCACCGACCCCATGGTCGCCCTGGGCCGCCGCGAACCGACCGCCCTGCTGCGCGGCGTCCGCGCCGACGCCGACCGCGCCTCCTACGCCCTGACGGCGGAGGTCCGCCCCGTCCTCGCCCTGGTCGGCCCGACGGCCGTGTCGGTCCCGGCCGCACCGCGCGAGGTCCGCGTCCTCACGGACCTGGAGGTGCAGACCCTGGCCCGGCAGGGCGGGGTCCTGAAGCCGGCGGACGTCGAGGCCCTGCACGCGATGGCACGGGACCGGAACACCTGGACGCGGGTGTGAGGGCATACGCGGCCCGTACCTGCTGAGGGCGCCCCGTGACCAAGGGGTCCTCTCGCCATGAGCGCCCGATGAGGTCGCGTGGTCTGGTGCCGTGCATCGCAAGGCGCCGGAGCGCCTTCGATGGGTGCGCCCCCGGCTCGAGCGGAGCCGAGAGCTGGGGGAGGAGCCACGTAGACGTTTCGGCAACACGGCGAGGCGGGGTGCCAGACCGCGCGGCCCGGGCGGGCACAGTGAAAGGACCCCTAGGTCGTGTCCGCGAAGTCCCGTCGTCCGCCCGGAGGGCGGGCTCCGCGGCGTCTGGTGCGTGCTCTCGGTGCGCCGGGCGGAGTCCCTCGTACTGGGTGTACTTGGGGCTTCGTCCGGTGCGGCGAGTGGGGGCACCTCCCACGCCCTTGAGGCAGTGGGGGAGCGTGCCGGGCGTCGCGGGGCAGGCGGGACTTTGCGGACACGGCCTAAGGCAGCCGGCCCGCGCTGTCCGGGTCGAGGAGCGGGGCGAGCAGGTCGCCGTAGTCCTGCACCCGGGCCGCGATGTCGGTGGCGTGGAAGTCCAGCCGGCCGGGTGAGCCGCACTCCTCGACCTCCTCCCAGGTCACGGGCGCCGAGACGGTCGGCTCGGGGCGGGCCCGGAGCGTGTACGGGGTCGCCGTGGTCTTGCGCGCGGCGTTCTGGCTCCAGTCGACGAAGACCTTCCCGGGACGCAGGTTCCTGGTCATCCGGTGCAGCGCGAGCCGGGGCATGGCCTTCTCCGCCTCGACGGCCAGCGACTTGGCGTACTCGGACACTCGCTCGGAGGACGCCCCGCGCACGGCGGCGAGCAGATGCAGCCCCTTCGAGCCGGAGGTCTTGGCGTACGTCTCGATGCCGTCCGCCGCGAGCCGTTCCCGCAGCCACAGCGCGACCTCGCAGCACTGCACGATGGTCGCGGGCGCTCCCGGATCCAGGTCGAAGACGATGCGGTCGGCCTCGTCCGGCGAGTCGACGAGCCACTGGTGGGTGTGGAACTCCGTGACGAGGTTGGCCGCCCACATCAGGCTCGGCAGGTCCTGCACCAGCACCATCCGCGAGGGTCCCTCCACCCGTGGCACCTCGGCGGTGGTGACCCAGTCGGGCGTACCCGGCGGGACGTTCTTCGTGAAGAACACCTGCCCGTCCGGCCCGTCCGGATACCGCAGGAAGGACACCGCCCGGTCGCGCAGATGGGGCAGCAGGACCTCGGCGACGGTCGCGTAGTAGTGCAGGACCTCGCCCTTGGTGAAGCCGGTGGCGGGATACAGCACCTTCTCGAGATTGCTGAGCGGGAGCCGTCGCCCCTCCACCACGGTGATAGGCGCCATACGATAAGAATCCCACGCGAATCGTGACAAACGCTCCCGAGAGTGACCGGAAGGGTGCTGCACGTGAGATCCATTTGGAACGGCGCCATCTCCTTCGGCCTGGTCAGCATTCCGATCAAGCTGGTGAACGCCACCGAGAGCCACTCGATCTCCTTCCGCCAGATCCACACCGAGGACGGCGGCCGCATCCGCTATCGCAAGTTCTGTGAGTTGGAGGACCGCGAGGTCACCCAGGGGGAAATCGGCAAGGGCTACGAGGACGCGGACGGCTCGATCATCCCGATCACCGACGAGGACCTGTCCAGCCTGCCGATCCCGACGGCCAAGACGATCGAGATCGTCGCCTTCGTCCCGGCCGACCGGATCGATCCGCTCCAGATGGACGCCGCGTACTACCTCCAGGCGAGCGGCGCCCCGGCGGCCAAGCCGTACACCCTGCTGCGGGAGGCGCTCAAACGCAGCAACAAGGTGGCGATCGCGAAGTTCGCGCTGCGGGGCCGGGAGCGCCTGGGCATGCTCCGGGTGGTCGGCGAGGCCATCGCGATGCACGGCCTGCTGTGGCCGGACGAGGTCCGCGCCCCCGAGGGCGTGGCCCCCGACACGAACGTCACGGTCCGGGAGCAGGAACTGGACCTGGCCGACGCCCTGATGGACACCCTGGGCGAGGTCGACCTGGAGGACCTGCACGACGAGTACCGCGAGGCCGTGGAGGAGGTCATCGCCGCGAAGGCCGCCGGCGAGGCCCTGCCGCAGGCCCCTGAGCCGGCCGCGGGCGGCAAGGTCCTCGACCTCATGGCGGCCCTGGAGAACAGCGTCCGCGCGGCCCGCGAGTCCCGGGGCGAGGAGGCAGGCGAGCACGCCGAGGTCAAGTCGCTCCCGCAGCGCAAGACGGCCCGCGCGGCGCCCAAGCAGACCGGCGGCAAGAAGTCGGCGTCCACCGCGAAGAAGACGGCGGCCAAGAAGACCACGGCGTCCGCGAAGAAGTCGACCGCCAAGTCCGGCCAGGGCGCGAAGAAGACGGCGTCGAAGAGCACCGCGAAGAAGACGGCCGCGAAGAAGTCGACCCCCCGCAAACGCCCGGCCTGACCCGCAGGGCCGCCCTCTCCAACCCGGCCCTGCGGGGTCAGACGGTCGTGAGCCGGCCGCCGTCGACGACCAGGTCCGCTCCGTTCAGGGCGCGGGCGCGGCCGCTCACGAGCATGCGGACGACCCGGGCGACCTCCTCCGGCTCGGTGAGTCGGCCCCGTGGTCAGGTTCGCCGCGGCCGGGAAACCCTCCAGGAACTCCTCAGTGATGCTCGGAGACGAGCACCGCACGAGTCCTGGGCTCCAGCGCCTGGAAGACATGCGGGACGTCGGCCGGATAGCAGATGTAGTCGCCCGGATGGAGTTCCACCGGCTCGTCGGCCATGCCCACCAGGGCCCGGCCCGAGCTGATCACGACGTGCTCGACGACTCCCGGCGGGTGCGGCGCCGAGGAGCGCTGCGGCCCCGGCTCGGCGGCCACGCTGTAGACGTCACGCCGGGCCCCGGGAGGGGAGGCGGCGAGGAGTGTGGCCCGGTAGTCGCTCTGCTCGGAGCCGACGGCCGGCCCTTCTCCCGCCCGGATCACCTGCACCTGCGGCCGCGACACGGCCACCAGCCGCGAGAAGGGGATCTCCAGCGCCACGCAGAGTGCCCACAGCGTCTCCAGGCTGGGATTCCCGGTGCCCGACTCCAGCTGGGAGAGCGTGGACTTGGCGAGCCCGGCCCGGCGGGCGACCTCGGTGAGGGACAGCCCCACCCGGAGGCGTTCCGCCCGCAGTGACGCGGCGATCACTTCGATCGGGGGCTTGGGGGCGGGGCCGGCGTCGGACATGGCGTGTTCGCTCCAGAGGTCATTCGTTCGTCTTGACGAACATCGTAAGCCTTGTTCACTATAAAAATCATGCGTTCGCTCTGGAGAACACGGGGCGGTCGAACACCGAAAGGCCGGACAGCGAAAGACCGGCCATCGAAAGACCGGCCATCGAAAGACCGGCTACCGAAAGGCCGGACACCGAAAGACCGGCCACTGAAAGTCCGGGCCCCATGGGGCCGAACACTGGATGGCTTGCTGCTTCGCGACATCGCGCTGGTCTGCCTGGCGGTAGGGGTGATCGGCCTGTCCTACGGCGCCGTCGCGGTCACGTCCGGGTTCGCCTGGTGGTTCCCGGTCCTGATGGGGGTGCTCGTCCTCGCCGCCTCGTCCGAGTTCCTGTTCGTCGGGATCATCGCCGCCGGCGGCAGCCCGATCGCCGCGCTGCTGGCCGGGCTGCTCGTCAACGCACGCCATCTGCCGTTCGGTCTGGCGGTACACGACGTCCTCGGGCGGGGCTGGCGCGGAGTGCTCGGCACGCATCTCATGAACGACGAGACGGTCGTCTTCGCCCTCGCCCAGGACGAGCCGGAGCGCAAACGGGCCGCGTACTGGCTCTGCGGCCTGGGCATCCTGATCTGCTGGCCCGTCGGCGCCGCGCTGGGCGCACTGCTCGGCAGCGCCGTGCGGGACACCGGCGTACTCGGCCTGGACGCCATGTTCCCCGCGGTGATCCTGGCGCTGATCCTGCCCGCGCTGAGGGACGGGCCCCTGCGGCGCACGGCACTGGCCGGCGCCGCAGGGGCCCTGGCCGTCACCCCGTTCCTCCCGGCAGGCCTGCCGGTCCTGCTGGCGCTGGCCGCCCTGCCCCTGTTCAGCGTCCGGACGGGGAAGGAGGCCACGCGGTGAGCGACACCGCCCTCTCCCTCACGCCGACGCTGGCGGCGATGCTCGCCCTGGCGGCCGGCACCTTCCTGCTCCGCCTCTCCGGACCGGCCCTGCGCGCGAGATTCAGGCTCCCGGAGCGCGCCGAGAAACTGCTGGAGGTCTCGGCGGTCCTCCTGCTCGCCGCCCTGGCCGCCACGTCCGCCCTCACCGACGGCCATGCCTTCACCGGCCCCGCACGACCGCTCGGGGTCCTGGCCGGCGGGGTGCTCGCCTGGCGCAGGGCCCCGTTTCTCGCGGTCGTACTGGCGGCGGCGGGCGCGACCGCCTTGCTGCGACTTGCGGGAGTTCCGTGACCCTCCCTTGGGCGGACCCGGACCCTCAGGCCACGCGCCGCCCCTCCTGCCCGGACTCGCCTTCTTCTTCCTCCTCGTCCGGCAGATGGACATCGTCGACGGCGATGTTGACCTCGACGACCTCCAGCCCGGTCATCCGCTCCACCGCGTTGATGACGTTGGTCCGGATGTCCGCGGCGGTGTCGGCGATGGCGGCGCCGTACTCGACGACCACGTCGAGGTCGACGGCGGCCTGGCGCTCACCGACTTCCACCTTCACGCCCTGGGTGACCCCACTGCCCCCGCCCGGCACGCGCTGGCGCACGGCCCCGAAGGCCCTGGTCATCCCTCCGCCGAGGTTGTGTACCTCGGGGATCTCCCGGGCCGCCATGCCCGCGATCTTCGCCACGACCGTGTCCGCGATCGCGGTGCTTCCCCGGGCCTCCGGGGGAGCGGAGCCATCTCCTCTGCGGCTCTGCGGCGTCGTGCCCGCGTCCTGTTTTCCCGTCCCGGTAGCGGTGTTTCTGCGCTGTGTGGTCTCCGTCATGACCGTCACCTCGATGATCGGTGCGAGGGGTATGAGCAGCGTCGTTCCTATCCGCCCGTATCCACCGTAGAACACTGGTGCAAATGGGGCGAAAGTGCCGAACTGTCCGGGCGGGCGCTCACCGCAACAGGGAATCGACGTGGCGCTGAAGGACGGCCGACGCCGTCTCGGGGGAGAGATGCCCCGCGAGAACGTGAACGGTGAGACCGTCGGCGACGGCGAGGAGCGTGCGCGCCTCCTGGACGGCGTCGAGATGCGGCGGGATCTCCTCGGTGTCCTGGCCGTAGCGGATGAGCCACGCGACGAGGTCATGGAGCTTGCCGTACGTCTCATGCAGGACGGCGGCGAGCCTCTCGCTGGTGGGAGCGTGGCCGACGAAGGCCAGCCACACATGCGCCTGAGCCCTCGACTCCTCGTCCAGCAGGGCGAGTTCGGCCAGGGTGTGTGAGAGCAGGATGGCCGCGGCCTGCGGAGTGGAGGTCGCGGCGATGCGCTGCTCGGCGCGCTCGCTGACGTGTTGTGAGATGTGCTCCAGCGCGAAGAGCAGCATGTCCTCCTTGGTGCGGAAGCATCGCTGCACGGCCCCCATGGACACGCCCGCCTCGGCGGCGACGTCCCGGAGGCTGACGGCCTCCATCCCGGAGCGCGTGATCAGAGCGCACACCGCCTCCGCGATCCGCAGCCGCCGCTCCTCGTAGTCCACCTGCTTGGGCACGCGCCGCTCCTCTCGACCCCTCTTTTCCGATGCGCTTGCATCATAATCGCCGACCCTGCACGATGTGATGCGACCGCATCGAAAAACTCTCGAAGGGACCCGCCATGCCCAAGCGGCAGCAGCTCAACACGTCGGAGACCACGTCAGGCCAGGGCCTGCTCTGGCTGTTCGGCGCCATCCTGTCCATCCAGGGCTTCGGCTCCGCCATCACGGAGGCAGGCTGGAACACGAGCTTCGGCGTCGCCGGCCTCCTACGCGCAGCGCACGTCCCTGAATGGGGAACACTCCTGGTCGGCGGCGCGGGTGCGGCCCTCCTGGCGACGGCGGCACGCCGCCACTCCACGAAGAGCCGGGCCAGTCGGCGCCCTTGAGCGGCTCGGCAGGAATGCCGTGCTGGGACGAGCCGGCCCGGCGCCGGTGCGAGACATCGCTCCGCATACCGTCTCCTTCCTGCGACGTCACGCCTCTGTGCTGCGCACACGGCTCCGGAGGCCTGCGACGTGATGATCGTGGCTGCTCGGTGGGGCGAGCTGTCCAACTCGGCGAGATCGTTCTACCGTGGCCTTTCCTGATCCGCAGGGCAGGAAGTGATGCGAAGGGGGCTGGGTGGAAGCCGAGTTGGCGGCGCTCGCGGCGTCGGGGGCGACGACTCTGGTCGGGTTGATGATCTCCGACTCCTGGTCGAGCGCCAAGGAGAGGCTGACGAGGTTTCTCGCCCGGCGCCGCTCGGCGGGCGAGGCGGAGGAAGAACTCCAGGCAGCCAGCGAGGAGCTGGCCCGGGCTCGGGCGGCAGGGGACAGGGCCGCGGAGGAGGAGATCGAGGCGGACTGGCGGCAGCGGCTGCTCGACGTTCTTCGGGAAGAGCCCGCCGCCGCAGCCGAGTTGCGCGGCCTGCTGGCCGAATGGGCGGGCAACGTCTCGCACACCGTCATCAGCGGTGGTGTGAACCACGGCCCCGCCTTCCAGGGTGCGCAGATCCATGGCGGTATCACCTTCAACGTTCCGGCGGCGATGCCAACGGCCGGTGAGACCGCCCGGCCGGACCAGGTTCCGGTGCTGACCGTACCGTTCAGCAACCGCAGGCGCGAACTCTCCCTGCTGGACGCGATGTGCGGTGCGGCTGCCCGGCGGCGGAGCGGCGTCGACGTCACGGTCGTCGGCGGGCTGCCGGGGGTCGGTAAGAGCGCCATGGCGCGAAATGGGCGAGCATGTCCCGGCAGCTCTTCCCGGACGGGCAGTTGTATGTGGACTTCGCGGCTCTTCGTGACCAGGCGGCCACCGGTGGGACCGTCGGCGCCGACGTGTCCGAAGCCCTGGCCATGGTCCTCAGATCCCTGAAGGTGAGCGACGCCGGCATGCCTGCGTCGCTCGCGGAGCGGACCAACCTGTTCCGTTCGCGCACCGCCGGCCAGCGCCTGCTGCTCGTCCTGGACGATGTGAGCCAGCCCGCACAGGTACGGCCGTTGATCCCCAAGGGCCCGGGGAGCGCCGTTCTCGTGACCAGCCACGGGAAGCTGGGTGAACTGGTCCTCGACGGAGCACAGTTGATCTCACTGGAACCCCTGGATCCGGAGGGTGGCCTGGCCCTCCTGGTCGACCGCTGCGGCGAGGACGTCGTGGCAGCCGAGCGGGCTGCTGCCCAGCGCCTGGTCGAGCTGTGCGGGGGCTTGCCGGTGGCGCTGCAGATAGCGGCGGCCCGCCTGATCACGGACGACGGTGTGACCATGACGTCGCTGTCGGAGGAACTGGAGGACGAAGCCGGCCGGCTTGCCGCGCTGGCCCTGCCAGGATTCCAGGGGACTCTCCCCGGGGAGGAGTACTCCGTGTCCGCCCTGCTCGGCTCCTCGTACCGGCTGCTGCCGCCCGACGCCGCCCGGCTCTACCGCCTCCTTGGATGGCTGCCGACTGGGGCCTTCGACGCCGGAGTCGCGGCGGTCGCGGCGGACCTCGACACCCCGAGTGCCAAGCGCCTGCTGCGCACGCTCGTGACCGCGAGCCTCGTGGAGGCCGGCCGCGACGGCCGTTTCCGCATGCACGACCTCGTGCGCCTGCATGCCCGGGAACGCGCCGCGCAGGAGGAGCCGCAGGCGGAGGAGAAGGCGATGACGAGGAGGGTGGCCACCCACTACCTCGTTCTCACCGCGTTCGCCGACCGGGCGCTGAGGAAGGAGCGGCTGCGGATCGCCGACCTGTCACCGCTGCTGCGCACCGCGGACGATCCCTTCGCGGTCGGCACGGGACCCTCCCCCCTGGAGTGGCTGGATGCCGAGCGCCACGCCGTCCTGGCCGTCCTGCGGGCCGCGAGCCGGCACGGGCTGCACAGCCTTGTCTGGCCACTGGCCGAGGCGTTCACGGCCTTGTTCCTGCGCCACCGTCACCTGGAGGCGTGGAAGGAGTCGCTCGAACTCGGCGTCGCGTCGGCCGCCGCCCTCGCCGAGACGGCTGAAACCGCGAACGATATCGCCGAGGCCGCACAAGCCGAGGCGCGGCTGCGCAGCCTGCTGTCCCGCCCGCTGATGGACCTCGGCGAGACCGACCGTGCCGGGAGGGAGCTGCGGACTGCGGTCGCACGGGCCGAGGTGACCGACCACCTCACTCTGCGTGCCTCCGTGCAGGAGTTCCTCGGACGGTATCTGGACCAGGTCGACCCTGCCCAGGCCGTTCCCGCCTACCGGCGGTCGTACGAACTGAACAAGGAGGCGGGACAGAGCCGTGGGGCAGCCATCGCCGCCTACTTCCTCGGCTGCGCGCTGGACGCCCGCGGCGAGTACGACGAAGCGCTGGAAACCCTGCGCATGGCGCACCACGACCTGCTCGCACGCGAGGAACCCGACCTGCGTATGGCTGCGCGGGCCATGGCCGCTATCGGTGTCGTCCATGACCACCTGGGCGCCACTGAGGAGGCGGTGCGCGCGCTGCGCGAGGCGGTACGTGTCCTGGAAGAGGAGACAGCGACGCACTACGAGGCCGAGGCCCTCGTCACCCTCGTCGACATCGCCGAGCGGGCCGGAAGCCACCAGGACAGCGTGCGCGGCTGGCTCACCCGGGCTGTCACGCTCCACGAGGCCAACAGCAATCCTGTGGCCGAGGACCTGCGTCGGCGGCTGGAGAACCTCGACCGGTGACAGCCGGTCACCGCGAGCCGCTCGGTGCGGGAGAAGGGCGCAGCCGCAGGACGACGTCCTCGGTCCGCAGGTCTCCGATCCGCAGGGTGACGAAGGCGTCGTCCAGCGGGCGACCCGCACGCAGGCACGCGTAGACAACGGCGGCCGGAAGACCCGCGTCCAGCTCGGGGCCGGTGACGGCCGCCTCCACGATCCGGCCGTCCCTGAGCCCGATCAGGAAGCCCCCATGGCGGACGGCCGATGCGGCGAGGAGGCTTCCGGGCAGCCGCTCGAGGGTGCCCTGGATCCACCGCGACGCAGCTGCCGTGGTAGGGGCCGGACGGTGGGCCAGGATCACTGAGGCACTCTCGACCAGCCGCCGGTCGCGTTCACCGTCGGAGCACGCGAGATGGGTGAAGAACAGGGGCGCGCTGGCGCCCGTGCCACCGCCTGAGTGCGCGGCGGCGGGGAAACGGCGTACGACGACAGCCGAGGGCACGTGGTCCTGTTCGATCCCCTCGACCTCTGTGATCACCTGCCAGGAGGTGACCGGTGAGGCCGGCGGGTCGGGCCGGGGCAGCACCAGCGCAGACGGTGGCGGGGAGGACGGCTCCGGGAGCCGCAGCAGCCGGTAGAGGGCGGCACGGAGCCGGGGGAGAGCCTGTCCAGGTTCGGCGAAGGCAGACTGCGCGACGGCCGCGTACCGCTCGGGCGTGTGCTCGTGAATCACGTGCTCGACCTGGCGGCGAATGTCTCCATCGGGGTCGAGCCGGGGCGCGACGGCTGCCAGAGCGTGGATCGCGGTCCCGGGCACCGCGTCGGCGCCGAACGCCCCCAGCAGGACGGGCGTACCCGCCGAGGCACCGTACAGCGTCACCGAGCCGTGGTCGCCGACCACGGCGTCCGCCGCGACGAGCGCGGCCCGCCACGCGTGAACAGCGGGCACGAGACGCAGTCCCGCGTCCAGGGCAGCCGCTTGGAGGACCCGGATCTGCCACGCGCCGTGCGCGGCCCACACGTTGGGATGGACTATCGCAGCAACCAGATACTCATCACCGGGTAGTTCGCTGAGGAGACTCGCGGGCAGGTGCGGGTGACGTCCCAGGAGCGACGTGGGCCCCCAGGTCGAACTGACCACGATCAGGCGCCGACCCGCCGTGACCCCCAGGGCATCGCGGTACGCATCCCTGCTCTCCCGGCTGGCCAGGAGTTCGTCGAAGCAGGGATCGCCCACCAGCAGGGTACGGCCGGCTGCTTTCGGGTGCGTGGCGAGCAGCTGCTCCTCCTGGGCCGGATGCGATACGGCCAACCAGGCACGGCCGGACTCCAGCAGGGAATCCGGCACGGCACCGGAGAGCCGCTCGTGCGGACCGCGCGAGTCCGGCACCAGCTTCTGGAAGCCCACCCCGTGCGGCAACACCAGGACCGGACAGTGTCCTTCCGGTACGTCGATGTTCTCGCTGGCGGAGAGGATGAGGTCGGGGGCGATGCGCTCCAGTTGTTCCCAGGGCATGACCCGGCAGCCGGCGCCGTGCAGCAGGTCGAGAACGCCGGAGCCGAACGCAGAGGTCGGGTCGTGAGCGAAGACGACGGTCACGCGATCGTCGCCGCGAAGCAGCGCGGGCAGCGTTTCCAGGATGCGTACGGCCGACGTGACCGTACGCGTGGCGACGACCAGCGTCCGTTCTCCGCGGAAGGTGCCCCACCGGTGGGCGTCGTGCCCCACGGGCACGCGAAGAGGCTGATCACCGGACAAGGCGGCCGCCTCTAACAAACCCGCGCCTCCAGCCGGTCAGCGGCTCGCGGCTCGCGGCTCGCGGCTCGCGGCTCGCGGCTCGCGGCTCGCGGCTCGCGGCTCGCGGCTCGCGGCTCGCGGCTCGCGGCTCGCGGCTCGCGGT